>DASWGI010000173.1:0-1720 GCA_036393835.1 Myxococcales bacterium | reverse complement strand
GCCGCCGGGCTCGTCACCCGCCAGGACTTCAAATCGGCGGGGAAACGCCTCTCGCAGCTCAAGCGCCGCTGCGCTGAGCTGGCCGACGAGCTCGACCAGCTCCTGGCGGCGCGGAAGTAGCTTCAGGCCGCTGCGCGGACGACCTGCTCGAAGACGAGATTGCCGTCCTCGACGTGCACCTGGGCGATGGCGATGTGGTGGCAGGCGCGGCAGACGCTGACCGCGCGGGAACGGGAGAACTTCACCGCGACCGGGCCGCCGCAGACCGCGCAGCCGCCGTCGACCTCCATCTCGCGCTTGTCGTTGTTGCTGCCGGCGGTATCCATGCCTTTCAGATAACGCAGGAAATGCGCGTGGCAAGGGGCTGTCTCAGGGCGCGGCGACCAGCTTGGACACCTGGCCGCCGACCAGGTCCACGACGTACAGCTCGCCCTGGGCATCCTCGCCGAAGGAGGAGATCGCGTTGCCCTGGCCGACTTGCACCGGCGTGTAGGGACCGGTGGCCGGAACGGCCCAGATCCGGCCGGAGCCGAAATCCCCGTACACGTAGTTGCCGGCGAGCTGCGGAACGGCGGCGCCGCGATAGACGTACCCGCCGGTGATCGAGGCGCCTTCCGCGTGGGAGTACTCGACGACCGGGTCGCGGAATTGTCCGGCGCAGGAGGACATCCCGGGAGGATAGCAGTGCGTTCCTTCGCGATGGTTCCAGCCGTAGTTCACGCCGG
Source organism: Myxococcales bacterium (assembly GCA_036393835.1). GTDB lineage: Bacteria > Myxococcota > Myxococcia > Myxococcales > 40CM-4-68-19 > VBKO01. Next base: position 995 of record DASWGI010000173.1, on the reverse strand, counting down.
CCTCGACCACGTCGACCTCCTCCCAGGTGTCCTGTCCCACGTCGCCGACCCAGAGCGCGCCCGTGGCCCGGTCGAAGCTGAAGCGCCACGGATTGCGCAAGCCGAACGCATAGACTTCCGGGAGGCCGCCTCCCGCAGCGAACGGGTTCGACGGCGGGATGGCGTAGGGAGTTCCCGAGTCGACGTCGATCCGCAGCAGTTTCCCCAGGAGCCGGAACGTGTTCTGGGCGTTGCCGAGCGGGTCGCCTCCCGAGCCTCCGTCGCCGAGCCCGAGGTAGAGCAGTCCGTCGGGCCCGAACACGACGCTGCCGCCATTGTGGTTCTCGAAGGGCTGCTCGACCGTGAGCAGCACCTGCTCGCTCGCCGGATCGAGCGTGGCGCCGCCGTCGGCGCTGGTGAAGCGCGAGATGGTGGTCCTCAGATTCGCCGGGCTCGCGGCGCTGGGGGCGGTGTAGTTCACGAACACCTGCCGGTTCTGCGCCCAGCGAGGGTGGAAGGCGAGGCCCAGCAAGCCTGCTTCGCCCGGCACGGAGTTCACGCGCGAGCGGATGTCGAGGAAGGTTGTCGCCGCGCTTCCAGAGACGGCCTGCACCGTCCCGCGCTTCTCCACCACCACGAAGCGGGCCTCGCCCGGGACCTGCAGGACCTGGAGCGGGGCCTGGAAGCGGAGCCCCGCGAAGGCATCCTGCAGCGCAACGGGCCCAGGGGGTGCGGCGGGCCCGCGCTCGCGCGAGCACGCCGTGGCCGAGAGGAGGACGCCGCACGCGAACGCCGGACCGCGCATCCCGCCGAAGGTAACGGGCCTTGACTGCGCCCGCTCGCCGTGCGAATTCAGCGCGCCTCACGGGCGCTTGGCTCAGCGGTAGAGCACTGCCTTCACACGGCAGGGGTCGCAGGTTCGAATCCTGCAGCGCCCACAACCAAGCAGCCAGAATCGCGTAGCTTTCAGGCGAAAGCGCGGGGCCGTCCTGCGCCAGCCTAATTCTCCCATGCCA
>DASWGI010000172.1:0-10575 GCA_036393835.1 Myxococcales bacterium | reverse complement strand
AGCTCCGCCAGGAACCTTCGCACCCTGGCCAGCACCAGCGCGCGCTGCTCCATCTGCGGCAGGTGCCCGCACTCCGGGAGGACCTCGACCGTCCCGTTGCGCAGGTGCGTCCGGAACCACTCGACGCTGGAAGCGGGAAGGATGCCGTCGGACTCACCCCACAGGATCAGCACCGGCTGCTCGATGCGGGCGAGGTCCTCCGGGGCCAGCGCGTGCTGCCCGACCTGCGCGAGGAGCCGCTGCACGGCGGGAGCGGCGAAGTGGCGGGCCAGATCGCGCGTGAACAAGCGGGCGAGCCGCGGCGGGCGGCGATAGAGCCGCCCCGGCATCTCCAGCGCGGCGCGGAGATCGCCCCGGAAGACTTCGCGCACCGATTCGCGATCGGCATCGAGCAGGGGCGCGCCGGCGGGCGAAAGCCCCACCACCGCCCGCACGCGCTCCGGCGCCACCAGCGCGGCGTGCAGGCAGAGCGCGCCCCCGAGCGAGTTGCCGATGAGCACGGCCGGCTCTCCGAGCCCGGCCAGGGCGCTGCCCAGCGCCTGCGCCTGCTCGACGAGCCCCGCCGGTTCCTCCCCTTTCCGCAAGCGGTTCCGTCCGTGCCCGGGCAGGTCGAGCACCAACACGCGCCTGCTGGCGGAGGCGAGGCGGGAGGCGAGCAAGGCGAACGACGCCGCGCTGCCGCCCAGCCCGTGCAGCAGCACGACCGGAGGCGCGCTGCCCGAACCGCGGCGGTCGTAGACGAGCACCCGCCGCTCGCCGGAGGCGATTTCCCTGAGCTCGAAGCCGCGCGCCCGGAAGAGCGCGTGCCCGGCGGCGAACAGCACGGAAAGCCGCAAGATCATCGCGAACAGATCCCATACTGTCCGCGCTGGGAAAAGCGCAGCGCCGCCGATTACGGCGGCGACTGAGGCTTGACGAAGCGCAGCGCGAACCGGTCGCTCTGCCCGCGCCGCCCCGCCGAGGCGGCGGCCGCGGGGGACGAGTCCCAGTCGCGCGCGTCCTGCGGGTTGCGCAGGAAGTCGCCATCCGCCTGCAGCTTGAACCCGACGCGCTCCACCTCGGCGCGCACCGCCTGTTCCTCGATGCGGTGCAGCGTCCTGCCGTCGGCCGTGCCGGTGCCCGGCTTCGCGCTGGAGTCGATGACCACGTAGACGCCGCCGGGCTTGAGCGCGTCGAACACGGCCTTGTTCATCTTGTCGCGGTCGACGTCCATGTACGTGGTGTCGTGGTAGATGACGTTGATCAGCACCAGGTCGAGCGCCTTCGCCTCGGCCGGCAGCGGATCGTTGAACTCGCGGTCCACCCGGACCACGTTCTTCATCGCGGGGCGCGACAGCCGGTCGGGCCACCGCGTCTTGAGGAAGCGCTGGATGAAGAGGTCGGGGTTCTGCGCGTAGACGACCCCGTCCGGCGCCACCGAGCGCGCCATGAGCTCGGTGGTGTAGCCCGCGCCCGCTCCCAGCTCGGCCACCTTCATCCCCGGCTGCAGGCGCAGGAACTCGAGCGTCTCGGCCGGTTTGCGGCCCCCGTCCAGCGCGCGGTCCTCGGGCGTGCGATCGGGCGCGGCGACCACGGCCTGTGCGCGCGAGCGCGCGTCGTCCCCCGCCGCGGGCTTCTGCGCTCCCGAGCAAGCGAACAGGAGCAGCGCTCCAAGGGTCGAGACGATCCGCATGTGTTCCTCCGGGAAGAGAACGCCTCCTCTACACCGTCTTGCGCCGCGCCGCGAGCGACCTTGAACGCGGGTTTCGACCCGGACCCGGACCTCGACCTACAATGCGCTCCGTGCGCCTCGCCGTCGCCATCCTGCTCGCCGTCCTCGGGTACGAGCTGATCCGCTGGGCCCTCTTGCGGACGCTGCGCGAGCGGCTGCACCGGAGCGCGCGGCGATTCGCGCAGCGGCACGGGGTCCGCGTCGACCTGTTCAAGTTCGGCGGGAAGCTCCTCGTGCGCGAGGAGCTGCTGAACGACCTGGTGGTCCAGCGCGCGATGCTCGCCGCCGCGCAGTCCGGCGAGCCGGCCGAGGAGGTGCGCCGCCGCGTCGAGGCGTACATCGACGAGATCGTCCCTGCCTTCTCGCTCGCCGCGTACTACGAGGTCGGGATGAAGCTGGCGCGGGCCGCCATCGGAGCGGCCTACCGGCCGGTGGTGACGCGCCCCCTGCGGGACCTGCCGCGCGACGCGACCGCCGTCTTCCTCATCAACCACCGCTCCAACTTCGACTACGTGGTGGTCGGGTGGGCGCTGGCCCGGCAGGTGGCGATCAGCTACGCCGTCGGCGAGTGGGCGCGCGTGTTCCCGCTCGACGCGCTCTTCAAGGCGTTCGGCGGCTTCTTCGTGCGCCGGGGCTTCCCGGACGCGCTCTACCACACCGTCCTACGGCGCTACCTCCAGCTGATCACCCGGCAGGGAGTCACGCAGGGAATCTTCCCGGAAGGCGGTCTCACCCGGGACGGAGCGCTGCGGAGCCCGAAGGTGGGGCTGCTCGACGCCCTGCTGCAGCTTTCGGCCGAGCCTGGCTTCGACCGCGACCTGCTCTTCGTGCCCGTCGGCATCAACTACGACCGCGTACTGGAGGACGAGGCGCTGCTCGCGGAGAAGCGCGGCCGCGAGCACCCGCCCGGCGCCGCCGAGAAGCTGCGCGGCGCGCTGCGGCTCCTCTGGATCGTGCCCTCGCGCATCGCCGTGAACCTGCTGCGCGCCGCCTTCGGACGCCTGCACCGCAACGGCTACGTGGCGCTCGCGTTCGGAGAGCCGGTCTCGTTCCGCCGCATGGCCGCCGCGCGCGGGTGGGACCTGTCGCGCTGCTCCGAAGAGGAACGCCGCGCGATCGCCAAGGAGGTGGCGCGAGATCTAATGGCGCGCATCGCGCGCTCGATCCCGGCCACGCCCGTCCCGCTGGTCGCCCGCGCCTTGCTCGAGCTGCGCGAGGCATCGCGCTCGCGGCTGGCCGAGCGCGTGCGCGACCTGCGCAACGAGCTGGAGGCGCTCGGCGTGCCCATCGCGCTGGGCCAGGAGTTCGAATCGCAGCGGCAGGGCCGCGCGCAGCTCCTCGAGAACGAGGACCGCAACCGCGACCTCGCCCGCCTGGAAGCCGACGTCCTGTCGCTGGAGGAAGCGGAGGAGATCGTGCGGATCGGGGTCGAGCGCCTCTCGCGCCGGCGAGCCGTGGCCGCTTCGGGCGCCGCGGTCCGGATCGGCGCGCACCCGCACGCCCTCGAGCTGCTCGAGTACTATGCGCGGTCGCTGGCCGTCCTCGACGAGGCCCCCGCGGCGCAGCCCCTGCCGGCAGTCTCGGCGCGCTGAGAGAGTTGCGCTACGCGCGCGCTTCCGCGAGAACGCAAGGACATGCCCCCCTCGCCCCAGGTGCTGATCGTCGACGACGAGCGCGACCTCGTGCGCCTGCTGGAATTCAACCTCCAGCAGGCCGGATTCGAGACCGCCGCCGCGTACGCAGGCGTGGAGGCGCTGGAGAAGGTGCGGCAGCGCGTCCCCGACCTGGTGGTGCTCGACCTGATGCTCCCCGACATCCCCGGGAACGAGGTCTGCCGCCAGCTCAAGGCGTCTCCGCGCACGCGGCACGTGCCCGTGCTGATGCTGACGGCGCGGACCGACGAGGTGGACCGGGTGGTCGGGTTCGAGGTGGGCGCCGACGACTTCGTCACCAAGCCCTTCAGCGTCCGCGAGCTGGTGCTGCGCATCCGCGCCATCCTCCGCCGAGGCGGCGGCGCCGAGGCGGACCAGGCGCGCGAGCAGGTGGGGCCCATCCGGGTGGACCCGGCCGCGCACCGCGCGTACGTCGACGGGGAGGAGATCGCGCTCACCGCGCTCGAGTTCAAGCTGCTCACCACCTTCATGTCGCGCCTGGGCCGCGTGCAGACGCGCGAGGCGCTGCTGCAAGACGTGTGGGGGGTCTCCAGCGACCTGCAGACGCGCACCGTCGACACGCACGTGAAGCGCCTGCGCGAGAAGCTGGGCGCGGGACGCGATCTGATCGAGACGGTGCGCGGGATCGGCTACCGCATGGTCGAGCCGGAGCGCTGACCTGGGAGGCAGGCATGCTGGAGGGAAAGATCGCGCTGGTGACCGGGGCGTCGTCGGGCATCGGGCTGGCCGTCGCGCGCGCCGTGGTGGCGGGCGGAGGCAAGGTGGCGCTGGTGGCTCGCACCGAGGCCAACCTGCGCGAGGCGGCGCGCGAGCTGGGACCCGAGCGCGCCGCCATCTACCCCCTCGACGTGACCGACCTGGCGCGGCTCGAGGAGCTCCCCGCGCGCGTGCTGGAGCGGTTCGGCGCCCTCGACCTCCTGGTGAACAACGCGGGCCTCAACCACCGCGGACCGGCACTGCAGTTCGCTCCCCGCCAGCTGGGCGACGTCATCACCACCAACCTGACCGCGCCGGTGGTGCTCGCGCGCGCAGCGGCGCCGCACCTCCGCCAGGGCGGCGCGATCGTGAACGTCGCCAGCCTGGCGGGCATGGTCCCGGTCCCGCACGAGGCGGCGTACAGCGCCTCCAAGGCTGGGTTGCGCGCCTTCTCCCGCGTCCTCCACGGCGAGCTGCGCGCGCGGGGCATCCACGTGGGAATCGTCTCGCCCGGCCCCGTGGACACGAACTTCTTCGGCAACCTCGCCAAGGCGCCCGCGCTCAACTTCTCCCAGCCGATGAGCACCGCCGGGCAAGTGGCGGACGCGGTGCTCCGCTGCTGGCGGGAGCGCCGGGTGGAGATCGCGCTGCCGTGGTTCTCGGGAAAGCTCTGTACGCTCGGCTACGTCTCGCCGCGGCTGATGCGCGTGCTGCGGCCGGCCCTGGAACGGCGCGGCGAGCGCAACAAGCGCGCCTTGATGGAACGGAGGGCGGCGCAGAAGCCGTAGCCCGCGGCTGAGGGCGAGGCGGGCGGAGCGGGCGTGCGGCTGGCGGTCCCCTGCCTCTCCAGGATGGAATTCGACCGGGCCCGTGCGCACTCTCCGGTACTGGGGCCACGCTACGGGAACCGACTGGGCCATCTTCGGCGTGGTGCTCTCCACGCTGGTCGTCCCGCTCCCGGAGGAGCTGGCGCTCCTGGGCGCCGGCTATCTGGCGCACCAAGGGGCGGTATCGCTGCTCGAGGCGTACTTCGCCGCGCTGGCCGGGGTCCTGGTCGGCGACACCGTGACCTTCCTGCTCGGCCGGGGGCTCCTGCCGAAGTTCCTCGAGTCCCGCTGGGGCCGGAAGATCGTGAACCCCGCCTTGCGCAGGTGGGCGGAGGAGCTGGTGCGGGAGCACCCGCTCCGCGCCATCCTGCTGGCGCGATTCCTCATCGGGCTGCGCGGGCCGATCTACCTGGCCATCGGGGCGGCGAAGCCGCCCGCCTGGAAGTTCATCGCGGTGAACGGCGCCGTCGCCATGATCGAGGTCGGCATCATGGTGGGCATCGGCTACGAGTTCGGCGCCTCGCACGAGCTGGTGAAGCACGTCCGCTGGCTGGAGATCGCCATCGGCATCACCCTCGCCTTGATCCTGGTGGTCTTGCCCGCCTTCATGAAGCGGAACCTCGAACGGCGCCAGCCGGCCTGAAATACGCAGCGCCGCGCCGCATACGGCGGCGGCCGGCCTCGACCTGGAGGGCCCTCTTTGGGCACAATGGCCCCATGGACCGGTTCGACCCCGTCCAGGCGCGCCGCGTGGTGCAGATGATGGTGCTTTCCGCCTGGGCGGACGGGCACGTCGAGGGGAGCGAAGCGCTGGCCATCCAGCGGCAGGTGGCGGGGAACCCGATGCTGGAACGCGTGGGCGTGGTGAGCGAGATCGGGCGCGAGACGCGCAAGTGGATGCTCGCCGACGGCCTGGATGCGTGCCTGGCGGCCGCCGCGGGCGACCTGAAGGACGCCGATTACCGCGAGCTGGCCTTCAAGTGCTGCGCGCGAGTGATGGGCGCCGACCGCGTCTTCCCGCTGCAGGAGGAGACGGTGCTCGGCCGCGTGCAGCAGCTGCTCGGCCTGTCGGACGCGGACGCGGGACGGCTGCTGGTGCTCGCGACGCGTTGAGGTGGAACGGGGGGGCGGCGCGCCGTGATCGAGCTGGTCCATTCCGTGCTGTCGCGCCGCGCTGCGCTCCAGGAGGGAGTCGCGCGCGGATACGCCGCGGCGCTGTCGCGCAATCCTTTGCGCCGCGGTCCCGAGATCGGCGCGGCCCTGCCCGCGGGGATGCTCGAGGCGCTCACCATCGCCGGCCTCCTCCGCGGGAACGACCTCGATCGCCACTACCTGGACACCATGCCCGCCCAGCTCGCAGTCCAGCTCCGCGCGGCGGGCGGCGCGGAGGAACGCCTCTTCTCCGCGCGCCTCGACCTGCGCCGCCTGCCCCGGCTCCGCGAGGCGCTCGACCGGCTCTTCGCGCTGGTGGCCGGCGCCGGCATGGGTTGCGCCCGCGTCATCGGCGCCGCGACGCCGCAGGCCCTGGTGTCTGCGCGGCCGACGTTGGCCGAGCTGTACGCGCGCTGCCACTTCGGCCGCAGCATGCCGATGCTGTACGCGTATCCCGGCGACCTCGCCGAGGAGGCCTGGCGGGGACGCGGCCCGGTCGAGCTGATCGATGCGCGCTACGTGGGGCCCCTGCTGCACGAGCTGTCCCACCTGCACCCGCTCGATCCGGACCTGGTGCCGGCGCCGGCCAACCTGCACGAGGCGCTCGCCGCCTGGATCGGCTCCGAGGCGTGGCCCGAGCAGGTCTTCCCGGCCCCGGGCGGCGAGGACGCCATCCCGGGAGCGCCGTGGTTCGCCGCCGTGGGCGGGTTCGTGGCGCTTCGCATCGGGACGCGGGAGGCGGTGCGCGCGCAAGCCGGCGGGCTGGATCTGCGCGGCCCGCTCGGCGCCCCGTGCGTCGAGGCGATGCGCTGCTACGGCTGGCTCGGGTTCCTCGAGTCCGGCGCGCCCCACCTCCTCTCGGACGCTTTCCACCCGGAGCGTTGGTGGAAGCTGATCGATCTGCACCGCGACCTACGGTTGGCCCGGGCCTTCCACGCCGCGCACCTCGAGCCTCTGCTCCGCTCCGTCCCGGCGCCGGGGACCCCTCTGCGCGCGCGGTGGGACGCGGCCCTCGACGCGCTCTCCTGGCCGGAGCTGCCCTGCTGGCGCGACGCTCCGACCGCCGGCGACGACGCGCTGGCGCTGCGCGCCGTGCGCGCGCTCCACGTCCGCACCGAGCGCGCGGGGCGCACCTTCCGCGCGGCGCGGGCACACCCTCCCGGACCGATCGCGCTCGACGTCGGCGAATGCCTGCTGCGCGCTCCCTGGCCCGGCTGCGACGCGGTGGGCGCGCCTCCGCGGCATCCCTATCCCCCGGCGTTGTGCGCGGCACGCAACGGCAAGACGCCCGCCCTGCCCTCGCTGCGGGACTGAGGACCCATGGCCCGCGTCTTCCTCGTCAACCCGCGAACCGACGAGACGGTGCGCACGCCGCTGCTCTCGTTCCTGTATCTCGCGGCGGCCTTGCGCCGGAGCGGCCACGAGGTCGCGCTGCTCGACGCCAGCGCGCCCCACGCGCCGCGCGACCAGGGCGAGATCGTCTCGCGCGCCTTGGACTTCGGCGCGGACCTCGCCGGGATCCATTGCAAGACGCTCTATGCTCAGGAGGCCTACGCGCTGGCGCGCGCATTCCGCGAGCGGACGGCGATCCCGCTGGTCTGCGGCGGCCCGCATCCGACCGTGGCGCCGCTCGAGCCGGCCGCGCACGGGTTCGACCTGGTCGTCCGCGGCGAAGGCGAGGAGACGCTCGCCGAGCTGTGCGATGCGCTGGACGGGAAGCGCGCATTCGGCGAGGTGCGCTCCCTGGTCTGGCGCGGCGGGGCCGCGGTGAATGCTCCGCGCGGGTTCCTGCTCGACCTCGACGCTCTCGCCTCCCCGGTGGAGGCCCTCGATCTGTTCGACCCGGCCTGGTACGGCGCCCGCGAGCCCGTGGGGCCGGCCGGGCTGCTCGCCAGCCGCGGCTGTCCCGCGGCGTGCACCTTCTGCTCCAACAACGTGACCGGCCGCCGCTTCCGGTACCGGAGCGCCCGGGGCATCGCCGGGGAGATCGGGGCGTTCCGCGGGCGCGTCCGCTTCGACGCGTTCAGCTTCTTCGACGATTCCTTCGCGGTGGGCCGGCGGCGGATGCTGGAGCTGTGCTCCGAGCTGGCGCGCATCGAGCCGCCGGTGCACTGGACCTGCACGGCGCATCCCGCGCACCTCGACCCGGACATCCTGGCGGCCATGCAGCGCGCCGGCTGCCGCGGCGTGGACATCGGCATGGAAAGCGGCGACCCGGAGATGCTCCTGCGGATCGGCAAGGGCGTCACGGTGGATCGGGTGCTCTCGGTGCTGTGCTGGGCGCGCGATCTGGGCCTGCACTGCATGCTGAACCTCATGTTCGGCTGGCCCGGCGAGACGCTGGACGAGCTCCGGGCGACGCTCGACTTCATCGACTTCGCCGCGCCCGTCGCCGCCGCGTTCAACGCCCGCGGAGTCCTGGTCCCCTACCCCGGCACGCGCATCTACGACGAGCACCACGCCCGCTGTGGATTCACGGAGTGGTGGATCCGCGAGCCGCCGCTGCGCTACCGGCCGTTCCCCGCGTCCTGGTCGCTGGAGGAGGTGAAGCGCGCGTACGCGGACGACGCGGCCCTCGCGCGCAATTTCTTCCGCCTGCCCGATGCGGCGCTGGATCTGATCCAGCTCGGGCTCCGCAAGAAGGCGGACCACACCTACGGCAAGCTCTTCCCGGCGCAGCACGCGTCGGGCTGGGAACCGAAGCCCGCTCGCGAGATCGCCATCCCGGCGGCGGGCGCGCGCTGACCCCGCCTTGACGCCGGCGCGTTCTGCCCGGATGATCGATCGACCGCGACGAAGCGCAAGCCGAGACCCATGGCCAGCCTCGAAGACATCGAGCGCAAGCAGAAATCGATGCAGCCGCTCCTGGAGCAGATCGCCCGGGAGACGAATGCCGATCGCGTGCAGGAGCTGGGCAAGCAGATCGCGCAGATGGCCGAGGAGCTCGGGCAGATGGCGGCGGGGCTGGAGAGGACCTACGCGCAGACCAAAGGCAACGGCGAGACGCGCGTCGCCCTCACCAAGGAACAGCGTGAACGCGTCGCCGAGGCGACCGGCGTCGCGCTCGATACGCTGGTGCTTCAAGGCGCGGAGATCTGGGATCCGCAGATGCCGACCATGAGCCCCGCCACCGTCGAGCGGCTGGCGATGGCTTCCGTCGCCGATCGCAAGCTGAAGGAAGAGAAGCGCGAGGCGGTGAAGTCCATCCTGAAGCAGCTGGAGGCCGCCGTGGGCGACAGCCCGGCCCCGGAGACCAAGGCGGCCATCGACCAGTTCAAGCGCGACCACCTCGACGAGTAGCCAGCCCGCACCCGCTGCCGCATCCAGCGCTGGGTGGAAGCGCTCGCCTGCCCGTGGTAAACTAAGGAGGGGGTGCGATGCCGGGGCTCACGTTCATCAAGATCCTCGGGAACCTGAAGTTCTTCACGCACGGCCTGAAGCTGGGCACGGAGTGGAAGAGCTCGTTCTCGATCAAGGACGAGGCGCAGTTCCATTCCGGGGACCGCAAGGCGATCCCGCAGCTCATTCCGCCCTGGTTCATGGCGGCGGAGATGCCCAACAAGTACCACCAGGAGACCTGCGACAAGATCGGAAAGGAGTACAAGGACTTCCACGACACGATGCTCGACGCCATCGGCTTCGCGCACAACATGTGGAAGCTGCAGGCCAAGTTCAAGGACCTGAAGGTCAACGCGCTCACCGCGCTGGGCACGCCGGGCTGCCTCGACGGCCCGGAGCTCGAGAGCCTCATCAAGCAAGCGCCTCAGGTGGCCGCCTGGACCGGCAACAAGGCCAAGCACCGCGACGCGGTCGCGAAAGGCGTCTCGCAGTGCTTCAAGAAGTGGCAGGACAAGGTCATGGTGCCGGGGCTGCCCTGGTACCCGGCATTCGTCGTCTTCCCCGGCCCGATGGCGCCGCCGATGCCGAACATCCCGATGCCGCTCATCTGCTGCCCCTCGCCGATGATGACCGAGATCTGCATGCCGAATTCGATGGCCAAGGCGATGGACGACGCGCTCGACGGCGGCCTCAAGAACAAGGACAAGACGAAGCAATACGAAGCGCTCCACGACGCCATCGCCACCGTGCTCGCTCTCGCCTTCCTGATGTGGCTTCCGATGCAACAGGTGATGCTGGTGATGGGCAAGGGCCAGATCCCCACCTTCGCGCCCCCCTTCGTGCCGGTGGGCCCTGTCGTCATGGGCGACAACCTGCCCATCCCCGGCCACCTGATGGCTTAGGCGGAGCCGCCATGCAGCCGAAGGTGTTCCGGCTCGATACGGCGTCTCCAGCATTGGGCGCAGCGTTCCGAGTCGCCACCGCCAGTGCCAGACGACGAGCTGCCCTCGTGGCTTGCGAGAGCGCGGTTCGGCGAGGCGTCGTCCGGCGAGTCGAGTCGCCCGTCTGACGCGCCGCGTCCCGCCCCGGGGCGGATCCACTTCGTGGACGCGGCGTCCGGTCCAATCGGACAACTTACGTATGCGAGTCGTTTGCGATTGACAGGTTTGGAGCCTTC
>DASWGI010000171.1:0-3969 GCA_036393835.1 Myxococcales bacterium | reverse complement strand
GCACCACTCCTTGCCCCAGAACGAGCTGGCGATGCGCTTCCCCGCCAGCGTCACCGGTTCCAGCACGCGTCCGCGCTTCTCCAGCTTCTTCGCCTGCAAGAGCGCCTTGGCCCGGCGCTCGCCGACCGGGACGTACCTGGGAAACCCGCCGTAACCGCCGAAATCGTAATAGGCCATCGCCCCTCTTGGTCAGGCCGCCTCGTCGAGCGCGCGGTCGAGATCGATTGCGACCGTGCGCAATAGATCAGCGTCGCTCATCTCCGTCAACCGCGCCTCGGCCCCGCCCTCGAGCAGCTCGCCCGAAAGGCGCCGCTTCTCCGCCAGCATGGCGTCGATCTTTTCCTCGACCGTCCCGCGACAGACGAACTTGTGCACCAGCACGTTGCGCTTCTGGCCGATGCGAAAGGCGCGGTCGGTGGCCTGCTCCTCGACGGCGGGGTTCCACCAGCGGTCGAAGTGGACGACGTGCGAGGCGGCGGTGAGGTTGAGCCCGGTGCCGCCCGCCTTGACCGAGAGCACGAAGAAGGGCGCCTCGCCGGTCTGGAAGCGCTCGACCAGCGCCGGCCGCTCGCGCACCTTGGTCTCGCCGTGCAGCACCAGGCCGGGCGCGCCGAAGAGCTGCTCGAGAAACGCCGCCAGCGGCTCGGTCAGCTCGCGGAACTGCGTGAACACGAGAACCTTCTCCTGCCGCGCGGCGATCTCCTCGCAGAGCGCCGAGAGCCGCGCGAACTTGCCGCTCGCTTTCGGGGCAAAGTCTCCGTCGCGCAGCCACTGCGAGGGATGGTTGCAGATCTGCTTGAGTCTCAGCAAAGAGGCCAGGACCAGGCCGCGCCGCTTCATCCCCTCCGCGCCTTCTAGAGCGTGCGACAGCTCCGCGACGGTCTGTTGGTAGAGCGCCGCCTGCTTCTTGGTCAGGCCGCAGAAGGCGGTGAGTTCCGTCTTGTCGGGCAGGTCGCGGATGACGTTCTTGTCGGTCTTGAGCCGCCGCAAGAGATAGGGCCGCGTCAACTCGCGCAAGGGCCCGTAGCCGCGCTTCTCCAGCTTCTTGACGAATTGCCCGAACGCCTTGGCCGACCCGAGCAGGCCCGGGTTGAGGAAGTCGAAGATCGACCAGAGGTCGAGCGGCCGGTTCTCGACCGGCGTGCCGGTCAGCGCGATGCGCACGCGCGCCTTCAGCTCCTTGACCGCGCGGGTCTGCCGCGCCCCCGGGTTCTTGATCGCCTGCGCTTCGTCGAGGATGGCGGCGTCCCAGGCCGCGGACGAGAGCTCGGGCTTGCGCAGCAGCATGCCGTAGGTGGTGATCACGAGGTCCGCATCTTCGGCCTGCTCCTCGTGCGCCGAGGGATGCTCGATCCGCGTCCGCAGCGTGGGCGCGAAGCGCGCGATCTCCGCGCTCCAGTTTCCCAAGAGCGACGCTGGCGCGACCAGGAGGCTCGGGCCCGCCGCCTGCCCGGCTTTCCTGCGCGCCAGGAGGAACGCGAGCACCTGCAACGTCTTGCCGAGACCCATGTCGTCGGCGAGGCAGCTTCCGAGGCCGAGCCCGGCCGTGAACGAGAGCCAGCGCACGCCGACCTCCTGGTACGGCCGCAGCTCGGCGCGCAACTCGGGGCCGGGCAGCAGCTTTTCGAGCGCGTCCGGACTGCGCAGGCCGGCGAGGGCCTGCGCGAGCCAGGGGCCGGCGCTGACCCGCGACCAGTCCGCCACCCCCTGGTCGAGCGGCGCGGCCGCCTCGCCCTCGGCCCCGGCCAGAAGCCGCATGGCCTCGAGGAGGGAGAGCCCTCCGCCGCGGGCCGCACGCTGCGCCTGCTTCCAGTGGGCGAGGACCTGTTCGAGCTTGTCCCGATCGATCTCCACCCAGCGTCCGCGGACCAGCGCGAGGCCCTCGTGCTGCGCCGCGAGCGCTTTCCACTCCTTCTCGCTCAGCGGCTCGCCGTCGAGGGCCAGGCGGACGTCGAAGTCGACCAGCGCATCGAGCCCGAGCGCCGGAGGCTTGCGCCCTCCCAGCCTGACGTCGACGCTCACGCGGGCCCGCTTCTTCCACCAATCGGGGATCCGGACGACGATGCCCGCCGCCTCGAAGGCGGGCACCTCGCGCAGGAAGCAGAGGGCCTCGGCCGGCGTCCAGGTCAGGGTGCGGAACACCTGCCCGCTGTCGGCCAGCTCCTTCGCCAGCGCGCTCTGCGCCGAGGCACGTTGGACCGGCAGGAGCAGGGAAAGGAGGGCGCTCTTGTCCGAGGCAAAATCGCGCAGGGCCTGCCCGAGCGGCCGATGCTGCGGCTGCGCCGCCCGAGACAAGCGAGTGGTGTAGGTGGCGAGAAAGGCGAAGGGCCGCTGCTCGTCGGCCTTGTTCTCGGCGAGGTGGAAGCAGACGCGGCCCACCACGTTCCAGGCGGCGTGGCGGTCCTTGAACCACTGCTCGAGCGAGGTCTGTCGAAGCTCGTCGCGCAGGGCGGCGTCCAGATCGAGCCAGAGCGCCTCGAGCGCAGCGGTGCGCAAGTATTCGCCGCCGCTGATCGGCGGTGCTCCGGCGGCCAGACGGGCCAGCTCGTCCAGGGGCGCAACCACGCCGCCTTCGGGGAGCGCGCAGGCGCGGGCCAGGAAGAGTGCCCCCAGGTCGCGGAAGAAGGCCACGCTGGGCGGTAAGGTCTCGCCCGGATGTCGCGCCGCGAGCTGAAGGATGGCGAAGCCAGGTCCGCGGGCGAGGTCGGCGGTGAACGTCCGCGCCAGCGCGGCCGGAACGCAGCTCTCCGGAGGAGGCCGCGCGTCGAGATGTACCGCGCCCGAGGGCGAGATCGCGAGCGCCAGCGGAATCGGATCCTCGCCCATCTTGGCTCGCTTATCATCGCCCCCCGACATGAAGGAACTGGTCGTCATCTCTCCGCTGAACGATTGGACCTGCCGCGAGTGCCAGGGCACCCGGAACTTGCCGCAAGCGATACGAGCGGCAGGGCCTTTCTCATCGAGGAGCTCGCGCTGAAGAAAGCCGAGGCGGAATGCCTGGCGGACGCCGAGGGGCGAGCGCGGCGCAGGGCGCGCGAGACCGAACGTCGCGCCGTGCAAGACGAGGCGCTTGCGCGGTCGATGGCGGAGGGGATCCGGAGGCTCTTTCCGGGCTGCCCGCCCGAACAGGCAGAGGCCATCGCTCGGCATGCGACGGTGCGGAAGAGCGGCCGGGTCGGGAGGACGGCGGCGGCGAAGGAGATGGAAGAGCGCCCCTTGATCCTCGCGGTCGTCGCCGCCGTCCGTCACGGAAACACGCTCTACGACGAGTTTCTGATGAGCGGGATGGAGCGCAGCGAGGCGCGCGAGGCGGTGCGGGGCGAGGTCGATCGGGTCCTGGCCGGCTGGCGCGAAGGAAAGTGAGTCAGATGCGGGCCGCCAGGGGGTTTTCGCCCGCCGCTATCGCAAGTCGGTGGACCGCGACCCTGCGCTCTCTCTCTTGCCGCCCCGGTGTGGTCGGCCGAGCTGAAACGGCAGCAGCGATTGCGGAGATTGAGTGAGGATCTGATTCGAGGCCGAGTGCCCGAAGCCTGAGCCGCGTTCGCGTCCGAATCGGAGATTCCGTCTCTCCGTGTCGCCGTCATCAACGTTCGCGCAAGCTCGAGGACGACGACCCGCGACGAAACCGGCGGACCGTGCTTCGAGAGGGCACGCTCGAAGCACGGTTGCCGATACCTGAATCGATTTTCGCTCGAGAAGATCTGCCTGATTTCGTTGGCTTGAAAGTGCCCAGAGGCGGAATCGAACCACCGTCACGGGGATTTTCAGTCCCCTGAAGCCCCCTCGTAAGACCAGATTCTCGCTCTGGAAACGTCCGTCAAGCACGCTTCAAGACCCGTCAAGCCAGGTACGCCGAAGCACGGTCCTGCACGGTCGCTCTGTCAACTCGACGGCAGCAGCCGACGAGCTTACGATGGGACCACAATGGATGTCCCCGAGCAGGCCAACGACTGGGCAGCAACCGCAGAG
>DASWGI010000170.1:0-11023 GCA_036393835.1 Myxococcales bacterium | reverse complement strand
ACCATCTCCTCGATGCGCCCCAGCGCCGTGTCGACCTCCGCCTGCGGGGGCCCGAACGAGAAGCGCGTGTAGCTGCGGAAGCGCGAGGCGCGGTGGCTGCGCCGCTTGCCGGGGTTCACGTCGAAGAACTCGCCGGGGACGGTGATCACCTTCCGCTCCAGCGCCGCGCGGAAGAAGCCCATCCCGTCGTTGAGCGGCGGAGGCAGCCCGGCCAGGTTGCCCCAGACGTAGAAGGTGCCGTCCGGCGCGCGGTCGGCGCGGATGCCGAGCCGCTCGAGCCGGGAGAGCATGCGGTCGCGCTTGTCGCGGAACGCCGCATGGGTCGCCAGGGTCTCTGCGCGCACGTGCTCGTCGGTGAGCAGCGGGATGGCCGCTCGCTGCAGCGGCTTGCTGCCGCCGCCGTCCAGGAACGAACCCGCGCTGGCCACCGCCTCGATGACCGTCTTCGGGGCGACCGTCCAGGTCACCCGCCACCCGGGATAGCGCCAGTTCTTGGTGAGCCCGTCGAAGAGCACCACCGGATCGCGGTCCACGTCCTCGACGAAGCGGGCAGCGCTCTCGATGGGCAGCTGTCCCGGCCGCAAGCTCCACACGTAGTGGCTGTAGAACTCGTCGATGAGCAGCGTGCACTCCAGCTCGCGCGCGAGCCGCACCCACCGCGACAGCTCCTCTCCCTGCACCAGCTTCCCGGTCGGATTGCACGGGTTGGAGACGAGCAGGGCCGAAAGCCCGCGTCCCTGCACCTCGCGGCGGAGGTCGTCCGCGGTGAACGCGTAGCCGCGCTCGCCTTCCAGCAGGATGGGGATGGCGGTGAAGGCGCGGAAGATGTCGAGCAGCTCCTCGTACGCGGTGTAGTCGGGCAGGAAGTGGCCGAGGTTGACGTGGCCCAGCGAAGCCGCCGCACGCGTGAGCGAGGCGCGTCCGCCGCCCGAGATGGAGACGTTGTCGGCGCTGTACTGCGACGGCATCCCGCGCCGGTAGAGCCGGTTGTAGAGCGAGGCCACCGCCTCGCGCAGCTCCCAGACCCCGGGCACCGGCGCGTACTCCTGATCGTCGACCTCGATCGTCACCTGGTGCACGCGCGCCGGCGCGCCGGGCAGCTCGCCCGTCTCCGGCTGCCCCTGACCGAGGTTGCACCAGCTCGGATCGCGCGAGCGGTACCCCCGCCGATGCGCCTCGGAGGTGACGTAGATGACGCCGGTGCGCGGAACGCTGCGGAACGCCGGGATGACGATCTCGTCTGCCACGCAGGCAGGGTAACACCGGGCGCCGCGGCGGCGGAGAAATCAGCGCGGCAGGCGGCCTTTCAGGTCGCGGTGCGGCCCGGGCTCGGCGAGGAGAGCGCGCGCGTTGTCCACCTGGCCCCAGGTGTTCCAGAGCAGCACGCCGCGAACGCGGCCGTCGCGGAGGTAGTAGACCACCCCTTCGCGGAAGGGGACCTTCCAGTCGGCAACCGTCGTAAGGCGCGAGTCGATCTCTCCCACTGCCTCGTAGCCGAGGTCGAACAGGTCCGAGTAGAACATCGGCACGTGTCGCCAGGCGACCGACGCTCCGGCCATCGCCTGGCCCGCGAGCCGGCCCATGGTGTTCGCGTTGTCCTCGTGCTCGACGCGGACCTCCTTCTCCAGGACGTCGCTGTGGAACCGCGCCACGTCGCCGGCGGCGAGGATGTCGGGATCGCTGGTGCGCAGCTGCGCGTCCACCACGATCCCGTCGCGCACCTCGAGGCCCGCCTCCTCGGCGAGCCTGGTCTCCGGGGCGATTCCGAGGCCCGCGACCACCACGTCGGCCGGCAGCTCGCGGCCGGACTTCGAGCGCACCGCCCCCGATTCCGAGATCGCGGTGGGCACGTCGCCGGCCAGCACCTGCACGCCCTTCTCCCGGTAGTAGCCGGTGACGAACGCGGCCAGGTCCTTGGGGAAGGCGCGAGCGCAGATGCCATCCTCGGGGAAGATCATGGACACCTGGCGCCCGTCGATGGAGAGCGCCGCGGCGATCTCGCTGCCGATGAACCCGCCCCCGATCACCACCGCCCGCTTCCCGGCGCGGCGCAGGCGGCGGTAGTCGTCCAGAGTGCGGTAGTACACGACCGAGTCTCCGCCGAACGGCAGGCGCCGAGGCGTGCCGCCGGTCGCGAGGAGCAGCTTGTCGTAGCCATGGGACTCGCCCCGGTCGTCGGTCACCCGGCGCGCCTTCCGGTCCACGGAGGTCGCCCGGCGGCCGGAGAGCAGCTTCACGCCGGCGACCTGGGGCAACCAGACGGAGTCCTCGGGCTGCCCCTTCCAGAGGGCCTTGGAGAGCGGCGGCCGCGCGTACGGTGGGTGCGGCTCCGCGCCGAGCATCGTGATGGCCCCCCGCGGATCCAGCTCGCGGATCCCCTGTGCCGCCGCGTGCGCCGTCATGCCTCCGCCCACAATCAGATAGCGCTTCTCGGCCATGTCGACCTCCAATGTGGATCCAGATGACGGGCGGGACCGCACGTTTCGCCGTAGAGTACTCCGATGCGAGCTTTGGTCCTGGTGCTATTCTGCGCCGCGGCCGCGCGCGCCCAGGACGCCTTCGAGATCCAGGTTTACGACGCGAGCACCGCGCCTCCGCTCACGCCGGGGCTGGAAGTCCACCTGAACGGCGTGCTGCACGGGTCGGAGCAGGCTTCCCCGGCGGGCGAGCTGCCGACCCACCACGTCGCCCACGCCACGCTGGAGCCGCACCTGGGCCTGACGGACTGGCTGGAAGTCGGCGCCTATCTGCAATCGGCACTGCGCCCCGAGGGGACGTACGACTATGCGGGAACGAAGCTGCGGATCAAGGCGCGGCTCCTCGAGCCCGCCTTCGGGTGGCTGAGCCTGGCGCTCAACGGCGAGCTGTCCTGGATCCCGGCTGCGTACGAGGCGGCCCGGCGCGGGGGCGAGCTGCGGCCGATCCTGGAAGCGCACCGGGGCCCTCTGGGCCTGTGGCTCAATCCGATCGTCTCGTTCGAGCTGAACGGCGGGTTCCATCCGGAGCTGGAGCCGTGCGCCAAGGCGGCGTGGTGGGTCACCGACGCGCTGTCGCTCGGCGCCGAGTACTACGCCGGGCTCGGACCCATCAACGCGCTGCTGCCGCTGCGGGAGCAGGTGCACCGCGGATTCGGCGTCGTCGACCTCGCGACCCGCTGGCTGGACCTGAACCTCGGCATCGGCGGCGGCTCGGGACCCGACTCGTTCATCGTCAAGGCAATCGTGGCGGTGCATCCGCCTGGAGGCTGATGTTCATCCGCGGGCTCGCGCAGCTCCGGATCCGAGAGCAGGATTGCGTAGAGGTCGCGCATCACCGCTTGAACCTCGGCAGCCGCACGCCTTGCCGCAGCGCGGGCGCGAAGAGGTCGCCGACATCCTTCAAGCGGTCCGGGACGGTGCGCAGGTTGAACCGCTTCGGATCCAGCCCGGGCTCCACCTCGTTCCACCGCAGAGGGGTCGACACGGGCGCTCCGTCGACGCCGCGCAGCGAGTACGGCGCGATCACCGTCTTGCCATACCCGTTCTGCAGGCAGTCGAAATACAGGCGCCCCTTCCGCTTCTCCTTGGCGCGCTCGAGGGTCACCTGCGGCAGCTTCCGGACGACCGTCTCGCCGACCGACAGCGCGAACGCCTGCGCGTCGTCGTAGGTATGCCCCGGTGCGAGGGGCACGAAGACGTGGAGCCCGCGCTTCCCGGTCGTCTTGGGCACACTGGGCAGTCCCAGCCGGTCGAACATCCCCTGCAGGATCTGCGCGACCTCGATCGCCTGCTCGATTCCCTTGCCGTCCGCCGGATCGAGATCGAAGACGACCCAGTCCGGCATGGTCAGGCTCTCCACGCGCGAGTGCCACATGTGCAGCTCGAGCGCGGCGTGCTGGGCCAGCCAGCGCAGCGTCTCCGGGCGGTCGACCACCAGGTGGCGCACCGGACCCTTCGAGGACGGCGTGTCCACCACCTTCATCCACGGCTCCGCTTTCTGGCCGGTGTTCTGCTCGAACCAGCCCGGCTTTCCCACGCCCTGGTTCCAGTGGATGACCGCCAGCGGCCGGTCCTTGATCGCAGCGAGCAGCGGGCCGGAGACGGCGTCGTAATAGGCAGCGACGTCCCGCTTGGTGATGCCGTCCTTGGGGTAGAGGAGGCGGTCCGGGTTGGTGAGCTTCACTTCGACCGGTTCGGCCGCCTCGTTCGACCTCGGCCTCGACCCGGGCTCCGACCTCGAGCTCGACTCCGACCTCGACTCCGACTTCGACTCCGACTTCGACCTCGACCTCGACCCGGATCTCGACCCCTTCGGCGGCGCGGCCGGCTTCTCGCGGACCGTCTCCATCGGCGTCTTGTCCGGCCGCAGCCCCTGGAAGCTGGGGTGGCGGAGCTTGCCGTCGCTGGTCCACTCCGTGAAGCGAACCTGCGCCACGAGCCGGGGCTTCACCCAGTGCGCGTCGCGCATCCGCGGCGCTCCGCGCACTTGCGGCTCATCGACCTCGTCGTTGCGCAGCTCCTGCAGCAGCTCCTTCCGCTGCTTGGCGGAGAAGCCCGTTCCCACCTTGCCGGCGTAGACCAGCTCACCGCCGTCGTTCACGCCGAGCAGCAGCGCACCGATGCCGCTCGAGGCGGCTCCCTCGCCCGGCGTCCAGCCGACGATGGCCAGCTCCTGGGAGAGGTGCGCCTTGAGCTTCAGCCAATCCTTGCTGCGCCCCTTCTGGTAGTGGGACCCGCGCCGCTTCAGGACCAGGCCTTCCCAACCCGCCCGGCCGACCTCCTCCAGCAGCTCCCGGACGGACCCGTGCAGCTCCTCGCTGAAGCGCAGGTTGGCGGGCGTGTTGAAGAACAGGCTGCGCAGGAGGTCGCGCCGCTGCTCGATCGGACGCTCGCGGAGGTCCTCGCCGTCCAGGCGCAAGAGGTCGAAGGCGAACAGGAGCGCCTCGTCGTTCTTGCCCTGCTGGATGAGCTCGAATCTCGGGACGCCCTTCGCATCGAGGATGGCGATCTCGCCGTCCACCACGGCATCGCCGACCACGATCTGCGACAGCGACCGCGCGATGGCAGGGAAGCGCGCCACCAGGTCGAGCCCGTTCCGCGTCCACATCGCGACGCGCCCGCCCGACAGCCCTGACAGGGCCCGATAGCCATCGTACTTGCGCTCGACGATCCAGTTCTCCTCGTCAGGCGGCGGTTCGTCCACCAGCGTCGCGAGCATGGGAGGCAGGTATTGCTTCAACATCTCTTCCGGAGGCGGGTGCGGCGCCCGCAGAGTGCTGGCGCGCTCCGGACCGCGCGTCGCGACCCACCCGCTCACCACCGATTCCGGCCGCTCGACGATGACGTCGTAGCCCGGCTTTTCCTTGCCGTCCTTCGCCTTGAACATCAGCCACTGGGACTTGGGGCCCTGCCCGCTGGTGCGGACCAGGTGCCACTCGCCGTCGAGCTTCTGGCCATGGAAGCGCACGCGCAGGTGGCCCTTCTTGAGCTGCTCCGAGGCAGTGCCGGGCGGGACGACCTCGTACGTCCCGCGGTCCCAGATGAGCGAGTCGCCGGCGCCGTATTCGCCGTCCGGGATGCGGCCTTCGAAGTTGCCGTACTCGAGAGGGTGGTCCTCGGTCTGGATGGCGAGCCGCTTCTGCGCGGGGTCGTACGAGGGGCCTTTCGGCACCGACCAGGACACCAGCGCGCCGTCGATCTCCAACCGCACGTCGTAGTGCAGGCGGGAGGCGTCGTGCTTGTGCACCACGAAGCGGGGCTGCTCCTCGGAGGGCTTCGCGGTGCCCGGCGCGGGCTCGGGCGTGATCCCGAAATCGCGCTTCGCTTCGTACTGCGGCAGTCGCTTGCGCAAGGCGGCCCCATCCTTGCGGGCGCGCCGGCCCGACGAAGGACGGGCGGGCGCTCGCTTCCCTTTTCTACCGCGGACGGGCACGCCTGTACGTTACGCACGGAGGAAGTCGATCAGCAGCCCGTTCACCCGCTCGGGCGCGTCGGCGTGCACCCAGTGACCCGCCTCGGCGATCGGCGCGAACCGCAGGTCCCGGACCCACTCCCGCTCCGGCTCGGCGACCTCGCGCAAGAGGTAGCGGTCCTTCTCGCCCCAGATGACCTGCACCGGCTTCTCGATCGGTTGCCAGCGCGTGTGCGTCGGCCGCCGGATCATCGCCCGGTACCACGCCAGCATCCCGGTCAGCGCACCGGGCTCGCGCGCGGCCGCGACGATCTGCTCGATGTCCTCGTCGGCGTACGCGCCGGCCCTCTCGGGATCGGAGCGGAACAACCGGCGGAGCATGAAGAAGTCGCCGGCGCGCAGCAGCGCTTCGGGCAGCCAGGGGACCTGGAAGAACAGCGTGTACGAGCTGCGCAGGAATTGCCGCGGGCGCTTGAGCGCGCGCGAGAACCGCGCGGGGTGCGGCGCGTTCAGGATGCCGAGGCGGTCGAGCCGCTCCGGGTGCCACATGGCGAAGCGCCAGGCGACGGCGCCGCCCCAGTCGTGGCCCACCACGTGGGCGCGCTCCTCGCCGAGCGCCTCCACCAGCCGCGCGACGTCTCGGGCCAGCACGTCGATCCGGTAGGCGTCGAGCGCCTCGGGCTTGTCGGACTTGCCGTAACCGCGCAGGTCCGGCGCGACCACGCGGAACCCGGACCGGGCGAGCGCCGGCATCTGGTTGCGCCACGCGACCCAGCACTCCGGAAAGCCGTGCAGGAGCAGCACCAGGGGCCCCTGCCCCATCTCGGCGCAGTGCAGCCGCACGTCGCCGATGTCCACGATGCGGTGGACGAGCTCCATGCGCGGATGCGTATCACGCGCGCAACGCCGTGACACATCCGAGCGTCGGGGCGACGTGACCGCCTCGGTTCAAACGCTGGGCGGCTCGCCCGCCGGGATGCAGCAGACCCGCTCCTCGCCGCAGTCGCAGACGTGCACCAGCCGGTCGTCGGGACCTGCCGGCGACATGGTGAGCAGGCACCAGTACGTCGCGCTGGAGTCGTTGCGCATGGCCCACAGCGCTCGCGGGTCGCCGTGCACGCCGCTGGTCTTGGCGCGCAGGAACTTGCACAGGCGTGGCGTCTCTTCCGAGCTCATGCCAGCCCTCCCGCCGCGCGCAGCGAGCGCAGCACCGCCGCCTGCAGCGCGGGCAGCTTGTGGCGGTTCTTGTCCAGCGGGGTCGCCCCGAAGGTCGCGAGCCGCGCGGCGTCCCGCGCCGAGACCTCGTCGAGCTTCTTGCCCAGAAGCGCCTTCTCCACGGCGGACGCGCGCCAGGGCACGGGCGCCGCGGCGCCCAGCACGACGCGCGCCTCGCGCACCGTGCCGCCGTCCAGGTCCAGCACCGCCGCCGCGTCCGCCAGCGGCCAGTCGAAGGTCTGCTTCTGCATCAGCTTCACGTAGCCGCCCCGGCGCCCGGTCGGGACCCGCACCTCGACGATCAGCTCACCCGGCTGCAGCACGTTCTCGCGGAGCACGTCCTGCTCCGGCCGGAGGAAGAACTGCTCGATGGGTAATGTGCGCTCCCCGCGCGGTCCCTTCAGCTTCAGCGAAGCCCCAAGCGCGACCAGCGCGGTCGCCGCACCGCTGGGATGCACGATGGCGCACACGTCGTTGTCGAACACCGCGTGGTCCTGGTTCTCGCCGGGGATCGCGAAGCACTCGCTGCCGCCTTTCTTGCGGCAGTGGAACAGCTCGCTGCGGAAGTAGGGGCAGCGCGGTCGCTGCGCGAGGTTGCCGCCGAGCGTGGCGAGATTGCGGATCTGCGGGGTGCCCGCCCAGCCCGCCGCCAGGGCGAGGGCGTTCGCGCCCTTCACCACCAGCGGGTCTTCCGCCAGCCTCGCCAGCGTGACCAGGGGCCCGATGACCAGCGCGCCCTTCTCCTCGCGGAGGAATTCCAGCTCGCCGATGCGGCGCAGGTTCACGAGCGCGGTGGGTTGCGCGACGCGCTCCTTCATCAGATCCGTCACGTCCACCCCGCCTGCCTTGAACAGCGCCCCCTGCTGCGCGCCGGCGGCGATGGCTCCCGCGACGTCGGCCGCCTCGATCCAGGTGAAGGAGTTCATGCGGCACCTCCCAGCGCGGCCAGCACCACCGCCGGGGTCATCGGCGTGTGCCGCACCCGCTTCCCCGTGGCGTGAAAGACGGCGTTCGCTACCGCAGCCGCGGTCGGGACCGTGGCCGGCTCGCCGATGCCGCTGACGTCGGTGTTCGTGCGGCCCAGGTAGCTCTCGATGATCGTCGCCTCGATCCTCGGCACGTCCTTGCTACCCGCGATCCGGTATCGCTCCAGGTCGGCGTTGACCATCCGGCCGGTGGCCTGATCGAGCGCGCGCCGCTCGAAGAGGGCGAACGAGATGCCCTGGATGATGCCGCCGTTGATCTGCGACTCGAGCGCCAGGCGGTTCACCGGGCGCCCGCAGTCGTGCACGGCGACCACGCGGAGCACGCGCACCAGGCCCGTCTCGGTGTCCACCTCCACCTCGGCGAACTGCGCGCCGCCGATGGTGGTGGCGTAGCGGTCTTCCTTCCAACCGCCGTAGTCCTTCGCGCGCTCGCCGGTGCCGCGGACCGTCCGGCCCTTCAGCTTGCGCGCAGCGGAGCGCAGCTCCTGCTCGCCGGGGACGAGCCGCAGGAGCTGCTCGCGCGCGCTCTCGGCGGCGAGGCGCACCGCCGGTGTCAGCATCTGGGTGGTCATGCTGCCGCCCGACGGCGGACCGATGGGGAAGCTGGTGTCGCCGATGCGCACCAGCACCTCCGAGGGGCGGATGCCCAGCACTTCCGCCACCACCTGCGCCACCGCGGTCCGGATGCCGCCGCCGATGTCCGCGACGCCGGACCGGCACTCCACGCTCCCGTCGTCGTGGATGAGCACTTCCGCGGCCGAGGGTGGCCCGTCGAAGTTGTACCAGACGCCCTGGGCGAACCCGACGCCGCGCTTCACCGGGCCCGGCTGCGCTCCCGGCTTCATCTTGCGCGCCTCGGCCCAGCCGATCTTCTGCGCGCCGATGCGCCGCTCCTCGCGACGCGCCGGATGCGGGTCGTTCCGGTCGCGGAGCTCCAGCGGATCCATGCCCAGCTGGTGCGCGAGCGCGTCGATGGCCTGCTCCAGCCCGAAGGCGCCCTGCGGGTGCCCTGGCGCGCGGAACGCCGCCGACGGTCCGGCATGCAGGAACACGTCGGACTCCTCGATGTGCACGACCTTGGCGGGATAGATGTTCTTCACCGGCCCCGAGCAGCCGGCTCCCGCCGCGCACCCGGCGCTGCCGAACGCGTCCAGGCGCAGCGCGGTGAGCTGGCCGTCCTTGGTCGCGCCGATGCGCAGCCGCTGGATGGAGCTGGGGCGGTTCCCGACCCCCAGGTGCTCGCCGCGGCGGTCGAGGAACAGCCGCACCGGCGCGCGCGCCTTCCGCGAGAGATGGGCGGCGATCACGCCGTGGTTTCCGGCGCCGAACTTCGCCCCGAACCCGCCTCCGGTGAACTCGCAGACGACGCGCACCTTGCTCTTCGGCAGGTCGAAGAGCGTGGCCAGCTCCTCCTGCACCGTGTAGATGCCCTGCGTGCTCTCGTAGATGGTGAGCCCATCCGGCTTCCAGTCGGCGACCGCCCCGTGCGTCTCGATCGCGGAGTGCGTCTGCACCTCGGTCGAGAAGCGCTCGTCCACGGTCACCGCGCTCCCCGAGAGCGCCTCGTCGACGTTCGCTCCCTTGGGAAGGGTCTGCACGTTGGGGCCGCGCACGTTGCCCCGCTGCGGAAGGCCCTTGGGCGCTCCGCCGCCGCCCGCAGTCGAGGGCTGCTCGACCGGCCCCTCGAACACGAGCGGCGCATCCGGCCGCTGCGCCGTCTCGATGTCCGAAGCGTGCGGCAGCACCTCGTAGTCCACCTTGACCCGGCGCGCCGCGTCCTCGGCCTGCGCATGGGTCGATGCGGCGACTGCCGCGACCGGCTGGCCCTCGTACCTCACGATCGGGTACTTGCCGGGCGCCTTGGCCTTGATGCGCAGCTCGGCGGGGCCCAGGACGCGCTCGACCACGTACGCCGCCTTGACGCCGGGCATCTTTTCCGCGGCGCTCACGTCGACGCTGCGGATGCGCGAGTGCGCGTGCGGCGAGCGGACCACCGCCGCGTGCAGCATGCCCGGCAGGCGCACGTCGTAGCAGAAGCGCGCCCGGCCCGTGACCTTCTCGGGCCCTTCGAGGCGGGGCGTGGGCCGCCCGACCACCGAGAGCCGGGCGTCGGCGTCCCAGGGCCGCGGCTCGCCGGCCGGCACCTTGCGCTCCTCGCGGCGGACCGCCGCGCCGAGGACGCCCACCGCGACGGTGCGCTCCTCGCCCTCCGTGGGCTTCGGGCTCGCGGCGGAGCTCGTGTCCGTGCCACCGGAAGCTTCGGGCCGCGGTGCGAGCGCGACCTTCCCTGACGCGGCGGCGAGAGCAGCCTCGAACACCTTGGGATAGGTCCCGCAGCGGCACAGGTTCCCGGACACCGCCTGGCGCACCTCGGCCTCCGACGGGTGTGCAGTGCGCTGCAGCAGCGCGTGGCAGCTCATCACCATGCCGGGCGTGCAGAAGCCGCACTGGAGCGCGTCGTGCGCCACGAAGGCCGCCTGGATCGGCGCGAGCTGCTCGCCCTGCGCGAGTCCTTCGATGGTGGTGACCGGGTGCCCGACCGCGTCCAGCGCGAACACGCTGCACGAGGGCACCGCCTGGTCCGCCATCATCACGGTGCAGGCGCCGCACGCGCCCCGGTCGCAGCCGATTTTCGTGCCGGTGAGGCCCAGATCGTCCCGCAGGGCGCTGGCCAGCGTGGTGCGGGGCTCGACGGCCAGGCGATGCCGCTCGCCGTTCACGGTCAGCTCGATCGGCACGGCGCCGGGCCCGAGCTTCCTCGCCTGCCCGGCGGCAGCGGACGCCTCCAAGGCGTCTCCCAGTAGCGCCGCGGCCCCGGTGAGCACCCCCGCGCCCTTGACGAAACCGCGCCTGGTGATCTTCAGCTTCTCGTCGGACATCGGGACCTCCGTCAAGAGGGCCCGGCTTTAGCACTTGAGCGGAGCGCATGCCAT
>DASWGI010000169.1:0-5057 GCA_036393835.1 Myxococcales bacterium | reverse complement strand
ACTCGGGCTTTCCATCTGCCGGCGCCTCGCGAGCATGCTGGAGGGGCGCATCACGGTCGACAGCAAGCTGGGCGCGGGCTCGACCTTCACCCTGCACGTGCCCCGGCAAGGGAGGAGGCCATGACCCAAGAGCCGCTCGTCCTGGTGGTGGACGACTTCCAGGACAACCGCGAGATGTACGCCGAGTTCCTCGCCTTCTCGGGGTTCCGGGTGATCCAGGCGGCCAACGGGAAGGAGGCGCTCGACCAGGCCTTCGCCAACCGTCCCGACATCATCATCATGGACCTCTCGCTTCCGGTGATGGACGGGTGGGAGGCGACCCGAAGGCTCAAGGCCGACCAGCGCACGCACCGCATCCCGGTGGTCGCGCTGACGGGCCACGCCATGCACGGCCATTCCAAGGGCGCCATGGAGGCGGGCTGCGACTCGTTCGTCGCCAAGCCGTGCCTGCCGGACCAGCTGGTGGCCGAGATCCGCAGGATGCTCTCCACACCGCGGATGAACGCAACGAAGGCGGGGGGATAGTTGCACCGCCGAGGACGCAGAGAGCGCGGAGTCATCGTCTTGAAAAACGGAATCTCCGCGCCCTCCGCGATCTCTGCGGTGCGGTTGGTTGGCGCTTCAGTCCGTGATCGCGGCGTAGACGAGCTGGCGGAAAAGCTTGCGGTAGTAGGCGCGCGCGCCGCCGGCCTGGGTCATGAGGATGCCGACCAGCTCCTCCTGCGGATCGATCCAGAAGTACGTCCCCGCCCCGCCGCCCCAGGTGATCTCGCCCGCGCGTCCCGGCACCGCGGCGAGGCCGTCCTCGCGGCGCACGGCGAATCCCAGGCCGAAGGTGTAGCCCTTCACGCCGAGGAGCGTCTCGCCGGGCGTGGGGCCTGCCTCGAGGAGGTTGCCGAGGTGATCGGAGGTCATCAGGATCACGGTGGAGCGGCTGAGGAGCCGCACTCCGTCCAGCTCGCCGCCGCGGAGGAGCATCTCGCAGAAGCGGAGGTAGTCGGACGCCGTGGAGACGGCGCCGGCGCCGCCCGAGTCGTTCTTCGGCGGGGCGAGCACGTCGATCAGGTTGCTCGGCTGCCCCGTCGCGGGGTCGGTCGCGAAGGCCTGCGCGAGGCGCCCCGCCCGCTCCTTGGGGACGGAGAACCCCGTGTCCGCCATCTGCAGCGGCTTGAAGATCCGCGCCTCGAGGACCTCCCCCAACCGCTTCCCCGAGACGGCCTCGACGACGCGGCCCAGCACGTCCGTCGAGAGGCCGTATTCCCACACGCGCCCGGGTTGGTGCGCGAGCGGCGACCCGGCCACCGCGTCCACCTCCTCGGCCGCGGTCAGGTCGCGGTACGCGTGGTGCGCGTCCGGGCGCGCGAGACCGCGCTTCGTGTACGCGTCCTTGACGGGCGCGTTGGAGGTGCTGAACGCGTACGCGAGGCCCGAGGTGTGCCGGAGCAGGTCGTACACGGTCGGGGCCGAAGCGGCGGGGACCATCTCGTGCCCCGGCTTGCCGATCGCCGAGTCCGTCTTCGCGACGCTCACCTGCATCTTCGCGAAGGCGGGCAGGTACTTGGAGACGGGGTCGGTGAGGACGATGCGGCCCTCCTCGGCGAGCATCATGGCCGCGACCGATACGAAGGGCTTGGTCATCGAGTGGATGCGGAAGATCGCGTCCTTGCCGAGCGGCGCGCCGCTGCCCGGGTCACGCGCGCCGACCGCGTCGAAGTACGCAACCCGCCCCTTGCGCGCGACCAGCACCACCGCTCCGGGCAGCTTCTTCTCGTCGACCTCGGCCCGCAGCACTTGCCGGATCCGGGCCAGCCGAACGGAGGAGAGGCCGATTTCCTCGGGCGGGGCGGACGGGATCGCCTGCGCGAGGACCGCGGGGGACATGAGGTAAAGCGCCGCGAAGGCAGCGAGTGCTCGTGTCAACGAAGCTCTCCCAGGCGGACGGCGCGGCGGACGTTAGCACGCCTCAGCCGCGCACCGCCTGGGGCGAACGGAGAAGCGCCCGCAGCGACTGCAGCGTGTCCGCATCGCTCGGCTTCTTGTCGGTGCGCCACCGCGCGATGCGCGGGAACCGCACCGCGATGCCGCTCTTGTGACGCGGCGACTCGGCGATCCCCTCGAAGTGCAGCTCGAAGACGTGCTGCGGCTCGACCTGGCGCACGGGGCCGAAGCGCGCCAGCGTGTGCTGCCGGATCCAGCGATCCAGGCGATCCAGCTCCTCGTCGGTCAGGCCCGAGTACGCCTTGGCCACCGGGAGCAGCTCGCCGCCGTCCCAGACCGCGAAGGTCATGTCGGTGAGCACGTTGGCGCGGCGGCCGTTGCCGGGCTGCGCGTACACCAGCACCGCGTCGATGCTGTACGGATCGATCTTCCACTTCCACCAGTCGCCGCGCGGCCGCCCGCTGCGGTACGGCGAGTCGCGGCGCTTGAGCATCAGGCCTTCCACCCCGCGCTCGCGCGCCTCCGTGCGCCGCGCCGCCAGGTCCTCCCAGGTCGCGGCAGCCACCTCTTCCGACAGCAGCAAGCGCCCGCTGCGGCCCGCCACGAGCTGCGCGAGGCGCGCGCCGCGCTCGGCGAGCGGCGCTCCCCGCAGATCGCGGCCGTCCAGCTCCAGCAGATCGTACGAGACGAAGGCAGCGGGGGCCTCGGCGAGGATCGCGGGCGTGAGCTTCTGGCGCCCGATCCGGCGCTGCAGCACCGAGAAGGGCAGAGGCGCTCCGCCCGCGTGGGCGAGCACCTCGCCGTCCAACACGGTCCCGTCCGGCAGCGACTCCGAGACCTCGCGGAGGTCCGGGAACCGATCGGTGATCAGCTCCTCGCCGCGCGACCACAGCCAGGCGCCGCCGCCGCGCCGGACGAGCTGCGCGCGGATGCCGTCCCACTTCCACTCGGCCTGCCACGCCGCGCGATCCCCGAGCGAGGCGGGCGGCTCCTCGAGCGGCGAGGCGAGGAAGAACGGGTAGGGCCGCGACAGGTCGGCGTCGTGCACGTCGCGGGCGACGAGTTGGGAGAACCCTTCGGCGGTCGGCTGCCACGCCCCCATCAGGCGGTGCGCGACCACGCCTGGGTCGAGCCCCGCGTGCTGCGCCAGCGCGCGCACCGCCAGCGTCCGCGAGACGCCGACGCGCAGCTCGCCGGTGAGCAGCTTGTTCAGGAGGAAGATCTCCCGCAGCGGCATCGACCGCCACAGCGCAACCACCGCGTCGCGCTTGCGTCCCTCGTCCGCTTCGCGGAGCGGCAGCAGGCGCGTCTCGATCAGCTCGGAGAGCGAGAGCCCGGAACCCGCCACCGGCGGGCCGACCCGCTGCGCGTCGACCAGCAGGGAAACGATCTCGGCCAGATCGCCCGCCGCCGACCAGGCCTCGCCGAACATCCAGTCCGGCGTCCCGGTCGCCTCCATGCCCCAGGCCGCCAGGAGGCGTGGCGCGATCAGCCGTTTGAGGCGCGAGCCGGTGAGGAAGAACACCGCCCAGGCGGCATCCGCGGGCGGCGCCTCGGCGAAGTACGCCTGCATCGCCGCGACCTTCTGGTTGGTGGAGGTGGTCGCGTCGAGCGCTTCGTAGAGGCGGGCGAACCTCTGCATCAGTCGCCCTCCGGATCGGTGGGCTGCGCGAGCCCCGCCGGCGCGGCGTCCATGCCGCGGTCGCGCAGCCAGTGCACCAGCGCCTCGCGATACCCGTGCGTCGCCAACACCCGCCGCGCGCCGCTCTCCTCGATGGTGCGCAGGATCCCGGGCCAGTCGGCGTGATCGGAGAGAGCGAAGCCGCGGTCGAACGAGCGCCGCCTGCGCTGCCCGCGGATGCGCATGCCGCCGGAGGCGAATGCGCTCTCGTGGTCGCCGAAGCGGCGCATCCACGGGCTGCCGCGGGCGGTGATCGGCGCCAGCACCAGCTCGCCCGCGAAAGAGCGCCCCTTCGCTGTCTCGGCGACGGGCAGCGTGGGCAGCATGCGCACGCCGGCCTCGCGGTAGATGCGCGTGATCGGCTCCAGCGCACCGTGCACGTACACGGGACGGTCGGTCAGCTCGGCGAGGCCAGCGAGGATCCGCTGCGCCTTGCCCAGCGCGTAGCAGAACAGCACGGAGGCGCGGCGGGCGTTGCCCTGCCACCAGCGGTGCACCTCGCGCA
The DNA here is from genome assembly GCA_036393835.1 of Myxococcales bacterium. Taxonomy (GTDB): domain Bacteria; phylum Myxococcota; class Myxococcia; order Myxococcales; family 40CM-4-68-19; genus VBKO01. The sequence goes on along the minus strand of DASWGI010000169.1, from coordinate 933 downwards.
GGACCTCGCGCGGGTCGTCCCAGCGGAAGATGGGCAGCGCATACGTCGCCTCGGTGATCAGCACGTCGCAGCGCACGGGCTCGAAGGCCGCGCAAGTGGGGTCGGGCTCGCGCTTGTAGTCGCCCGTGGCCACCCACACCTCTCCTCCGCCCTCGATGCGCACCTGGGCCGAGCCGAGCACGTGCCCCGCGGGGTGGAAGGAGATGCGCGTCTCGCCCAGCGCGCGCTGCTCGCCGTACGGGAGGCCTTCGATCGGCGCGTCGGGCCCGAGGCGATGTCGCAAGAGCGGCACCGACGGCCCGGCGCACAGGTAGCGCTCGCTCCCGGGGACCGCGTGGTCCGCGTGCGCGTGCGTCACCACCGCGAGCGGCACGGGCTCGCGCGGATCGAGGTGGAAGCCACCTGCCGCGCACCGCAGGCCTTCGCGCGCATCCGAGAGCAACCCTTGCACCACAGCACCTCAGCCCAGCCTACATCCAGTCCCTTGCGGCGCCGCCGCAGGGGATCGGATGTTCTGCTGCCGATGGACAATGCTGCACGTATCGAAGCCGCGGCCGAGGCCCATCCGACCGTGGAGGGAGCGCTGCGAGCCGGGCTCTCCGTCCTCTGCGCCGAGTCGGAATGGCCGCTGGCGCGCCTCACCTGGATGGAGGGGGAAACCCCGATGCAGGTGTGGAGCGTGCGCGACGGCCTGGAGCCGCTCCGCGAGGCGTGGGTCGCTGCGGGTGCGGGTGCGAGCTGGGCGGCGCGTGTAGCCGCCGCGGGGCGCCCGGTCGCCTTCGCGTTCGAGATGGCCGAGGTGCCGCGCGAGTTCGCCTCGCGCGCGCACGCGGCCTCCGTCCGGTACGTCCTGGTGTTCCCGCTCTTCGACGGCGAGGACGTCGCCGGGGCCGTCGAGGTGTGCTGCAAGGAGCCCTGCGCCTTCGAGGGCCT
>DASWGI010000168.1:0-4480 GCA_036393835.1 Myxococcales bacterium | reverse complement strand
GATCTCCGTCACCGTTTTCCCGCGCCGGGCAACAGCGCGCACACCTTTTCGCCGGAAGGTGCAGGAGCGCAGCCGCAGTGGTTGTAGCCGCAGTCGACGGTGCGGGGACGGCACTCCATCGTGCAGACGGTGTCCGGCGGGAGGCTGCCGGCGTGCGTGGTTCGCACGCATTTGTCCGGGTGGCACTGCGCGACGGGCGCGCAGTCCTCGTCCTGGTCGCACGCATCGGTCGAAAAGACTGGCGCCTCCACGGCGGAGCCGGAGGGAGGCGCTGCGTCTGATTCGGGCTGCCGCGCCGGGGCGGGCGAGAAGCACCCGGCGAGGACCGCGATCGCGACGGCCGGGAGCACGGGAGTGATGCGCATCGGCTTCTCCTCGGCCTGTCCTTGTACCACTCGAGGGCCTGGAGCGCGTCTCCGATCTCCGCCCTCTGTACGATCTGGCGCCGGCCTGCCGGCCGCGGCTACAGTCCGGCGGTGCTGACCGCCGCGCTCCTCCTGGCCGTCTCCGCGCCGGCGGCGGCCGTCGAGGCCGGGCCCGTCTCCGTCTACCGGGTCAACCCCGCGGTCGACGTTCCCGTCATCGTCGCTTCGGCGCTCGCGATCGTCCTGCCGACCCTGTTCGCGTCCGACCTCATCCACCCGCGATGCCCGTGCGACCCGGGCGAGGTGAACGCGTTCGACCGGCACGTCATCGGCAACTCCAGCCGCTTCATGGACACCGCGAGCGACGTGACGGAGGCCGTCGCCGTGATCGCGCCGCTTTTGCTCGACGCGGCCGACGTGGGCCTGGGCCAGGTCTTCCTCGAGGACGCGACCGTCTACGCCGAGGCGCTGGCGGTCGACGGGGCGCTCACCACCCTGACCAAGTATGCGACCCGCCGGCCCCGGCCGCTCGCGTACTCGGGCGATCCGGCGGAGATACGCAGCACCGACGGCTACCTCTCCTTCTATTCGGGGCACACCTCGCTGGTCACCGGCGCGATGACGGTCACGGCGGTGACCCTGCAGAAGCGGCACGGGCAACGCGTGTGGCCTTGGATCATGGCCGCCGCGGTCGGCGCGGTCGTGGCGGTGCAGCGGGTCGCGGCGGGGCAGCACTTCTACACGGACGTGGTAGCCGGATTCGCGGCAGGCGCGGCGACCGGGGCGGCGGTGCCGCTGCTGCACGCGCGGTTCTAGCCGCGGGACGAGCTCGCGCCGGTGTGCTGACTATTCCCCATCTCTTTGCAACAATGGGCGAATGGTGGCTCCGTCGAGCTCGACAGGCCGCCCTCCCGTTCGGCGCGATGCGGTCGTCGCCACTGTCATCGCCACCGCGATGGCGACGACGTTCACTCTGTTTTCGTCGGGACCGAGCCTCCTGGTCACCTTCGTGCCGGGGGTGGCGCTCGCCTACGCGCTGTTCTGGACCACGTGCTGGCGCCAGATGCCCGAGCCCTCCCGCATCTTGCCGATCTACCTCATCGCGCTCGCCGTACAGTTTCTCCACTTCACCGAAGAGTATCTGACCCGCTTCGACGTTCGTTTCCCCGGCCTGTGGAGCGCGCCGGCTTATCCCCGCGATCTGTTCGTTGGTTTCAACATGGGCGCCTACGCCGCCTTCACCGTGGGCGCGTTGATCCTGTTCTACCGCGTTCGCGCGGTGGCAATGGTGCCGCTGTTCTTCGTGGCCTACGGCGTCATCGGCAACGCGATCGGGCACGCAGCGTTCTGCATCGGAGCTCGGGGCTACTTCCCCGGCTTTTGGACCTCGCTGGCCTATTGGGTTCTAGGACCGCTGCTGCTGAAGCGCCTGTGGGAAACACGGCGGCGCACGAGCGGCGCCGGGTTGGCGTTCTCCCCGGTCACGACCGAACAAGTCGACAGAGGTGGCGAGACGTAGAGCTTGGAATGGTGGAGCTGACCGGGATCGAACCGGTGACCTCTAGAGTGCGATTCTAGCGCTCTCCCAGCTGAGCTACAGCCCCACGGCTTGTCCCGCGAAGAGGCGGCGCTTGTAACTGCCGGGTGCGGCCATTGTCAAGGAACGGGGCGAGCTTTCCGGCGCTTGACTCCGCGCCGCGCTGGGACGAGCGTCGCGCCGCATGGGCATCCTGGTCGTCGCGGTGCTGGCCACGCTGGTGGGCTTCGCGCTCATCCTCCTCATCGGGCGCGGCCAGCCGGTCTCGCCCGCGGCGCCGGAGAACCTGGGACGCGGCGACTCGACCGACACGGCGTGGGTGCGCCGCTACGGCGCCGAGGGCCTGCAGAGGCTGCTCGTCACCCTCTTTACTGAGATGGGGTTCCACCCCGAGCGCTGCGAGCGGGGAGCGGGGAGCGTGGACCTGTTCGCCAACGATCCCACTCCCATCAAGGGCGGGCGGATCTACGTGCACGGCGTCCTCGGCGCCGAGGGGCCCGTGGAGGGCGACGAGGTACGAAATCTCATCGACACCGCGCGCGCCGAGTACGTCGGCAAGGGCGTGCTGGTGACGCTGGGCCGCTTCTCCACCGACGCGCGCGACACCGCGAAGGGGAACCCGGTCGACCTGCTGGACGGCGACGACCTCGCGCGCCTGATGCGCAAGCACCTTCCGCAGGCGTTCGCGACCCGGAAGGTGTGATCCGGCCTAGGCGCTCGGCGCACACACCGCGGTAGAGCTGGGAATAGCCGCGGACGAGAAGGTGTGCGAGCGCGTGCGATGCGCCCGCACCGCGCGGCGGTGACCACTTTCCAGCCTCGCGCGTCGTCCCTGGAATGAACCGCAGCGTCACCACCGGGCTCCTCGTGCTCGTGCTCGCCGGCGTCGCGCGCGCGGACGGCGGATCGATCCCGGAACTGCGCGTCTCGCCGGGGGCCGGGATCGGACTGCTCGCGCTGTCACTCGAGCTGAACGTGGAGGGCCCGCGCTGGTACGCCGGCGCGCAACTGGTGCTCGCGGGAGCGACAAAGGCCGCGGGCATCGCAGCCTACGGCGGACTTCGGGCAGGCGCCTTTCTCACCGACGGTCCGGCCGCGCCGTTCTTCGGCGTGGGCCTCGGCGCGCTGGGCGAGAGCGACCTCGACAACGCTTCGTCGGGAGGCTGGGGCGCTTCCGCGGAGCTCGGTATGGCTCTCCGCCGCGACCAGCGCTGGTTCCATCCACAGATCGTGCTCCAGGGCATCGTGCCGTTCTCGCAACGCTCGACCGGCGGCGTCTACCCTCATGAATCGGCGCTGGTCGTTCTGCTCGGCGTACGCCTCTTCCTCTAGCCTGTCGCGGGTTCCGGCTCGAGGGGGCGCTCGCCGTGACGTTCAGAGACCCAGCAAGGCGTCGATCGAGACCCGGCCGGCGCCGGTGAAGACGAGCGCCAGCGAGGTGCCCATCAGCGCGAACTCGAATTCCCAGCCTTGCGCCTGCTGGGTCGACGCGAACGGGGCCTTCGCCATGCCGACCTTGACGCTGACGTTCGCGACGAGCATGTCGATCGCGAGACCGAAAGCGACGAGGCGCGTCGCGAGCCCCAGGATGAGGAGAATGGCTCCGACGCTCTCCAAGAGGGCGACCACCCAGGCGGCGAGCAGTGGCGCGGGTACCTTGAGCTGGCGGAGGAACCCTGCGAACCCCGCGGGACCCTTGAGCTTCTGCCATCCGTGGGGCCAGAAGACGAGACCGATCGTCAGGCGCAAGACGAACTCGCCTACCCCTGCCAACGGCGGGAACAAGTGCTCGATCATGCCGACACTCCCACGAGCCGAAGCGCTTGTAGCGAACGACGGATGCATTGGCAAGGCCCGCTGCTGACAGGACGATGTCAGGAGCCGGGGTGCAGCGTGCTTCCTACGGTCCGCGACGGACCAGGGGAGGCAGGCCATGACGAACCCGTTCACGTACTGCGAGCTGCACTCGAAGGACGCGAAGAAGGCGCGGGCGTTCTACGGCGCGCTGTTCGACTGGAAGCTGGAGCCCTTCCCGGTGCCCGGCCGCGAGTACCACGCGGTCGACGCCGGCGAGGGCCACCCGGGCGGGCTGACCGAGGAGCTGTTCGAGGGAGTCTCCGGGTGGCTCACCTATGTGCGCGTCGACGACTGCGCGAAGAGCACGCGGAAGGCGCGCGAGCTGGGCGCACAGGTGGTGCGCGAGTGCGTCGAGATCCCCGACGGCATCTTCAGCGTGCTCCGCGATCCGGGCGGCGCGCAGGTGGGCATCTTCCAGCCGCGGAAGCGGTAAGCTCGGCCGCGCGTGCGCCGCGCCGATCGCCTCTTCCGCATCGTCCAGCGCCTCCGCCGCCGCGGGGTGACCACCGCCCGCGCGCTGGCGGAGGACCTGGGCGTCTCGGAGCGCACCGTCTACCGCGACGTGCGCGACCTGGTCCTCTCCGGCGTGCCGGTCCTGGGCGAGGCGGGCGTGGGCTACGCGCTGCCGCGCGGGTACGACCTGCCGCCGCTCATGTTCAACGAGGAGGAGATCGAGGCGCTGGTCCTGGGCGCCCGCGTGGTGCAGAGCTGGGCCGATCCG
>DASWGI010000167.1:0-8772 GCA_036393835.1 Myxococcales bacterium | reverse complement strand
AGGAGGGGCTCTCGACGTGGGGACATCTTGCGGCGTTCGGGATGTTCGTCGCCGGCCCTTGCCTCCTAGGGTGGCAGTGCTACCGCTGGCTGCGGGACGACGAGTGTCCCGCGCCTGCTCCAGTCCTCCGTCAGCGAACCGCAACCGTGTTGAAGCTTCCCGTGCAAGGCGTGTCGACCTGTTGCGGGCTCGTGGTGACCATGAACTGGAGCACACCGCTGCCGCTGCTCGACGTAAACGACATCGAGCGGGAGCCAGCGATGGTCATGGTGTAGGTCGACTGCTGCAAGGTGAAAACGGCGTGGTCCAAGAGGACCTCGCAATTCAGCATCCCATCCGCTCTGGCCCTCTATGGTCGCAGCATTCCGCAGTCCGAACTGTGCAGGGGCAGCGTGCCTAGACCAGCGTCCTGATCTTGCGAGGCACCTCGACGTGCCGCGCGGTCGGGGCCGCCGCCAGGGCTGCCGGATCCACGTAATGGTTCGCCGTGATGGGCGACCCGGGGGCGTGCCCAAGCTGTGCACGGATGGCCTCTAGAGGGTCAGCCGGCGCCCGGCTGGGTACGGGCAGCGCCCGGATGTGACCACGCCTCTGCTGGGCCTGCTCGAAGGCGCGAATCGCTGCTGCGCGCGCCTGGACCTCAGCCTCGGCTGCCACAGTCGCGACAGCGTGACGGACGTGACCGGCGCCGAACGGCCGCAAGCCCTTCTCGTCCAAGAGGCCAGTCTGGCCTGCGCGCTTTGCCGCTCGCCGCACGGCCTTGATGAAGTAGGCGTACGGGAAGGCGCTCCGGCGGACTCTCTGGATGCTCCCGGTGGTCTTGTTGAAGCTGTACGCCTTCCGGCCCCGCCGGTCGTCGTTCCACCGCTTCACGTATTCTGCCGAGGACCGCCCGTACTCCGAGACGATCACGTACCTCAGCACGCCGGTCTTGTGGATGTACGGGAGCATCGCGGCGCCCTCGTGCACGCGGTCGGCAGGGACCGGCTCAATCGGTGCACCGGCCTCGATCCAGCGCTTGAGGTCCGTCGCGTGCCAGCCGGTCGCGCCCAGCAGATTCATGTGCTCGCGCCAGTGCACCGGCATCAGTCCGCACACGATCTCGAAGCCCTCGGCCGCGTTCTTACCCTTGTTCTCGCGGACCATCACTTCCCTCGGGTCGATGCCCCGACCATGGAGCTTCAAGTCGCGGGTCTGCGGCACCTTGAAGTGCTCCATGTCTGGACCCTCCTCGCGCTTGAGGTCGCCCACCTGTCGGAGCCAGTTGACGTAGGTGCGGATCGAATCGCGCTTGTGACGTAGACCCTTGATGCTCGTGGAGCCCGCCGGGCAGATGGCATTGATCTCGCTGACATCGAGCCGGCGAAGGTCACGGCCGGCGAGGCGAGCGAGCCACCAAGTCAGCGACGATTTGCGTTGCCGGAGGTGGACCTCGGAGTTGCCCTTGCCACCCTGAGATTCGGGCGCACGCTGCCACTCCAGGAACTTGATGACGAGGGCCTCGTCGAAGGGCAGGGGAGGGCGCCCGACAGCCACGTTGCGCGGGTCGTACGCCTCGGGGTTGCGCTGCCACTCCTTGAAGTGGAGTTCGGCAAGCTCGGGATCGTCCATTACGCCCGTGGACTTCTCGTACTGCTTCCCGTGGTGCTTCTTGCGGATGTAGTACACCCAGCCACGGCCAGCGTCGTAGCGCTTGTAGCCGCGGCCCTGCCAGTTCTCCCGCTGTCCGTTGATCGGCGTCGGCATCAACTCTCCCGTTCGGGCTCTAACGGGAGCGGTTCACCAGTCGCGCCGGAGCCGTTCACGCGGGGGGGCGTGAACGGCGGGTGAATGGAGCAGGAGGAAATCCCGGATGGGCCGTCAGGCGCCGCCCGGCTTCTCCTCGGAGATCAGGGGGTTACAGCGAGCGGCGCTTAGCCGAAGCGTCTAGCGGTCAGAGTCCTACGTCCTGCCGTTAGACGATCCCCCAGCGAAAGGGAAGCGCTAGGTAGCTGAACACCCCTGGAAGTGTCAAGGATTCCCGCTCTGGCGGGGCAGGCGCCGGAGCGGCAACAGATCGCGCAGGCGGGGCTCGCGCAGGTACAGCCCGACCCAGGCCACGACGCCGAGCACCGCCGGCGGGAGCCACACATCCGAGACGCGCACGTGGGTCGCGACCGCGCCGCCGAGGTAGCCCGTCATCAGCAGGGCGCCGAGGACGGCCGTCTGCGGGATGGCGTAGAGGACGGCGCACGACAGTTCGACGACTCCGAGCGGCGTCAACGTCTGCGGCGGGTAGCCGAACTTGCCCGTGAAGATCTGTACGACCTCAGCAGGCGCTCGGAACTTGAACGTCGCGCTGAAGAGCATCGCCAGGACGGGCAGGGCGGACAGTACGCGGCCCACCCAGACACTCCAACGACCCATGTGCACACCTCCGGTTGGCTACCTCGGCAAATCGGCGCGTCGCAGTTTCAAGGATTCCCGCTCTTGCGGGGGCGCGGTTGCTCGGCCTTGCGCGGGGGCACCGGCGGAGGTGGCTCCTCTGTCTTTTCCGGCTTCCCCGTGACGAACACCCGCACCTCGCCGCGTGGAGTCTCGTACAGGTTGGCGCCTTCCCACTCGGCCGGGGACGGGTTGGTGATGTGCATGGCGCGGACGCCGGACTGGTTGCGCAAGGTGCGGCGCGGGAACTTCGCCGGCGGGTAGGTGGCCCGGTAGAACTTCACCGCGTCCTCCCAGGCCTGGGGCAGGCGGTAGCGATCCTCGTCCACCTTGACCGCGCCGTCCGGCAGGAAGAACCCGCGCGCCTTGAAGCCGCCGGCGGCGTGGGCGGGCAAGACCGCGAGGGCCGCGGCGAGCAGTCCACCCAGGGCGAGGAGAGTTCGCATCGTCATCCTCCAGTTCGCGCCAGCGCGGCGTCGATGCGCGCCAGCGCCTCGTCGCGGCCGAGCAGCACCAGCGTCTCGAACAGGGGCGGGCTCACCGTCGTCCCCGTCACCGCCACCCGCAGCGGCTGGGCCAGCTTGCCCAGCCCGAGCCCCCGCTGGGCGGCCAGCTCGCGGAAGGCGTGTTCCAGCGCCTGCGGGCCCTCGCCGATGCGGCGGGCGACCAGATCGCGCGCCTCGACCAGGAGCGGACGCGTCTCGGGCGTCAGGTTCTTCCGGGCAGCCGCCTCGTCGAAGCGGACGCCGCGCTCGAAGAAGGTGCGCGCCTGGTCCGCCATCTCCACCAGCGTCTTGGCGCGCTCCACGATTGGCGGCAGGACGCGCGCGAGCCGCTCCGGGTCGACCTGCACTCCCCGCTGGGCGAGCAGGGGCGCGACGTGCCGGGCGAGCTCGGGCAGCGGCGTCTTCTTGATCCACTGCTGGTTGAGCCACAGCAGCTTCTCGGGATTGAACACGCCCGCGGTGGCGCCGACGTGCTCCCAGTCGAACTTCTCGATCAGCTCCGCGACCGAGAAGATCTCCTGGTCCCCATGGGACCACCCGAGACGGGCCAGGTAGTTCAGCAACGCGCCCGGCAAGTACCCCTCGTCGCGGTATTGCAGCACGCTGACTGCGCCGTGCCGCTTCGAGAGACGCTGCTTGTCGGCGCCCAGGATCATCGGCAGGTGCGCGAAGGTCGGCACCGGGTACCCGAGCGCCTGGTACATGAGGATCTGGCGGGGCGTGTTCACGACGTGGTCGTCGCCGCGCGCGACGAGCGTGATCTCCATGTCCACGTCGTCCACCACGGCGCCGAAGTTGTAGAGCGGTAATCGGTCGGCGCGCAGGATGACCTCGTCTTGCAGCTCCTTGTGCTGCGTGGTGATCGGTCCCTTGACGAGGTCCTGGAACGTCGTGTCGCCTGTCTCGGGCATCCGGAACCGCACCACTCCGCCGGGAGTGCCGAACGGGATTCCCTTCTCGCGGCACGTCCCCGGGTACCGGAACGCCCGCTTCTCCTTCGCCGCCTCCTCCCGCAGGCGATCCAGCTCCGCCTTGGTGCAGGTGCAGACGTAGGCGGCGCCCTTGGCGATGAGCTTCTTCGCGTACTCGGCGTACTTGTCGCGCCGTTGCGACTGGAAGTAGGGGCCGTGCGGCCCGCCGACCTCCGGTCCCTCATCCCAGTCGAGCCCCAACCATCGCATCGCGTCGATGATGACCTGCTGCGACTCGGCCGTGCTGCGCGCGACGTCGGTGTCCTCGATGCGCAGGATGAAGCTCCCCTTCCGCTGCCGCGCCCACAGCCAGTTGAACAGGGCGGTGCGCGCCCCTCCGATGTGCAGGTACCCGGTGGGGGAGGGGGCGAAGCGCACCCGCGGAGGATCGGCCGGCATGGGGCAGCGGCCATAACAAAGGCGGCGCCCGGGGGCAACCGCCGCTACAACCCCGGCATGCTGGGTGAGGGCCCGCTCGTCGTCGCCACGTTTGCGCTTCCGACGCACGCGGAGATGGCGCGCGGGCTGCTCGAGAGCAACGGAATCCAGGCCTTGCTCCGGGACGAAGGGTTGGTCGGCGTCCATCCCTGGCTGAGCAACGCCCTCGGCGGGGTGAAGGTCGTCGTGGCTGCGGAAGACGCGGAGCGCGCGAGGGAGATCCTGGACAGGGACGGCGCCGCCGGGGGCAGCGCATCGACCGCCCTCGGGCTGGTGGATCCCGTCGAGCAGGACCCGTCCGAGGCCGACGTGCTCGCCACCCGCGCCTTGAACGCGGCGGGCATCGGCTTGCTGGTGTTTCCACCGGTGCTCCACATCTGGTCGGCCTGGCTGCTCCTGCGGGTCTTCAGCTCGTCCGCTCCGCTCGGCGAGTCCGGGCGCAAGCACGCGCTGCTCGCGCTCACCATCGATCTCCTCGTCTTCGCCGCCGTGGCGGCGATCGTCTCCCGCGTGCTCACAAACGGCTGACGAGGCAGCAGGGGTGTGGGTCGCCCCGACCCGACATGTACGAGCTGTGCAGAGGCGGTCCGGGACATTCCCGCCCCCTCCGGCTCGTGCGTTGGTCCAGTACACTGAATGGCGCAACTCGTTCCGGGACGGGTTCACGCGCGCGTGTTCGCCGGGCGTCGCGTACAGTGCGCGCCCCATGACCGCCCTGATCGCCCTCGTCCTCGCCACCGCCGCAGTGTCGCCGCAGGGTGTGGTGGCCAGCGGACATCCGCTCGCCAGCGAGGCGGGAGCCGCGATCCTGCGCCACGGGGGCAACGCGGTGGATGCGGCGGTGGCGACGGCGTTCGCGCTCTCGGTGGTCGAGCCGCAGTCGAGTGGGATCGGCGGAGGTGGGTTCGCGCTGGTGTACCTTGCCCGCGAGCGCAGGGTGCAGGTGATCGACTTCCGCGAGGTCGCGCCGGCCGCCGCCACTCCTCAGATGTACGTGCAGGACGGCAAGGTCCGGGAGGACCTGGCGCGCGCCGGGCCGCTCTCCGTCGCCGTGCCGGGAGCGGTGCGCGGGTATGTCGAGCTGCTCAAGAAGTTCGGCAAGCGGCCGCTGCTCGAGGTGCTCAGCCCGTCGATCGACTTCGCCGCCCGCGGGTTCCGCGCCAACCGCGCGTACGTGCGCGAGACCGAGGAGCGCAGGGAGTGCCTCGCCGCGGATCCCGAGGCCTCCCGCATCTTCCTCCGCCGCGGCCGCGACGGGCAGCTGCACGCGCCCGAGCCGGGCGAGCGGCTGGTGCAGCCGGACCTGGCGCGGACGCTGAAGGCCATCGCGCTGCACGGCGCGGACGCTTTCTACAAGGGAGACGTCGCGCGCCGCATCGCTGCCACGGTGCAGTCGGGCGGCGGCATCGTCACCGAGCAGGACCTCGCCTCGTACAAGGTGCGCGACCGCGAGCCTTTGGAGGGCACCTACCGGGGCTACCGCCTCGTGACCATGCCGCCACCCTCGTCGGGCGGGATGATCCTGCTCGGGCTGCTCAACGTCCTGGAGCGCGAGGATCCGTCCGCCGGCGGCTACAAGCCCGAGCCCTTCCTGCACGTGATGGTGGAAGCGGAGAAGCGGCTCTACGCGCACCGCGAGGGCTGGGGCGACCCCGACTTCAACCCCGGGATGGCGCAGGCGGCGCGCGAGATCACCTCCAAGGACTTCGCCGGCACGCTGCGCGCGTCCATCGGCGATCGCGCCACCCCCGCGCTGCAGCTGGCGCGGTCGAGTGAAGGCTCCCACACCACGCACATCTCGGTGGTCGACGCGCAAGGGAACGCCGTGGCGCTCACCACCACCGTGAACGAGCCCTTCGGGTCGTGCGTGGTCGCGCGAGGCACCGGAGTCGTGCTCAACGACGAGATGGACGACTTCGCCGTCGCGCCCGGCGTGATGAACGCCTTCGACGTGCGCGGCGGGTCCGAGAACGCGCCCGGTCCGGGCAAGGTGCCGCTCTCCTCGATGGCGCCGACCATCGTGTTCGGCCCGGGGGGCGAGCTGCGGCTCGTGCTCGGGTCGGCCGGCGGGTCCACCATCCCGACCACGGTCGCGCAGGCGATCATCCAGGTGATCGACTACCGCATGCCCATCGATCGCGCGCTCGCGGCGCCGCGCATCCACCACAACCTGTTCCCCGACGCGATCCGCGTCGAGCCGCAAGGGATGGAAGCGGCCACGGCGCGCGCGCTGGAGGCGCGCGGGCACCGCATCGAGTACCGCCCGCGCCCGTGGGCCAAGGTGTCGGCTGTCGAGGTCGACCCGCGGACCGGCTGGCGCACCGCGGCGGTGGATGCGTCGTTCGAGGGAGCGGGCGCGGCCCAGTAGCGCGTCAATCCCGCCGCCGGCCGCGGGCCTCAGCCGATCGCGGGGCTGCCTGCGCGCGCGCGCAGGAACCAGAGGGCGAGCGCGGCCGCGACGGCAGCCGAGAGCACCGCCGCCGCTGCGTGCGCGTCGCGCAGCCACGCCGCGGCCACGCACGCCGCCAGCGCGAGCCGTCCCAGCTCCACCGCCGGGGCCCAGCGGCGGCGCTCCATCAGCCCGCCCCAGCCGAGCAGGGTGAGCAGCACCAGCGCGGCGAGCGAGAGCTGCAGCGGAAGGGAAAGCGTGAACTGGGTGAAGAGCAGGTAGGTCGTTCCGGCGATCGCCGCCATCAGATTAGCCGCCACGTACGCGACGAGTCCGGCGGGGATGCCGGGGTCGTGCTTGCGCTGCGCCGCGCGCGTCACCTCGGGCGCCTCGATGCGCAGCCCGCCGGGTCTCCAGTCGGGTCCTTTCAGCCAGACGCGCAGCCGGTCCAAGCCGCGCGCCTCGCGCGAGGCGCGCCACAGCGCCGCCCAGGCCTGCACCTGCGCCCAGAGGGGATTGAAGCTCGTGAGCGGCTTCACCAGGCCGAAGACGGGCTGCTCGCGCTCCTCCTCGAAGGTGCCGAACAGCCGGTCCCAGATGCACAGCGTGGCCGCGTAGTTGCGGTCGAGGTAGCGGGGATTGACGGCGTGGTGCACGCGGTGCTGCGACGGCGTGTTGAAGACGCGTTCGTACCAGCCGAGCCTCCCGACCAGCTCGGTGTGGATCCAGAACTGGTAGAGCGTGGAGAACGACTCCACCGTCGCGAAGACCACCGGCGGCACGCCCACCAGCGCCAGCGGCAGGTGGAACGGCCAGATGGTCCACACCGACAGCACCGCCTGCCGGAGGGCGACCGCCAGGTTGTAGTCCTCGCTCTGGTGGTGCACGACGTGCACCGCCCAGAGGAAGTTCACCCGGTGGCTGAGGCGGTGCCACCAGTAGTAGATGAGGTCGACCGCGAAGAACGCGACCAGCCACGCGGCCGGTCCCTGCAGCGTGCAGAAGCGGTGCTGGTACAGCCAGAGGTAGCCAGCGCCCAGCACACCCACGGAGAAGACCAGTAGGACCTGCTGGGTCATCCCGCAGGAGAGATCGACCAGCGCGTCGTTGAATCGGTACACGCGCGCCCGCCGCCGGCGGGCGGCCCACAGCTCGACGCCCATCAGCAGGAAGAAGAACGGTATGGCCAGCGCAATGTAGTTGGTCATGCGGCCGTTGCATTGTACGGCTTCTTGCTAGGATGGTGCCGGGCGCACCCATCGGTGGGTCCCGGAAGGAGGGCACCCGTGCCGCATGACCTCCGTCACGATCTCCTCGAGCTGCCCTGGGTGGACGTCAAGCGGTGGCTGGAATTCACCGACGTGGTGCTGGTGCCGATGGGCAGCTGCGAGAAGCACGGGCCTCACATCCCGCTCGGGACCGACAGCTACGTCACCATCGAGGCCGTGCAGCGGGCGGCCCGGTTGAGCGACGTCCCGCACGCGCCCTTGGTCCCGATCGGCTTCTCGCCCCACCACATGGGCGAGCCGGGGTGGGGGACCGGGACCATCAGCCTGCCGGCCGACACCTTCCGCGACGTGCTGTGGGGGATCGGCAAGAGCCTCATCTACGCCGGCTTCAACAAGCTGATCTTCGTCTCGCACCATGGCTCGAACTCGAGGCCGATGGAGGAAGCGCTGCGCCGGCTCCGCTTCGAATGCGGCGCCTTCACCGCCTGGTACAAGACGCCCACCGAGCGGGAGACATCCGTGCTCAAGGACGTCCTCGAAGGCCCGCCCGAGGAGACGCCGGGGTGGCACTCGGGCGAGCTGGAGACGGCGGCGATGATGGCTTACGCCGAGGACCACCACCTGCCGGGCGCCGTCCGGATGGAGCGCGCCAAGCCGGATCGCGCCCACGCCCCGAACTGGATGGGGCCGGCGTTCAGCAAGAGGGACGGCATGGGCACGGTGATCTTCCGCAACTCGGAGAACATCTTCGTGCCGATGAACCACCACGAGTATTGCGACACGGCCACCATCGGCAATCCCCTGCGCAACACCAG
>DASWGI010000166.1:0-40038 GCA_036393835.1 Myxococcales bacterium | reverse complement strand
CCGTTGCTCCCGCTCTTCTGCTCGTTCATTCCATCCTCCGCTCTCGTGACGCGATCCAGGTGGCGCGTCAGCTTGTCCCGTTTCTCTTCCAGCTCTGCCGCGCGGGCGCGGTCCTTCTCGACCACTTCGGCCGGCGCGCGCTCGAGGAAGCCCGGGTTGTCCAGGCGTTTCGCGATGCCGGCGAGCTCCCCTTCCAGCTTCTGCAGCTCCTTCTCCACGCGCGCCTTCTCGGCGGCGAAGTCGATCAGGCCGGCGAGGGGGAGGTGCACCTCCACCTCGGGCTCGACGTGCACTGCGGCCTTGCGCGGCCTTGGCGCGCCCGGCGGCAGCACCTGCACCTCGGACGCGTTGGCCAGGCGGGTGAAGGCCTGGCGATGCGTCTCGAACAGCCGGTGCGCCGCCGCATCGCGCGGCGCGAGCACCAGCGGCACGGCCTGGTTGGGCGGCAGGTTCACCTCGCCGCGGACGCTGCGCGCGCCGTCGATCGCGCGCACCAGGGCGTCCATCTCGGCTTCCGCCCGCGCGTCGATGAGCGAGTCCGGTGCCGGGTAGCGCTCGATCATGATCGATGGCGCGTGGCCCCTGCGCTTGGGCAGGCGCTGCCACACTTCCTCGGTCACGAACGGCATGAACGGGTGCAGCAGGCGCAGCGCGCCCTCGAGCGACTGGAGCAGCGCCGACTGCGCTCCGGCGCGCTCCGCGGGAGTGCGGTCGCCGTACAGCGCCGGTTTGGACAGCTCGATGGCCCAGTCGCACAACTCGCCCCAGACGAACCGGTAGATGCCGTTGGCCGCGTCGTTGAGCCGGAACTCTTCCAGCGCCTGCCGGGTCTCGTCCGCGCAGCGCTGGAACCGCGAGAGGATCCAGCGATCGTAGACGCTGGCCGGCGGCGCCGGATGGTCCGGGTCGTACCCGTCCGCGCTGCGCAGCACGAAGCGCGCCGCGTTCCAGATCTTGTTGGCGAAGGCGCGGTAGCCCTCGATGCGCTTCTCGTCGAGCTTGATGTCGCGGCCCTGCCCCGCCATCGACGCGAGCGTGAACCGCAGCGCGTCCGCGCCGTACTTGGCGGTGATGTCCAGCGGGTCGATCGCATTCCCGCGCGTCTTGGACATCTTCTCGCCGTGCTTGTCGCGCACCATGGCGTGCAGGAACACCACGCGGAACGGCACCTCGCCCATGAAATGGAGGCCCAGCATGGCCATCCGGGCGACCCAGAAGAAGAGGATGTCGAACCCGGTCTCCAGCACCGAGTTCGGATAGAACGTGCGCAGCGCGGGCGTGTCGTCCGGCCACCCGAGGGTCGAGAAGGGCCACAGGCCGGACGAGAACCAGGTGTCGAGCACGTCCGGGTCCTGCGTGAGCCGGCCCGAGTGGCAGGTCTCGCACTCGCTAGGCGTCTCCCGCGCCACAGTCACGTGGCCGTAGTCGCAGTACCAGGCCGGGATCTGGTGTCCCCACCACAGCTGCCGCGAGACGCACCAGTCGTGGATGTTGCGCATCCAGCGGAAGAACTCCGCCTTCCACTGCTCCGGCACGAAGCGGATCCGGCCCGCCTCCACCGCCTCGATCACCGGCTCGGCCAGCGGCCCGGTCTTCACGAACCATTGCTTGCTGAGCAGCGGCTCCACCACGCTCTCGCAGCGCTGGCAGCGCCCGAGGGACATGTGGTGCGTCTCGCTCCCGCGCTCGAGTCCCAGCTCCCTCAACGCTGCCTGGATGGCGGGCCGCGCGGCGATGCGATCCTGCCCTTGGAACCGCCCGGCGTTCTCGTTCAGCGTGCCGTCCAGGTTGAGGATGTTGATCAGGGGTAGCCCGTTGCGCTTGCCGGCCTCGAAGTCCTCGAAGCTATGCGCGGGAGTCACCTTGACGGCGCCGGTCCCGAACTTCGGGTCCACCAGCTCGGCGTCGGCGATGATGGGGAACGTCCGGTCGAGCAGCGGGTGCTTGACCTGCTTGCCGATCATCGCCCTGTAGCGCTCGTCGTCCGGGTGCACGGCCACGGCGGTGTCGCCCAGCATCGTCTCCGGGCGCGTGGTGGCGACGACGATCTCCCCGGACCCGTCGGCGAGCGGATAGGCGAACTTGTACAGCTCGGCCTGCGCGTGCTCCTCGTGCTCGACCTCGAGATCGCTCAAAGCCGTCCGGTCCTTCACGCACCAGTGGATGAGCCGTTCCGACCGGTAGAGCAGCCCTTCGTCGTACAGGCGCACGAAGGCCTCGCGGACCGCGCGCGAGGAGTGCTCGTCCATGGTGAAGCGCTCGCGCTCCCAGTCCAGCGAGGCGCCCAGCGCGCGATGCTGCTGCGCGATCCGGTTGCCGTACTGATCCTTCCACTGCCAGACGCGGCGCACGAACTCCGCGCGGCCGAGGTCGTGGCGCGACTTCCTCTCGGTGCGGACCAACTCGCGCTCGACCACCATCTGGGTGGCGATGCCCGCGTGGTCGATGCCCGGCTGCCACAGGGCGTTGAAGCCGCTCATGCGCTTCCAGCGGATGAGCGCGTCCTCGATGGTGGCGGTGAGCGCGTGTCCCAGGTGCAGGCTCCCGGTCACGTTCGGCGGCGGCAGGACGATGCAGTACGGCGGCTTGTCCGACGCGTCCTCGGCGTGGAAGTACCCGCGCTCCTCCCATTCGCGCGCCCACCGCGGCTCGACCTGGGAAGGCTCGTAGGGCTTGTCCAGCTCGGGCCCCACCGCGATCCCGGTCTGTGTCGCCGCCATCTGTACAGGGCCCTCCACGCGCGACGTCTCGCGCGGCGTGGAGATACCACATGCGGCAGTGGATGGAAGGGCTGGCGGGTCGCGCGTCGCGGCTTTAGGCGCCGCGCTCCTTCATCAGGCGCTCGAGCTCCTCGCGGATGATCGTCTCGGCGAGCTCGGGCACGACTTCCCAGGCGATCTTCTCGATCACCTCCCGGGATGCCTTGGAGAGGGCCTCCCGCAGCAGGGCCTCGCCGCCGTCTCCCGCGGCGCCGCGGGGGCCGGGTACCACGGACAGCGCAGGCTGCTTGGGCGGGGGCGGCGGAGGCACGGCCCGCAAAGGAGCGGGCGCGGATGCGGGCGCCTCCTCGACGATGTCGTCGACCTCCATCGGGATGTCCTCGTCCGCTGCCGGCGTGGCCAGGCGGTCGGTGTACTCGCGCGGCGCGGGCGGTGCGGATTTCGCCTGCGGCGGCGCGGGCCTGGCCATGCCCGGAGGCAGCTTGGCGGTGGGCGGCCGGGGACCGGCCGCCGGAGGCGGACGCGACGCCGCCGGCGCGGGCGGGCGCGCTGCCGCCGGCGCAACGGGCCGCGCGCCCGGGGCCATGGCCGGGCGGGGTGGCACGGGTCCTCCGGGCCTCGGCGGCGCGGAGGGCGCTCCGGGCGGCCGCGACACGGGCGCGGCGGGCCTCATCCCGGGTACGGTCGGCGGCCGCGCCATCTGCAGCGTGTTGCCTTGCGCGCCGGCAGGCTGCGGCGGCCTCGAGGCGGGCGCGCCGGGCGCCGGAGGGCGGGACGGCGGGGCGGCGGGCCGGGCGGGCGGAGGCGCGGACGGCTTCGCTGCGGCGGCCGGAACGGCCTTGGGATTCGCCAGGATCTGCTTCACCTGCTCGATCAGCTTCTGCGAATCGAACGGCTTGGGCATGTGGCCATTCGCCCCCACCGCGATCGCCTTGGCGGGATCGATCGGCGTCCCGCCGCCGAGCAGCAGCACCGGGATGTGCCGCATGGTCGCATCGGCGCGTACTTTCTCGCACAATTCGTAGCCGCCCAGCCCGGGCATGCTCACGTCCGCGAGAATCAGGTCCGGCTTCGCCGCCCGGGCGCGCGAGAGCGCCTCGTTCCCGTCCGAAACGACGGTCAGGGTCACGTCCTCGGCCTTGAAGGTCATCTCCACGGCCTTCTGGATGGTGACCGAGTCGTCGGCGAGGAGCAGGGACTTGGGCACTTGAGAACGCCTCCGTACGGATACAGGAGAGGGAGCATTCCACCTGTACCCCGTCCTTGCGGAGGCAGGCAAGCTTTCGGAATTCCAGCGGAGCGGCGGCGGCAGGAGCGCAGATCCTCAAGGTCCGCGACCCAAAAAAACACAAGCGCCGCCCTATCGGCGGCGGCTGGCGGCGGCCGGCAGGCGCTGGAGATCGGGCTCGTCGTGGAGCGGCGGCGGGCTGCCCTGCGGCACCGGCTGGCGCTGACGGTTCGACCAGTACACCTGCATGCCGACCCGCGAAGCTCCCGGGACGTCGTGCGCGGAGCCCGCCACGAAGAGCACGCGATCGGCAGGCAGCCGCAGCGCATCCAGCGCGGCCTGGTACGCGCGGGGGTCGATCTTGTACGCTCCGGCCCGCTCCGCGCTCATCACCAGCTCGAACCGCCCGCCGGTCGCCGCGGCGGCGATGTCCGCGAGCCGCTGCGAGCAGTTCGTCACGACGGCGAGCCGCCGTCCCGCGAGGCGTTCCAGCACGGCCGGGGCTTCGGGCCACGGCCGCAGCTCGCCCCAGAGCGCGACCAGCTCGTCGCGCTTCGCCGCCGGCACCCCGGCATCGGCCGCCGCTTCCGCGAGGATGTCCTCGTACGGACGATAGGAGCCCTGCGCGGTCACCCGGCGAAGCGAAGCGAGGCGCCAGGTGCGCCCCAGCGCCTCGCCACCCGCGACGCGAGTGTAGAGGGTCCATGAGTCGACCAGAGCGGTGAGCAGGTCGAAAGCGACGGCCTCGAACCGCGCGGCCACTCAGTAATCCAGGTCGTCCCCGCCGCCGCCGTAGTCCATGCCGCCCATCCCGCCCATGCCGCCCATGCCCGCCCCGGCGCCGGCGCCTCCGGCCTTCTTCCGCTTCGGCTTCTCGGCGACCAGCGCCTCGGTGGTGAGGAGCAGGCCCGCCACGCTCGCCGCGTTCTGCAGGGCGGTGCGGGTCACCTTGGTCGGGTCGATCACGCCGGCCTGCACGAGGTCCTCGTACTTGTCGGCGCGGGCGTTGTAGCCGAAGCCGCCCTTCCCCTCCTGCACCTTCTGCAGGACGATGCTCGGCTCGAGCCCCGCGTTCTGCACGATCCGCCGCAGCGGCTCCTCGATGGCGCGGCGGACGATCTGCACGCCGACCTTCTCGTCGCCCTCGCCGAGCTTCTCGAGCGCCTTCTGCGCGCGCACGAACGCCACGCCGCCGCCGGGAACGATGCCTTCCTCCACCGCGGCGCGGGTCGCGTGCAGCGCGTCCTCGACGCGCGCCTTCTTCTCCTTCATCTCCGTCTCGGTAGCGGCGCCCACCTGGATCACCGCGACGCCGCCGGCCAGCTTGGCGAGCCTCTCCTGGAGCTTCTCGCGGTCGTAGTCGGAGGTGGTCTCCTCGATCTGCGCCCGGATCTGCTTGATGCGCGCCTGGATGTCGCTCTTCTTGCCGGCGCCGTCGACGATGGTGGTGGTGTCCTTGTCGATGGTGACGCGCTTGGCGCGGCCGAGGTCGGCGAGCGTCGCCTGCTCGAGCTTGCGGCCCAGCTCGTCGGCGATCACCTTCCCGCCGGTCAGGACCGCGATGTCCTGCAGCATCTCCTTGCGGCGGTCGCCGAAGCCGGGCGCCTTGACCGCCGCCACCTTGAGCGTGCCGCGCAGCTTGTTCACCACCAGGGTGGCGAGCGCCTCGCCCTCCACTTCCTCGGCGATGATGAGGATGGGCTTCCCGGTGCGCACCACCTGCTCGAGCAGCGGGATCAGGTCCGCCATCGCCGAGATCTTCTTCTCGGTGATGAGGATGTACGGGTCCTCCAGCTCGGCGACCATGCGGGCCGGGTCGGTCACGAAGTACGGCGAGACGTAGCCGCGGTCGAACTGCATTCCCTCGACGACCTTCAGCGTCGTCTCCAGGCCCTTCGCCTCCTCGACGGTGATGACGCCTTCCTTGCCCACCTTCTCCATCGCCTCGGCGATGATGTTGCCGATGGTCTCGTCGCCGTTGGCGCTGATGGTGCCGACCTGCGCGATCTCCGTCTTGCCCTGCGTCTTGGTGGAGAGCTTCTTCAGCTCACCGACGACCTTCTCGACCGCCTGGTCGATGCCGCGCTTGAGCGCCATCGGGTTGTGCCCGGCGGCGACGAGGCGCTGGCCCTCGCCGTAGATGGCGGCCGCGAGCACCGTCGCCGTGGTGGTGCCGTCACCCGCCACTTCCGAGGTCTTGGTGGCCACCTCGCGCACCATCTGCGCGCCCATGTTCTGGAAGTGGTCGGCGAGATCGATCTCCTTCGCGACCGTAACGCCGTCCTTGGTGACCGTGGGAGCGCCGAACGACTTCTCCAGGACCACGTTGCGACCCTTGGGACCCAGCGTCACCGCGACGGCGTCGCTGAGGATCTGGATGCCGCGCAGGATCTGGTCGCGCGCGGCCTGGTGGAAGCTGATCTCCTTCGCAGCCATGGACATCTCCTGGGATGGGAGGCGGACCGGTCCGCCGGGGAACGGGGCGCGAATGTAGACAGGTGGCCGGGACTGTCAAGGGACTCCGGGGACCAGCGTGAACAAGCGCTTGTCACCCGGCGTCCCATGGTCTACCTACAGCGCTCCTGGAAGGAGCCCGCATGCACGCGCTCGCCGCCCTCGCCCTGCTCCTCGCCCAGGCCGATGCGGGCGCGGCCAGCGCTCCTGCTCCTCGCGGCGCGACGGCGCCCGGCGCGGGGCAGGTGAGCGGGAAGGTGACGCTCTCCGGGCTGCCGCCCAAGCTCGCTCCCTTGCCGGTCACTCGCGACATCAAGATCTGCGGGACGAGCAAGCCGGACGAGTCGCTCGAGGTGGGCCAGGGCGGCGGCGTCAAGAACGCCGTGCTGTGGATCGTCGACGGCCCCAAGCCGGCCAGGCCGGAGAAGATCAAGGTGACCCTCGACCAGAAGCAGTGCGAGTTCATGCCGCACCTGGTCGCGCTTCCGGCCGGGGCCACGCTGGACATCGTGAACGGAGACAAGCTCTTTCACAACGTGCACGCCCGCGAAGGCGACCGGACCGTGTTCAACTACGCGATGCCGGTGCCCAACCACGTGATCCCCAAACCGCTCAAGCAGCCCGGCCTCTTGCGCATCACTTGCGACGTCCATCCCTGGATGCGCGCCTGGGTCGACGTGCTGCCGACGTCGGCCTTCGCGGTGACGGAGGAGGCGGGGAGCTACACGATCTCCGGCGTGCCTGCGGGGAAATACACCTTGCGGCTCTGGCACGAGCGGCTCGGCGAGAAGGAACAAGAGATACAGGTCACGGCGGGCGGCACGGCCACGGTGGACGTGCAGCTGACGCCGCGCTGATGGCCCGCCTCGACCCCAACTTCCTCGTCCCCTGGGTCCGCGCCGAGCTCGAGGCGCTCGGCGAGGCCGCCGCTCTCGACGCGCACGCCGCGCGCGCGCAGGAGGACGGCCTCGACCCCGACGAGGCGGAGCTGGACGCGGCCGGGGACCTGGCCGCGCGCCGCGGGCTCGCCGCCGCCCTGGAAGGCGCCGCGGCCCCCCTCTGGCTCACCGAGGTGCGCGAGGCGCGCGGCCTCTCGGAGCGCGTGGAGCGGAGCGGCCCGAGCTGCGTGGCGTGGCTCCGCGCCACTCCGGGAGCGGCGCAGCGCCTTGCCCAGCTCGTCGCGACGCTGGTGGCGGATCCGCGCTCCGCGGTGGCCGAGCTGGCCGGCCTCGGCGGAACTCCGGGCTGCGCGACCCGCTGAACTGCATCCCAGAAGGGTCGCGCTGCGAAAAGCACAGCGCCGCCCTATGGGCGGCAACTGGTACACTCCGCGGCCGTGGCCGAGCCCGGCACCTCGCTGACGCTGAGCACTCCGCAAGCGCCCGCGCGCGCCGGCCACTACGGGCCGTTCGCGCGCTGGCTGCTCTCGCGGATGTTCCACTCCATCACCTTTCCCGAGGAGGCGCGGGAGGCGATCCGGGCGGCGTCGTCGCGCGGGACTCCCGTCTACGTGCTGCGATCCTCGTCCCTCCTCCACCTGTTGTTCTTCAACTGGAGCTTCTGGCGGCTCGGGCTGCCGATCGCGCGCGCCGCCACCGGGCTGGGGTACCGGATCTTCGCTCCCTTCGCCCGCTGGTACCTGGGCGGCGCGCAGGTGCGTCCGCCGGCCGCGGCGCAGGACAAGTCGGCCGCCCAGGTGATCGAGGCGGTCCGCCAGGGCGAGGCGGCCCTCGTGTTCCTGCGCATGCCGCGGACGCTGCCCAGCGCCGTGGCGGTGCTGGCCGATCCCTTTCCGGGGCTGACCGCGCTCCAGCGCGAGCAGCCGATGCGCCCGATCCAGCTGGTCCCGATCACGCTGGTGTGGAGGCGCCGTCCCAAGAAGCTGCGCGGCGGCCTGCGCGACTTCCTCTTCGGCGATCCGGAGGAGCCCGGGGCGCTGCGCAGCTTTCTCGCCTTCGCGCTGCACCGGAAGCAGGCGATGCTCAAGGTGGGCGCGCCGATCGATCTGGCGGCGGTGGTGGCGGAGCAGCCGCAAGCCGACCCGGGCCGCATCGCCCGGCAGGTGCGCGGGGCCCTCTACCAGCACCTGGCGCGCGAGGCGCGTGTCGTTACCGGGCCGCCGCTCAAGTCGCCGCAGCGGGTGATCGATCAGACGCTCAACGACCTGCAGCTGCGGCGCACGCTGGCGGAGCTGGCGCGCGAGCGCGGGCGCGCCGACGACTCGCTGGACAGGGAGGCGCGCAAGGACCTGCGCGAGATCGCCGCCCGCTACAACCCGTTCGCCGTCGACGTCCTGAAGCGCATCGTCGGCTGGATGTTCCGCCGCATCTACGACGGCGTGGACGTGGACGAGGTCGGCATGAAGCGGCTGGTGGAGGCGAGCGCGCGCGCGCCGCTGATCCTGTGCCCGTCGCACAAGAGCCACTTCGACTACATGGTGCTGTCGGTCGTCTGCGACGACTACGGCCTGCAGCCGCCGCACATCGCGGCCGGCGACAATCTGAATTTCTGGCCGGTGGGCCGCTTCCTCCGCATGGGCGGCGCCTTCTTCATCCGGCGCAGCTTCAAGGGCGACCGCGTCTACTCGGCGGTGATGCAGGCCTACGTGAAGCGCCTGCTGAGCGACGGCTTCACCCAGGAGTTCTTCGTCGAGGGAGGGCGGTCGCGCACGGGCAAGCTGCTCCCGCCCAAGCTGGGGATGCTGACGCTGGAGGTGGAGGCCTGGCTCACCGGCGTGCGCCCGGACGTGGTCTTCGCGCCGGTGTCCATCTCGTACGAGAAGATCGCCGAGGCGGGGAGCTACCAGCACGAGCTTTTGGGGGGCGAGAAGCAGAAGGAGGACGCCAAAGCGCTCCTCTCCGCGACCAAGGTGCTGCGCACCCGGCTGGGGCGCATCACCATCCGGGTCGGCGAGCCGATCTCGCTGGCCAATCTGTTCGCCGAGCGCGGCGTGGATCCGAAGAACCACACCCAGGAGGAGCGCCGCGCGCTGGTGCGCGCGCTCGGGCTGCGGGTGGCGGCCGGGATCAACCGCGCCGCGCCGCTGGCGCCGATCGGCCTCGTCTCCGCCGTGCTGCTCAGCCACGACCGGCGCGGGATGTCCGAGGACGAGGTGCTCTCGCGCGCGGAGTTCCTCCACCAGGCCGCGCTCGACGCCGGCGCGCGAGCTCCCGCCTGGCAGGTGGGGAGCGCCGGGCCGGGACTCCCGCCGGCCAGCCTGCGCGATTCCGGCCTGGTGCAGCGCGCGCTGCAGCGGCTCCTGGCGGACGGGAGCGTGAAGCTGCAGGAGGCGGGCGGACAGCGCTTCTACGCGGTCGCCGAGGAGCGCCGCATGGCGCTCGACTACCACAAGAACGCGATCCTCCATTTCCTGGTCGCCCCCGCCATCCTGGCCCTGGCCGTGCGCAGCTACGGCGGGCAGCGCGCTCCGCAGGCGGCGGTGCTGGCCCGCGCGCGGGAGCTGTCCCGGCTGCTCAAACACGAGTTCATCTTCGAACCGGGCCGCTCGCTCGAGTCCACCGTCGAGGAGATGCTCCAGCTCCTGGTCCGCTGGGGGATCGTGGTGCGCGAGGGCGAGGACGTGGTCCCGGTCCCCTCCGGGGTTCGCCCGGGGCAGCTGCTCGGCGACCTGCTGCGCCCGTATCTCGAGGGAATGCTGGTGGCCGTCGACGCCCTGGACCGGCTCCTCGCCGGGCCGATGCCGGCGCGCGAGTGGACGCGCCAGGCGCTGGATCGCGGCCGGGCCGCCTGGCTGGCGGGACGCGTGCGGCGGCTGGAGTCGCTCTCCAAGGCGACCCTGGAGAATTCGCTGGTGATGCTGCGCGAGCGCGACGTGGTGCGCGGAGCGCGGCTCGAGCTGACGCCGGAGTTCCGCAGCCGCGAAAAGGTCGGCGCGCTCGCCGGAGAGGTGGACCAGTACCTGAGGTGAGGCGATGGAATTCCAGCGCGCGTTCTCGAAGGCACCGTGGGAGCCGAAGGTCGGCTACTGCCGCGCGCTGCGCGCCGGCCAGCACATCTACGTGACCGGCACCGCGCCCGTGGACGAGTCCGGCGAGCGCGTGCACGCGCCCGGCGACGCGTACGCGCAGGCCCGGCGCTGCCTGGAGCTGATCGAGCGTGCGCTGGGCAAGCTCGGCGCCGACCGCGCCCGCATCGTGCGCACGCGCATGTTCGTGACCGACATCTCCCGCTGGCAGGAGTACGGGCGCGCCCACGGCGAGTTCTTCGCCGCCTGCCCGCCCACCACCACCATGGTCGAGGTCAAGGCCCTGATCGACCCCGCCATGCTGATCGAGATCGAGGCGGACGCCGTCGCCCCCTGAACCTACTGCGCGAGGTCGGGCACGAAGCTGCGGCCGAAGCGCTGCTCGAGGGCAGCGGTGAATTCCCGGGGCAGGCCGACCAAGCGGGCCAGCTCGGAGGCGCGCTCGAAGCTCGCCTCGGAGAACCGGTAGGTGGCGTAGAACGCGGCGCCCGTCACCGCCGCCAGCCCGAGCATCGGCCCGGCGGTCTGCCAGTCGTGGTGGACCCCGACGGCCAGCACGAGCCCGATGACCGAGCTGATGCCGCAAGCGATCCAGAGCGGAGTGCGCAGCCACGCGAGCAGGACGGAGTTCCAGCGGAGCTTCTTCAGCTCGACGCCCCGGTTGCCCGAGCCGCCCTTCTCCTCGAAGATCAGGTACGAGGCGAGAGGAACGAGAGGCACGAAGTTCACGTGGAAGAACTTCGTGCGCACGCAGAACAAACCGGCCACTCGATCGGCCTGACCGAAGAGCCTTGTCCCGAACACTCCCATGCGGTCCCCCTGACCCTGAGTGTCGCGGAATCGTACCGGAACGCGAGCGAAGGGTTCACTGTGGACGGCGGGCACACCGGCGACCACCGCGCGCCTGGCCCTGCCGACGGCCGTTTGGCGCGCGTCCCCACCTGCCCGCACCCGGCCCTCCACGGCGCGGTCAGCCCGCCCGCTTCTCGACACGGGGGCACGGAGTTCCTTGAACCTTGCCGCTCGCGGCTGGTAGCCTCGCGGCCCTTCGACTGCGAGAGGCCGACATGGAATTCACTGCGCGCGTCCGCGAGATCCTGAGCTGGTACCCTTCCGACAACCCGGGCACCAAGACCAACATCGCCCGCATGCTCAACCACGGCCGGCTCGCCGGCTCGGGGAAGATGGTCATCCTGCCCGTCGACCAGGGCTTCGAGCACGGGCCCTCGCGCTCCTTCGGACCCAATCCCGCCGGATACGACCCCGAGTACCACATCCAGCTCGCCATTGACGCCGGCTGCAACGCGTACGCCGCGCCGCTCGGCTTCCTGGAGGCCGTGGCCGGGAAGTTCGCCGGGCAGATCCCGCTCATCCTCAAGCTCAACAACAGCGACACCCTGTCG
The DNA here is from genome assembly GCA_036393835.1 of Myxococcales bacterium. Lineage (GTDB taxonomy): Bacteria > Myxococcota > Myxococcia > Myxococcales > 40CM-4-68-19 > VBKO01. Next base: position 28,248 of record DASWGI010000166.1, on the reverse strand, counting down.
AAGGGCCATCCGCCCTGCTCCGCCGTCACCGGGAGCGTGAAGGATGCGGCGCGGCTGGGCTGCGTCGCGATCGGGTTCACCATCTACCCGGGGTCGTCGGCGCGGAACACGATGTACGAGGAACTGCGCGAGCTGACCGAGGAGTCCAAGGAGCACGGCCTGGCGGTGGTGGTGTGGAGCTACCCGCGCGGCGAGGGCATCACCGACAAGAAGGGGGAGACGGCGGTGGACGTGGCCGGGTACGCCGCCCACATCGCCTGCGAGCTCGGCGCGCACGTCGTGAAGGTCAAGCCGCCCACCGAGTTCATCTACCAGCCGGAGGCGCAGAAGGTCTTCGAGAAATACAACATCCCCATCAAGAGCCTGGCCGACCGCGTGCGGCACGTGGTGCAGAGCTCGTTCAACGGGAAGCGCATCGTCATCTTCTCGGGCGGCGAGGCGAAGGGCACCGACGAGATCCTCCAGGAGGTGCGCGGGCTGCGCGACGGAGGCGCCTTCGGCTCCATCATGGGGCGCAACAGCTTCCAGCGCCCGCACGACGAGGGAATGAAGCTGCTCCGCGACGTGATGGACGTGTTCGCCGGACGGAGCTGACCGCTCAGCGGTCCGCCCGCGCCAATCGGCGCCTGGCGGGCGGAGGCGCGGGCTTCGACTTGCTCCTTGAGCGCCGCCAGTTCGGCGCCAAGCCGCCCGATCTCCCGCGCCCTGCACCTGGAGCGCGGCCACGGCCATGCTGCCGTTCGCCCTGCTCACGTTTCCAGCCCTTTCCTCGGGACTAACGCGCCGCGCCATAGAGCTCGCCGTTGCCGCACGACATTGCGCTGCTCAGAAACGTGTATAATATCGGCATCGCGATGCTACTAGCTGAGATCCTGAACGACTTGAATCCGGGCTGGCGCGACCGCAGTGCCCGCCTAGCAGTAGGGCTTCATTTCCGACGTCCCGTTCATGCCTCGCTGCTTCGGCATTTGACCGGATCGGGGCGGCGGGCTGCCGTGCTGCTGGGTCCCCGCCAAGTGGGCAAGACCACCCTTCTCTTCCAGTTGGTTGACGACCTGATCGAAGGAGTCGGGGTTCCAGCGGCGAACATTACTTACTTCGACTTCTCTGATGAACGCTTGCCCGCGGAAGGACTCTCTCCCCGGGATGTCGTGATGTTCGACCCACCCGGCGTGCAGCGAGATAAACCTCGATTTTTTTTGTTCGACGAGATCAGCCGCGGCAACCGCTGGGGAGACTGGCTCAAGCATGCTGTCGATGCGAGGAGGGGCCGCTTTCTGATCACTGACTCTGCTGCCACTCTTCTGCGAGAAGGCGGACGGGAATCTGGTCTGGGCAGATGGGACGAATACCGACTCGAGGCGTTATCGTTCGGAGAATTTCTGGGTGTCCAGGCTCGTCCACACGAGTCGGGGATCGATACTCTTGCGCGTCTGCCAACGTCATTTGAGAGGTATCTGACCTTGGGCGGCCGCCCCGAGTTTGTCTACGCAGAATCGCTTTCAGAGGCACATCGTCGTATCCGCGCTGATACGGTGGACCGGGCGATCGTGCGCGACCTAATACGATCAGGCGCTGATGTCGAACGTGTGCGGGATCTGTTCGTGTATCTGGTTTCGGATTCGGGCGCCATCTTCGATGCCGCGACGCGCACGCGGTTCTTTCAGCGGCTAGGGGGCTCGCCCGCGGATAGGCGATCGCTAGAGAAGTGGATCGGGCTATTGGAAGAAACGATGCTCATCGCTCGCGCCGATGTATTCGCCCGGTCCTCTACCGGGCGGCTTGCCGGGCGCTCCTACCCTAAACTCTACGCGTCCGATCACGCGCTTGTGGTGGCGTTCAGTGGGCTCGCCGAGCCGCTACAGGATGGCGCAGTTAGGGGCCGTTGTTTCGAGGCGGTAGTCTTCCGACACCTCCGCGAAAATGCCACGCAGCGTGAACTAAGTGTCTCGTACATCCGCGATGCCGATGGCCGCTCGGAAGTGGATTTCGTTCTGCACTCCGGATCTCAGATCCGTGCCTTGATCGAGGTAACCTCTAGCAAGGATCCGCAGAAAAAAGTCGACCAGTTAGCCGCTATCGCAGCCCGCCTAAAGCCAGACCACTGTATCGTTGTTCACGGTGGATTGGAGAGCCGCAAGAGCGGAGACGTATGGCTTGCGCCGGCAGAGTCGTTCCTTCTCGCGCCACACGACTGGATCGGGGGCACCTAACGTGGAACTTCCACTCGGTCTCAAGGAAGATCTGCACTTGGAGTTCAAAGCTGCGGCGGCGCTTCGGGATCCCGCCAATATCGCTCGCGAGATCGTTGGCTTCCTGAACACTGACGGAGGTTCACTATGGATTGGCGTCACTGAGAAGGATGCGATTGCGAACTCAGTTGAGGCAGTCGAAGACGTGGAGCGTGAACGCGCGCGCCTGCAGAATGCGGTCGTGGATTTGATCGAGCCGCCCCCAGTGATTGGGAGTGACGTCCTGATCGATGTCGAACCGCTCGCCGCTGCCCCCAACCGCGGCGTGCTCTGCATTCAAGTAAAGAGGGGCCGACAAGGGCCGTACGCGTTGCGGCGGCAATCCGGTAGAGCATTCTTGAGGCGAACTGGCAGTCGTCTCCGCGAAATGACTCGCGAGGAGATCGCGGCCGCGTTCGTCAGCGTGACAGATACTCAGCAGGACGCAACGGAAACAGTGCGGAAGAGCCTCACGCAAAGAATGCGTACGTGGGCGGACGACGCAACAGTTGCAGGACTGCGAATCATAGTTCAGCCTTCAGCGCCGATCCGCTTGTCTCTGAAGGGCGAGACATTGGAACCACTGCTTCGCCACCCCCAACTGACAGGAAACCGGCCGCTGGGGTGGAACTTCACAAGCAACTACAGTCAGCCCAAGCCGACCCTCCCGAATGGGTGGAGATTCGGGGAGAGCGGGAAGGTGCAGTGGCTCACGATACATGAGAATGGTGGCATCGAGTTCAGCGCAGTGCTCGAGCGCCTTCATTGGCGTGGTGAACCTGACGAGCTCTGGCCATTCGCGTTAATCGAACTCCCGGTTTCCATTGTACGGCTCGCACGAACTCTGTACGCGAACCATGCGACGCGGCCCTTAGAGCCCGAAACGAAGATTCTCCTGGCGATGGGCGTCTTTCAAATCGGCGAATGGAGACTCGCGCCTTTCTCTCCAGCTTCGATCGGGTATCAAATGGCGAGGCCTAAGAAGTTCGTCGAGATTTCGCAACAACCGCACTTCTTTACTGATCCGCCGATTGAAGTCACCTGGCAAGAACTTCATGCGTCTCCCGATCGAAGTGCGTATCCCTTGATTCGACAGCTCTACAGGGCATTCGAATACGATGAGGAGCAAATCCCTCAGGAGTACAACGCCGCACAGGGTCAACTCAGATTCCCGCAATAGGCTTCGCATTGCGCGCGGCCGCCGCTCACCTCGACAAGGAAGGACCAAGGGACGTTCAAACCGCGTCTTCGTGCATTGGCCAATCCCTCTCGGTTGGAAGGGTGGTCCGTCTCCAGATCGGCGGGCCAGGGCGAAGCTCCGCCGTGCGGCGCTCTGGGAGTGTGCCGTTCGCGCAGCGGGCTTCATGTAGTGGAGGATTCTTCCGGAGGCCTACTCCGGCTCGGGCGGTGGCCGGGCCGCCTGCCACTGGTCCGGGTTCGGCGCGAGCACCACGTGCAGCTCCTCGCCCACGCCTCCGCGCAGCTCGGGCGTGCACGGCCCGGATTCGCAGGCGAGCCTGGCATCGGTGACCGGCCCGGGCGCGTTCGGCGGGAGCTCCGGACGCGTGAGGCCGATGCGGCAGGCCCGGCCATGCGGCAGGTACAGCGTGGCGCGGCCGTCGAGCAGCCCCGCGCGCGCCTCCCAGGAGGGGGGCGCGTCGTCGCCCGGCACCGCTTCGCACACGGCGCGGACGGCAGGGGCCGCGCGGGGCTCTCCCCGCGGACGGACCACCTGCACCACGGCGGCCGCGGGACGCTCCACGCGCGCCATCCACATCGCCGGCTTGCGCGGGACCACCGTGGCATAGCCGACCAGGGTACCGGTGTGGAACTTGGGCGGAGGCAGCGCTTCGCACCGCCAGGCGCCCTGCGCGAGGCCCGGCCATTTCGCTTCGCCGAAGACGTCGGTCAGCGCGCTGAAGCGCTTCCCGTCGGGACCGTCGCACACCACCTTGGCGTTCATCACGCCCTGGTGCTTGTCGTCCTCGACGTGCACGACCAGGGGCCCGGGCAGCTTCACCAGGAGGTAGTAGAAGATCGCCAGCACCGCCGCGATCACGGCGGCCGCCAGCGCGCCCTCCACCTTGGCGGGGACCCCGCTGCGGAAGCGCGGCTCGAAGGTGGCCGGCGCGCGCGCCTGGACGCCGTTGCGCATCAGACGGACGCCGCCTCGCCGCCCGCGGACAGGCTCGTCATGGGCAGTACTCCGCGCGGTTGTTGTCGGTCTCGAAGACTTCCACCTTGCAGATCCGCACGCGGCGGTCGTCGAGCTTCCGGCCCAGCTCCTCCGCGATGAAGCGCGCCAGCTCCTCCGCGGTCGGATTACGGCCTCCCTCGGTGAAGGGGTCCACCTCGTTGATGTTGCGGTGGTCGAAGCGCCCGGTGGCCTGCACGGCGGCCGACTTGAGCGCGGAGAAATCGAGTACGTAGCTGGTCGAGTCCAGCTCGCCGGCCTCCGCGTGGACCACCACCCGGTAGTTGTGGCCGTGGAGCGCCTCGCAGCGCGTCTCGCTGAGGCGCACCTGGTGCGCGGCGCAGAACCACAGCTGCTTGCTGACCCGGAACGTCGACACGGGCGCATTCTAGCAGGGCCCTCGCGCGCGGGCCGGTCCACCTAGGCGGCGTCGTCGACCTTCCGCAGGAAATCCCAGCGCACCAGGATCTGCTTGCCCTGCATCTGCAGGAGGCCCCGGCGGGTGAAGTCGTTCAGGGCCCGCGACACCGTCTCGCGGGAGGTGCCGATCAGGCCGGCGATCTCCTGCTGCGTCGGCCGCTCGCGGATGAGCAGGCCGCCGTCCGCCGGCTCGCCCTGCTTCTGCGCCAGCTCGCGGATGGTCCGCGCCACCCGCGCGTAGACGTCGAGCAGCGCGAGGTTGCCGATCACCTCGTCGGCGTGGCGGAGCCGGCGCGACATCTCCGCCAGCACCGCCAGCGCGCTGGACGGATGGGTCGCGAGGTGGGTCCGGAACGCCTCGTGGTCGAGCGAGAGGAGATCGGCGTCCTCCACCGCGACCACGTTGGCCGAGCGGGGCTGCCGGTCGAGCAGCGACATCTCGCCGAAGAAATCGCCGGCGTGCAGCATGCTCAAGATGATCTCCCGGCCGGTCTCGCCGTAGAGCACCACCTTGACCTTCCCGCGGGCGATGACGAACAGCGAATCGCCCGGCTCCTCGGCGCTGACGATCACCGATCCCGCGTCGGCCGAGCGGGGGCGGACGCGAGCCGCGAGGTCGGCGAGCACCTCCGCCGGCAGCTCGCGGAAGATCGAGACCTGGCGGAGCAGGTGGGCGATGTCCAAGCAGGCCCTCGCGTGGGTCGGAAAAGCCGAGTCTTGCACCGCCCCGGCAGACGCACAAGGCACACCCGGTGCGCCCGACCGGAACCCGCGCCGATAGTCGCGCCTTGACCCAGGGAGGCGGCCCGCCTATTCAGCCCGCATGCAGGCCACCGTCAACGGAGAGCGCACCGAGCTGCCCGACGGGCTCACCGTCGCCGGCCTGCTGCGCCACCTGGGCGTGCGCGCCGAACGGGTCGCGGTGGAGCGCAACGGGGCGGTGGTGAAGCGCGCGCGGCACGGGGAGGAGAAGCTCGCGCGGGGGGACGTGCTGGAGATCGTCACTTTCGTGGGCGGAGGATAGCGCCATGTCCGACGAGCTCTCGCTGGGCGAGCACCGGTTCCGCTCGCGCCTGGTGGTGGGGACCGGCAAGTACAAGGACTTCCCCACCATGCAGAAAGCCATCCTCGCCTCCGGGGCGCAGATGGTCACCGTCGCCGTCCGCCGGCTGGATCTCTCGGCGCGCGGCGACAAGTCGCTCCTCCACTGGATCCCCAACGAGTGCGTGCTGCTCCCCAACACCGCCGGATGCTTTACTGCGGACGACGCCGTGCGCACGCTGCGGCTCGCCCGAGAGCTGGAGATCGGCGGGCCCAGGCCGCTGGTCAAGCTCGAGGTGCTGAGCGACCAGAAGACGCTCCTCCCCGACGGCGAGGAGACGCTTCGCGCGGCGAAGATGCTCATCGCCGAAGGATTCACCGTGCTGCCCTACTGCAGCGACGACCCGGTCCTCTGCCGCAAGTTGGAGGACGCCGGCTGCGCCGCGGTGATGCCGCTGGGCGCGCCGATCGGCAGCGGCCTCGGGCTGCGGAACCCGTACAGCTTGCAGATGATCCTCGAGCAGGCGAAGGTGCCGGTGATCGTGGACGCCGGCGTGGGCACGGCGAGCGACTGCGCGATCTGCATGGAGCTGGGCGTGGCGGGCCTGCTGGTGAACACGGCGATCAGCGGCGCGCAGGATCCGGTCGCGATGGCGACGGCGATGAAGCTCGCCACCGAGGCAGGACGGCTTGCGTACCGTGCCGGCCGTATACCGCGGAAGCTTTACGGCAGCGCCTCGAGCCCCCTGGCCGGCCTGATCTGATATGCGGACGTGATTGGTCCGCATCTACCTGGTCACTGACCGCCGCGCGATCTCCGATCTGCCCGGCGCGGTCGCGGCCGCGCTCTCCGTCCTGCCCATCGGGACGGCCGCGGTGCAGCTGCGCGAAAAGGATCTCTCGCCCGCGGAGCTGCTCGAGCTCGCGCGCACGCTGCTGCCGCTGTGCCGGTCCGCGAAGGCGCCGCTCCTGGTGAACAGCCGGCTCGAGGTGGTGAAGGCGGCGCGCGCGGACGGCGTCCACCTGCCCGCGGACGGTCCGCCCGCCGGCGACGCCCGGCGCCACCTCGGCCCCGGCGCGCTCATCGGACGGAGCTGCCACTCGAAGGAGGAAGTGGCGCGCGCGGCGCAGGAGGGCGCGGACTTCGCGGTGTTCGGCCCGGTGTGGGAGACGCCGGGCAAGAAGGCGCAGGGGATGACCGCGCTCCACGAAGCGACCCAGGCGGCCTCCTTGCCCGTCTTCGCCATCGGCGGCGTGACCCCGGCTCGCGCGAAGCGCGCCCTCAACGCCGGCGCCTACGGCGTGGCCTGCATCCGCAACATCCTCGGGGCCGAGAACCCCGCCGCTGCCGCCCTGGAAATGTGGAAAGCCATCTCCGGCTGACAGGTTTCAGCCGTTCCGGTTCAAACAGCAGAACGCGGAGGCGCTGAGGCGCGGAGGATTCGGGGTTTGCAAGCCCAAAACTCCGCGTCTCCGCGCCTCCGCGTTGATCTTTCGGGCGCTACCGTTTGGCCAGGTTCGGCCGTTCCGACAACGCGCGGAGGAGTTTCGTGACGGCGTCGGCGGGGGAAGATGCGGCCATCACTTCGTGCTTGTAGAGCTTGCGGCCGCCGACCATCTCGGCGGCGCCGCCGGTGTGCGGGAGGGCCACCACGGGCTTGCCGTCCCGGAGCAGCAGGCCGATCTCGCTGAGCGTGCCGCCGCCGCCCCCCACCACGATGGCGCCGTCGACCGCCATGGCCACCAGGGCCGACTGGGCGTCGCCCACCCCGGTGGGGATGGGCAGGTCGATCCAGGGATTCGCCTCGTGGCGCCACGCGCCGGGCAGGATGCCGAGGACGATCCCTTCGCCGCTGCTCTCGCGGTAGCCGCGCGCCGCCGCCGCCATGCAGCCGCCGAGGCCGCCGCAGACGAGGTGCGTGCCGGCGCGGGCCAGGGCGGCTCCGACCGCGTGCGCCTGCTCCTCGCCGACCGGGTCCTCGAGCCCTCCGCCGATCACCGCGACCACCAGCTTCTGCCGGACCGCCGAGAGCGCCGGCGGCGGTCCGCCCGCGAGCCTCGCCCGCGCCTCCTCGAAGGTGTCCTCCAGCTCGCGGCGGAAGGCGACCGCGTCCAGCAGGAGGTCCTCGGCGAGCGGCTCGTCCGCCGACTGGACGCGCTTTTCCAGGTCCCGGGCCTGCGTGCCCAGCTCGGTGAATCCGTACGTGCCGGCGCTGCCGGCCAGCTTGTGCAGCGCCCGGCGCAGCCCCTCGCGGGCGCCGGCGTCGCCGGTCCTTGCCGAGGCCAGCGCCGCGTCGAGGGCCGCGAGCTTCTCGCCCGCGCCGGCCAGATAGTGCTCGAGCAGCTCGCGGTCGACCGGTTCCTCGGCCGCCGGCGGGGCGCCTTGTTCTTCGCGGGCCATGGGAGATCTCAAGGCTACCCGGAGGCAGCCGGGAGCGTGAAGAAAAAGGACGCGCCCTGCCCGGGCTCGCTCTCCACCCAGATCTCGCCGCCGTGCGCCAGGACCAGCGCGCGGCAGATGGCGAGGCCCAGCCCCGTCCCTTCCTGCTCCCGCTTGGCGCGGTCGGACTGGGCGAACCTGGTGAACAGCTTCTCGCGAAACTCGCGCGGGATGCCCGGGCCACGGTCGCGCACGCAGAACAGGACGCCGCCCTCGCGAGGCGAGACCACCAGGTCGACCTCGCTGCCGCGAGGCGAGAACTTGAGCGCATTGGAGAGCAGGTTGGTCAGCACCTGCACCACCCGGTCCCAGTCGGCGCGCACGCTCGGGAGCCCGGGCGCCATGCGCGAGCGCACCGCGACGCCGACCTTCTGGGCGAACCCGTCGATGCCGGCGACCGCCTCGGCGCAGAGCGGCGCGACCTCGCGGTCCTGCAAGTCGAGCTGCAACCGCCCCGCCTCGATCTTGCTCACGTCGAGGATGTCGTTCACCAGCCGGACCAGCCGGTCCGCGTTGCGCTTCGACACCTGCATCAGCTCGGAGGTCTCCTCGTCGAGGCCCGCGTTGCCGTCGAGCAACAGTGCCATCGAGGCCTTGATGCTGGTCAGCGGCGTGCGCAGCTCGTGCGAGACGGTGGAGATGAACTCGGTCTTCATCCGGTCCACCTCGCGGTCGTGGGTCACGTCGTCGAACACGCCCATCCATCCGATCGGCTCCCCCGAGGTCCCCGCCACGTGCGCCGAATAGGCGCGCAGGACGCGCGGCTTGGGCTCTCCCGGGAGCTGCACCTCCAGCTCGCGATCCTCGCCGCGCAGCAGCTGCTCGCCGAGCACCGGCTTGACCGAGGCTTCCACCGCCGCCACCGGCCAGCCGGTCAGCTCGTGATCGTCCAGCCCGAAGAGCCGGCGGAAGGCCGAATTGACGAAGGCGACGCGCGAGTGCCGGTCGACCAGCAGGATGCCGCTGCGCGACGCCTGCACCAGCGCCTCGATCTGCCGGGTGGCCGCCTGCGACTTCTCGCTCTCCGCGCGGACGGCCTGGATGAGCTGCGCGCCGGCGATCGCGGTGGCGGCGTGGCGCGCGAGGATCCGCAGCGCCTCCAGCACCTCGTCGCGCAGCCGGTCGCGGCTCCACATCGCCACCACGCCCACCAGGCGGCCTTCGTGGAGGAGCGGATATCCGGCGAACGACTTGAGCCGCTCGATCCGCGCCCAGTCGGGGTCGGCCAGCCCGGGCTCCTCCTCGAGCCGGTCGGAGGTGATCATGCCGCCCTGCGCGGCCACCCGGCCGACCGAGAAGTCGCCGATGGGCACCCTCCGCAGGACGCGGTCGAGCGGACCCAGCCCGCCGTGCTCGACGAGATGAAGGCAGCTCTTCCGGTTGTGGCAGCGGTCGGCCAGCTCGCAGGAGCCGCAGCTGTCGCCCGGCCCCACCAGCCAGACGCGCGCGGCCGCGGCGCCCAGGCTGCGGGTGAGCGCGTCGGTCACCGCGGCGAGGATGCGCTCGCGCTGGAACGCGCTGGAGACGTTCTCGACCACGCGCAGCGCGCCGCGCAGGGCGCGCACGGTGGCCTCCAGGCGCTCGCGCTCCTCCTCCAGCTCCTCGACGGTGCGCGCGGGCGGGGCGGGCGCCGGCCGCGACCCCGGCAGCGGGATGGGGCGGGTCGCGCTCACTGACCGAGGATGCCGTTCACCTCGCCGAGCAGCTCGGCGGGCTCGAAAGGCTTCGTCAGGTAGCGGCTCGCGCCCAGGCGCAGGCCCTCCTCGATCTCTTCCTTCTGCGCCTTGGCGGTGAGGAAGACGAACGGCACGTCGGCGCGGCGGCGCCGCACCTCCGCGAGCGTCTCCACCCCGCTCATCTCGGGCATCATCCGGTCGCAGAGGATGAGATCGCAGGCGGCGCCGGAATCGAGGTGCGCGAGCGCCGCTCGCCCGGAGTCCGCCACCGTCACCTCGTGCTTGCCGCGCTTGAGGGCGAGCCGCGCGACGAACCGGATGTCGGGATCGTCGTCGACCACCAGGATGCGCGCCATGGTCCTCCGCCTTTCCCTAGGCAGCCAGCAGCTCGAGCAGCGCCTTCTGCTTGAGCGGCTTGGTGAGGTAGCCGTCGGCGCCGCTCCGCTGGGCCAGCGCGCGCAGCGCCTCGTCGTCGGCCGCGGTGATCACGTAGAGCTTCGACGCGCAGTTGCGCACGTCCGCGGAGAAGCGCCGCAACAGCTCGATGCCGTCCATCCCCGGCATGAAAATGTCGATCAGGACTAGATCGTACGAGCCGCCCGGGGGCAGCACCTCGCGGAACGAGCAGGGATCCTGGATGGCGTCCACCACCGCGCCGGCCCCGGCCAGCACGGCGCGGCAGTACTCGAGCACGTCGCGGTCGTCGTCGACCACCAGCACGTGCGGCGGGCGCGGAGCCTTGCCCGGCTGCGGCGTGAACGGCGCCCGCACGGCGATGGGCCCGCGGTCTTCCTGCGGCCCGCCGCGCTCGCCCAGCCCGACCAGGGCGAGCAGCTCCGCCCTGCGGATCGGCTTGGTCAGCCAGCCGTCGGCGCCGGCCTGCGCGGCGCGCTTGATCGCCTCCGGGTCGTTGGCGGCGGTGATCATGCAGATGCGCAGGTCCTCGCCGTAGTGCTGCCGGAGCAGGTAGCAGAGCTGCAGACCGTCCACGTCGGGCATCACCAGGTCGAGCAGCACCAGGTCGTAGCCGTCGCCCGGCGGAGCGCGCAGCACCTCGCTGGAATCGGCGATGCAGGTGACCGAGCACCCCGCCGCCTCCAGCGCCTTGCGCGTCACCTCCAGCACGTCGGTGTCGTCGTCCACCAAGAGGACGCGCCGCCGGACTTGCGAGGCCGCCTGGGCGCCCGCCTCGAGCAGCGGCCGCAGGTCCCGGTTCAGCCGGTGGAAGTCGAGCGGCCTGCGGAGCACCGCGTGGGCGCCTTCCACGTCGCCGGCCTCGGCGAGCGCGACGATGCGCGCGTCGGGGAGCCGCTGGCGCAACTGGGCGCAGCCGTGCGCCCCTGCCGCGTCGGCGATCACCAGGTCCGGCGCCATCGCGGCGAGGGCGTCCAGGCCGGCGCGCGGGCTGAGCGAGCTCGACGCCACCCCTTCGCTGGAGAGGAAATAGCGCAGCAGCGCCTGCTCGACCGGGTGCTGATTGAGCAGCACGACATTGCTGACCCGGGCCATGGCGGACCTCCCAGGGCAGGTATCGGCGCCCCCGCTGACTGCTTGAGGGGGGCTCGCGGAGGACGGAGGTGGGTGCTTCAGGGCGGCGCTCCCACCTGCTGCGCGAAGGCCGCGCTGCGCGGCGTGCGCCCGAGGTGGTGGAGCAGGAAAGCGGACATCGGCCGGGCGGCCTGACCGCAGGCGTCCTCGAAGGCGCGCGGATCCGCCGGGCGGCCGCTGCCGTCGGCGGACAAGGGCGCGTCGGCGGCGGAGAGCCCGGCGCGCTGCAGCTGGGCCAGCGCCGCGCGGGCTCCCGCCGTGAGGAGCAGCGCGCCCGGATGCGCGCACCGCCCGCAGGCGAGACCGCCCGCGCCGGCGTCGAAGGCCGCCTTGCCCCACGGCACCGCCGCGCCGCACCGCGCGCAGGCGGACAGCTCGGGCGATAGCCCCGCGGCGGACAGCGCGCGCAGCTCCAGGGCGCGCAGGCGCGCGCTGGTGGCGGGGCCGGTGGCCAGCCGGTGCAGGAATTCGGCGAGCAGCGCGAACAGCTCGTCGGCGGGCTCCGCCGGGCGCGACAGCTCGTGCGCCAGCTCGGCGGCGTAACCCGCGTGCGCGATGCGGTGCAGGTCCTCGCGCAGACCCGCGTACGCCTCGGCCACCGCCGCCTCGCGCAGCATCCACAGATCCTGCCCGCTGCGTTCCGCGAGCAGCACCTCGACCAGCTGGAACGGCTCGAGCGCGCCCCCGAACCGCCGCCGGCTGGACCGGGCGCCGCGCGCGAAGGCCGACACCCTGCCCCGCCCGCGGACAAGGAGGTGCGCGATGACGTCGCTCTCGCCGTAGGCGACCGTGCGCAGCACGATCGCGGCCAAGCGCTCCGCCCGGGTGTCCACGCGCCCAATGTAGTCGCAAGTCCGCCCAAAGGGGGCCGTGACCTATCCCAGAACGTCCGCGCTCTGAAAAGCGTAGCGCCGCCCTGGAGGCGGTGGCTAGGGCGTGAGCTCGCGCAGCAAGCGCTGGCACTCCTTGGCCACGTTCGATTCGCGCTCGTCCTTCGAGCCCGCGCAGCGCTGGAAGGCGACCCGGGCCTCGGCGGCCCGCGTCTGACGGGCGAGGATCTTCCCGGACTGGAGGTGCGCGTCGGCGGTGTCGGGGCAGGACGCCGCATATTTGGCGAACGCGTCGCTGGCGGCCTGCAGCTCGCCGCGCTCGGCGTGGATGGTGCCGAGCTGCCGCCATCCCAGGCAGTACTTGGGCGCGAGCGCCAGGGCGGCCTCGATGCGCCGCATCCCCTTCTCCGGCTGGCCGGTCTTGTACAGCGCCCAGCCCAGGTTGGTCTCGGCGATCATCCGGTCGCGGTAGAGCGGATTGCCCAGCGCCCGCTCGAATTGCGGGACGGCCTCGGCGAATCGCCCCCGCGCCACGTAGAACGTTCCCAGGTTGTTGCGCGCCTCGGAGAAGTCCTTGTCCAGCGCGATCGCCTTTTTGAAGTGCTCCTCCGCCTCCTGCGGGCGGGCCAGGGAGTAGGCGTAGAGGAGACCCAGCGCGTTGTGCGTCTGCGGCAGGTCCTCGTCCTCCTTCTCCGCCTCCAGGTACTCCTTCAGAGCGCCCTGCACGTCGCCGTTCTGGAGCAGGTTCGTCCCCAGGTCGTAGTGGATCTCGGCGCTCCGGCGGCGCTGCTCGGCGCTCACGCCGCTGCAGGCCACGGAGCCCGCGGCGAACAGCAGCAGCGCGAAGGCGGCGAAGAGCCGCGCGACCGCGGAGAGCGCATCGGCCGCCTTCGGCCGCTCGGGAAGCGGCTCGATCTGCTTGGGCTGCGGCGGCTGGAACGCGCTCATGCGCCTCATGATCTCGTCTTTCTGCCGCAGGTCGAGCCCCGCCCAGCCGCTCTCCAGGATGAACCCCATGCTCTCGGCGAAGTTGAGCGCCTCGTCGACCGCCTGCTGCAGCTGCGTCTGCGGCACCGGCGCGTCGGGCGCATAGACCACGTTCTCCCGCGACTCGGCGAAGGTGAGCACCACCAGGACCTCGAACGCGCGCCCCGCGCGCAGGGCGATGATGGCCGCTTGCGCCGCCTGCGCCGTGCGTCCGGGCGTCTGGACCAGCGGCTGGTTGGCGGACTCGTAGATGGTGACGATCTCTTCCCGCCGCGCCTGGACGTGCGTCCGCTCGGGATCCTCCCGCAGCATCAGCGCGCCTGCACCGTGAACTCCTCGTTCACGTTGTCGGTCTCCGCCGCGGTGCGCTTGCACTCGAGCAGAGGGTTGTCGATCAGGACCTGCGCCCCGGACGACTCGCCTTCGCCGACGGTGAACCGCACGAAGCTGGTCGCCGCCCCCGCCTTGGGCGCCCGCTTGGTGGCCGCGAAGAGGAGCTTGTTGGGACCCGGCGAGAGGAACCGGGTGATGTCCAGCACGATCTGCTCGTCTCCGCTGCGGACCTTCCGCACCCACTTGGAGTTCACGTACAGGTCGACGTCGTACTGGGCGGCCGCGCCGTCGCTCTGCTCGGTGACCAGGAAGTAGTGCTTGGCCAGGCTGGGCGGAACCACGCTCGCGCCCGCCACCGGGATGGTGGGGAGCACCACCGGCGCCGCGGCCGACCCGCCGGCGTTTTCCACCTGGTACCCGGGGCAGTCGAGGTGGAGGTTGCCCTTGTCGTCGATGCGCACCGCGCGGCACTTCTCGAAGTTCTGCCCGCGCACGCCATCGATGTTGACGCCGTTCAGGAAGACGGACGCGGCGAGCAACAAGGTCGGCATCATGCCAGGAGGGTCGCTGCAAACGCCCGCCCGGTCAAGATTCTCCGTCGTTTCCGCCGCGCGTGGCACCGGGGTAGGACAAGCGCGCATACGCGCTGTGCGCGTGGATGGACTCGAAGCTCTCCGCCTCGACCTCCCAGCGGGGGAAGCTCCGGTCCCGGCGCAGGCGGGTGCCCACCTCCCGGACCAGGTCCTCCACGAACCGGGGCCGCTGGTAGGCGCGCTCGGTGACCCACTTCTCGTCCGGGCGCTTGAGCAGCGCGTAGAGGTCGCAGGACGCGCTCTCCTCGATCAGGGCGATCAGGTCCTCCAGCCAGAAGAAGCGCGCGAACCAGACCTTGACCCGCACCAGGCTGCGCTGGTTGTGCGCCCCGTGGCGACTGATCGCCTTGCTGCACGGGCAGAGGCTGGTCACCGGCACCTCGACCGCCACCCACAGCTCGTCGGCGCCCGCGGTCACGCTGGCGCCGTAGGTGCAGGAGTAGTCGACGAGGCCTTTTGCGCCGCTCACCGGAGCGCGCTTCTCGATGAAGTAGGGGAAGCGCACGGTGACGTGGGCAGCGGTGGCGTCGTGGTCGCGGCGCAGCTCGGCGCAGAGCGCGCGGAAGCGGCGGATGTCGATCTCGCGGCGGTGCCGGTTGAGCAACTCGACGAACCGGCTCATGTGCGCTCCGCGCCGCCGGTGCGGGAGCGACACGCTCATGTCGATCTCCGCCACCGTGTGCTGCTTCCCGCTCACCCGGTCCAGCACGCAGATCGGGTACCGCAGGCCCTTCACCCCGGCCCTCTCCAGGGAAAGCTTCCGCCCATCCTTCTCGCTGTGCACATCCCGCAGCTCCCGTACAAGAGCCGATTCGGGAACGGGTCGCGAACGACTCGCTTCGGTCTCACGCAGAGGGCGCGGAGGGTGGCCCTTGGAAGGGGATTCTTTGGCTTTCTCCCTTCGCGTGCTCTGCGCTCTCTGCGTGAAACCGTTTTTCATGGCAGGTCCAGTTCGCCGCGGAGAATGACGGTGGCAAGGCCGGTGATCCAGGCGCGGAGGTCGGAGGGGTTCGATTCGGGGCGGAGCTCGATCTCGATCCGGCCGGGGCGGCCCAGCTCGTCGCCCTGGGTGAAGACCAGCTTGCGCGGGACCTCGGCGGGGACGAGCTGCTGCAGGAGGAGCGCGAGGTGGCCGGAGGCGCTGCCGGTCACCGGATCCTCGGACACGCCGTGGTCGGCGAAGATGGCGCGCAGCGCGGCATCCACTCCGGGCTTCGGTGACAGCGCGAACGGGACGAACCCGACCACGCCCAGCCGCTCTGCGAGGGCAGGCAACGCGCCCGCGTCGCCGCGGACCCCGGCCAGCGCCGCCCGGTCGCGCAGGCACAGGTAGAGGTTCCCCTCCTCCGAGAGCGCGCGGTGCGGCAAGAGCTTCGGATCGAGCAGCTCCGGGACGAGGTTCAGCGCCGCGAGCAGCGCACCGTCCACGAGCTGCTGCTCGAATCGGGCCGGCGGCGTCTCGAAGAGGGCGCGCAGCTTGCCGTCCTGCCGCGACAGCTCGGCGCGGAGCAGGCCAGCCTTGCAGGTGAACGAGACCCGGGTGGTGCCGTGCGCCGGGACGCGGATGCGCTGCGCCTCCTCGACGAGCACGTGCAATGCGGCGAGCGTCGCGTGCCCGCAGAAGCGCACCTCGGAGAACGGGGTGAACCAGCGCAGGTGGAAGGCGGCCTGGGGCTCGCGCGCGGGCAGCGGGAAGGCGGTCTCGGCGTGCTTCAGCTCCTCGGCGATGCGCTGCAGCTCCGCCGTCACGAGGTCGCGAGCGTCGAGGACGACCCCTGCCGAATTGCCGGCGAGCGGGCGCCCGGAGAACGCGTCCACCACGTAGCAGGGCCGCTTCACCGGCGCTCCCGATCAGACACCGCGCGCCTCGGGGCCCCAGATCAGCTTGTGCAGCTGGAGCTGCAGCCGCGCGGGCCGCCCGCTCTCCAGCAGCCAGCGGGCGAGGTCCCGCGGCGCCACCTGGCCGAAGCTGGGCGAGAAGAGTACTGGCACGCGCGTCCAGAGCCCCAGCTGGTCGATCACGCGCACCGCCCAGCGGAAGTCGGCCTCGTCGCAGACCACCACCTTCAGCTCGTCGCCGGGCCCCAGGCGCTCGAGCTCGCGGAAGTCGGCGTGCGGCTCGCGCGACCCGGGCGTCTTCAGGTCGACGATCTTCTTCACGCCGGGCGGGATGCGGTCGAGCGGCCTCTGCCCGTGCGTCTCCATCGAGACCTCGTACCCGCGATCGAGCAGCTCCTGCGCCAGCTGGGGCAGCTCCTTCTGCAGCGACGGCTCGCCGCCGGTGAGGCACACGAAGCGCGCGGAATGCCCGGCGACCCGCTCCAGGACCTCGGCGCGGCTCATCTCGGTGCCCCCGTGGAACGCGTAGGCGGTGTCGCAGTACTGGCAGCGCAGGTCGCAGCCGGTGAACCGGACGAACACGCAGGGCTTCCCCGCATGCGTCGATTCCCCTTGGATGCTCTCGAAGATCTCGGTGACCCGCACGCCGCACTCTCTACCCGCCTCGAGTACGGCGCGCAACGAGGAGACAAAAAGCACAACGCGGAGGCGCGGAGACGCGGAGGACGTCTGGTTGGAAGACGAAGAATTCTCCGCGCCTCAGCGCCTCCGCGTTCGTTTTTAGCCCTGTCCAGCTGGTTGGTCGGGCCAGGAAGAGCCGAGCCAGGAGGTGCGGAGGCGGGTTTGCTGGTCGGAGGCGCGGGGATCGGGGGTCAGCACCACCGTATCGCGGGGGGCCGGGGCAAGCTGGACGGGGACGTCGAGCAGCTCGTCCATCCGGAAGACGGTGAGCCGGACCTGCTGGCCCGGAGCAACGCGGCCCAGCCGTTGCTTCAGATCGGTGCGGAAGCCGTCCAGCGCGACGATCTCGTCTGCCGCTCCGATGCCGGCCTGCTGCGCGGGCGAACCCTCCACCACCGACTGCACCTCGAGCACTCCGCCCCGCTCCTTGGCCTGCGCGCCGAACCAGGAGCGCGCCGCCCCGTTCTGCGGGGGCTCCTTGGCGCTCTGCTCCGCGCCGCCCTTGTCCTCGGGCCCCGACGCCGGCCGGACCACCGGGCGCAGGCCCACCCCTCCGAGCGCCGCGTCCACATCCAGTTCGTCGGCGCTGCGCAGAGCGCGGTCGAACCACCCCTCCAGGCCGGGGACCAGATCCAGCGCCGCCTTCTCCACGCCCTCCTCCGGCAGGCCCGGCGGGCGTCCGTGACGCTCGAACAGGAGCCGCACCAGATCGTCCAGCGATCGCTTGCCTCCGCTGCGGCGCCGCAGCTCGAGATCCAGCAGGAACCCGACCACGCTGCCCTTCAGGTAGTAGGAGACGGTCGTGTTGGCGGTGCTCTCGTCGGGCCGGTAGTGCTTGATCCAGGCGTCGTACGAGGCCTGCGCGAGCGGCGTCCGCACCCTGCCGGGCGTGCGCTGCAGGGTGGTCAGGCGCTCGCCCCAGATCTCCAGGAACCGCTGCGGCGTGATCAGGCCCGCCCGGCGCAGCGCGAGCACCTCGTACGTGCTGGTGAGCCCCTCCATCGCCCACAGCAGCCGGGTGTGGTTCTCGCGGGTCCAGTCGTAGGGCGTGAACGCCGCCGGCCGCACGCGCTTCACGTTCCAGAGGTGGAAGTACTCGTGCGCGACGAGGAGCAGGAAATCCTCGTACGCGCTCTTCTGCACGAACGCGAAGCGCGGCACGAGAAGCGCGGCCGAACGCCGGTGCTCCAGGCCGCCGCGGCCCTTGTCGTTGAGGTGCACGAGCAGGAGGTAGCGGTCCTTGAACGGCAGCCCCCCGAAGACGGCGGCGAGCGCCTCACCGATCTTCGCGACGTCCGGGACCACGCGGCGCCCGTCGAAGTCGCCCCGGCCCCACACCACCAGCTCGTGCGGGACGCCCTGCACGGCGAAGGAGTGGAGCGCGTGCGAAGTGAGCGGTCCCATCTCGAACGGGCTGTCCGCCAGCTCGTCGTAGTCCTCCGCGTGGAAAGCGCCGCCGCGCTGCGGGAGCGCCACCCAGGTCTGCCACTCGGCCGGCGCCTCGGTCCGCACCGCGCACGGCTCGCCTTCGCGGCCGACGAAGAAGGCGCACGCCGCCGCCGGATTGAGGAAGGCGTGGGTCGGATCGACGTGGTTGGTGCGCACGGTGAGCTCGAAGCAGCCGAGCCGGTACGTAACCCGCACCCGCCGCGCTCCCGCGGAGGCCACCCGCCAGGTGTGCTTGTCCACCTTCTCCACCGGGAGCGGCCGCCCGTCCTGGTCCACCGCGCGCAGCCCGTCCACGTGGCGCTGGTGCTCCCGGACCAGGTAGCTGCCCGGGGTCCACACCGGCAGCCGCGCTTCCATCGACGCGGCGCCGCGGGTGTCCGCCTCCAGGGAGATCTCCGCGCGGCGCGCCTCGGGCTCCGTGATCTTCAGGACATACGCGGTCGACATGCGCGCGGCAGTCTACCCGACCCCGGTCGCGCCGCGGGAGGAAGACCGACGCGCGCTGAAAAGCACAGCGCCGCCCAATCGGCGGCGACTGCTCAGCGCTGCACGCGAGCCAGCAGGACCTCGGAATCGGGCGTGTCGGGGTGGCCGCCCACCAGGCGGACGAACCGCGCGTGCTCCCGCTTGATGCGCCGCGGGTACTCCTTGTAGGTGTCCGGGATGTCCTTCAGCCGCCCGCGGTACTGCTTGATGCGCTTGGGGCCGGCGTTGTAGGCCATCAGCGCCTCGTCGCGGGTCCGGAAGCGACGCTCGATCCAGCGGAAGTACCGGATCGCCAGCCGCACGTCGACCACCGGATCGTCGGCCACGTCGAGGTCCTCGCCGCCCAGGTCGGGCTCCCGTGCACTGATCCAGGCGAACGTGCTGGGCTTGAGTTGGACGAGCCCGTAGGCCCCGCGCTCGCTGGCCACCTTGAGGCGGAACCGGCTCTCCACGCTGACCAGGGCGAGGATGAAGAGCGGGTCGTACCCGGCGCGCGCCGACTCGGCGAGGACCGCCTCGGCGAGCTTGACGCGGATGTCGGCCGGGAGCGAGGGCGCCACGCGCACCAGCAGCGCCTCCAACTGGGCCTGCGTCATGACGTTCGCGGGCTGGTCCTTGAGCTGGCGGTCCGCGGTGAGCGTCGGTCGCTCCAGCACCCACACGTCCGCGGCCGCCCCGGCGAGCACCAGGCCGAGGCAGACGAGCAGCGTTGTCCGGACGCGGGGGCGGCCGATCATCCGATCGGGTTCTCCCGATGCGACGGGAACTGCGAATCCTGAACGGCTGCGCGCAAGTTGCCCATGCTGCACCCCGCCGGAAGACCCGGGGCGGGAACGCCCCGAGCACCCGGGCAAGCTAGCGGTTGCCCGTGAAGGTGGACAAGGACCGCTGTGGGCAGCGCTCCGCCCGTGTAGGACCGCTAGTTTACAGGCGCCTGCGCGCCGTTCGGCCCGGACTCGGCGGCCGCGGCATCCTTGGGCGGCACCGGCGTACGGGCGAGCTCCTGGACCTTGCGGCCCAGCTTCTCCAGCTCCGCGCCGAGGTCCGCGATGCGGTCGCGCGTATCGCTCTTGGCGGCCGAGATGAGGACCTTGAGCTCGGCCTGGGCGCGGTCGCCGAGGGCCTCGAGGACCTTGCGGGCCTCCGCCTCGAACTCCTTCGCCTTCGCCGCCGCCTTCGCCTGGGCCGTGCCGAACGCCTGCTTCACCTGCTCCGACGTGAACATCGAAAGGCCTCCCCTGACGCACTGCGTGAGCGACACCATGTAACGCGATGCGGCGCCGTGTCAAGCTTGCCGCTCGCCAGAGTCGGAGTGGGCATGTACAGTCCTGGTATGGACGGCGCACCTACATCGTCTCTGGCGGGCATTCCGCCCGCCTCCGTACAGCCCGGCCCGGCGCTGCCGGCGGCGCTCTCGGTGGTGCCGCCGCCCGAGCCGGTCGCGCCGATCCAGTCGCTCTCCGACTCGCGTTGGTTCATCAACCGCGAGCTGTCCTGGCTCGCCTTCAACGAGCGGGTCCTGGAGGAGGCCTGCGATCCACAGGTCCCCGCCCTGGAACGGCTGAAGTTCCTGGCGATCACCAGCAGCAACCTGGACGAGTTCTTCATGATCCGGGTGGCCGGACTGAAGTCGCAACTCGTCGGGCACGTGGAGGAGTCGGGGCCGGACGCGCTCTCGCCGGGCGAGCAGCTCCAGGCGATCAGCGTGCGCGCCCACGAGATGGTGGCGCGGCAGTATCGGGCCCTGCTCGCCGACGTGCTGCCCAACCTGGAGCGCGCCGGCGTCCGGCTCCTGGGTCCCCAGCAGCTCCCGGCGGGGGCGGCGTCGTTCGTGAACGACTACTTCTGGCGCGAGGTGTTCCCCGTCCTCACGCCCATCGCGCTCGACCCCGGCCATCCCTTCCCGCATCTACGCAACAAGTCGCTCAACCTGGCGGTCCGCTTCGGCCCCGCCGCCTCTGGAACGCGTCTCCGCTACGGGGTGGTCCCAGTCCCCAGCGTGCTGCCTCGCTTGGTCGAAGTCCCCGACCACGGCCGCTGCTTCGTGCTGCTCGAGGACGTCATCGCCCGGCACGTTGCCCAGCTCTTCCCGGGCATGGCCATCGACGGGTGCTGGCCCTTCCGCGTGACCCGCAACTGGGACCTGAGCATCGACGAGGAGGAGGCGGAGGACCTGCTCGTCACCATCGAGCGGGAGGTCCGCCGGCGCGACCGGGGCAGCGCGGTGCGGCTCGAGATCGCCGCCGGCGCCGAGCAGCAGATGGTCGACTACCTGGTGCGCGCGCTCAAGCTGGGCGCGCCCGACGTCTACCGTCCCGAGGGGCCGCTGAACATCCCCGATCTCCTTCCGCTCCTCGGCCGCATGGAGCAGAAGGAGCTGCACGACGAGCCCTTCACGCCAGTGGTCCCGCCGCAGCTCGGCGACGCGGAGCGCGACCTGTTCCGGCTGATCCGCGAGCGCGACGTCCTCTTGCACCATCCGTACGAGTCGTTCGATCCGGTGGTGGGGCTCATCGAGGCGGCGGCCGACGATCCTTCGGTGCTGGCCATCAAGATGACGCTGTACCGCACCGGGAAGGACTCCCCGGTGGTCCGCGCGCTGCAGCGGGCGGCGGAGAACGGGAAGCAGGTCACCGCGCTGGTCGAGCTCAAGGCGCGGATGGACGAGGAGGCGAACATCCTCTGGGCCCGCGCGCTGGAGCAGGCGGGCGTCCACGTGGTGTACGGGCTGATCGGGTACAAGACGCACGCCAAGGTGGCCCTGGTGGTGCGCCGCGAGGCGGGCGGGCTGCGCAGGTACGTGCACCTGGGGACGGGCAACTACAACCCGGTGACGGCGCGGATCTACGAGGACCTCTCCATTTTCACCGCGCGGGACGACTTCGGCGCCGACGCGACGTCGCTCTTCAACCTGCTGACCGGCTATTCCAAGCCGTCCTCCTGGAAGAAGTTCCGGGTGGCGCCCTTGGGTCTCAAATCGGCGGTGGTGGAGCTGATCGAGCGCGAGGCGCAGATCGCCAAGGAGACCGGCCGGGGACGCATCGTCGCCAAGATGAACTCGCTCCAGGAGCCCGACGTGGTGAAGGCGCTGTACCGCGCCTCGCAGGCGGGCGTGCAGATCGACCTGATGGTGCGGGGCATCTGCGTCCTGCGGCCGGGGATTCCCGGCGTGTCCGAGCGCATCAAGGTGATCAGCGTCGTCGACCGGTTCCTCGAGCACTCGCGCATCTGGTACTTCGAGGCGGGCGGCAGGCGGGAGGTGTACCTCTCCAGCGCCGACTGGATGCAGCGGAACTTCGTGCGCCGGGTGGAGATCGCGTTCCCGGTGGAGGACGCGGCCGTGAAGGAGCGCATCCTCGAAGAGGTGCTCGCCACCTCGCTGGCGGACAACGTCAAGGCGCGGATCCTGCGCGCCGACGGCCAGTACGAGAGGGTGCAGCCGGGCACCCACGGCACCTCGGTGGCCCCGCTGCGCAGCCAGGAGCGGTTCATGGCGCTGGCGCGCCGGGCAGCGGCGCCCGAGGCGCAAGCGGCGGTGGCTTCGCACGACGTGTTCCCCTCCACGCAACGCCGTCGCGAGCCCCGGCGTAAGAAGCGGATGGGATGACGCTCGCGGCGCTGTCGCTCCTCTGGTCGATCGCCGCGCCGCTCCAGGCACCTTGGCGCGAGCTCGCGCCGGGCGTGGAGACCGCCACCGCAGCCGACCTGGGCGGCGACGCGAACTGGGCCGCCAAGGTGCTGCTCGTCGACCCGCGCCTGGCCAACTTCGCGGTGCGATTCGACGCGCAGAAGCCCACCCTGGCGCAGTGGCGGCAGCGCTACCCGGGCGCCATCGCCATCGCGAACGGGTCCTTCTACTCGGCGGACGGCGGCGAAGTCCGCCCCACTTGCGAGATCGTGCAGGACGGGCGAAGGGTGAAGGGCGCCGGCTGCCTGCGCCAGGACGCGCTCTGGTTCGGCGCCCGCCAGCGCGAGGCGAAGCCCGTCGCGCAGAGCAGCGTGGCGGCGGCTTCGCGCGCTCCGCGGTTCTTCGCGCCGCCCGATTTCCGCGCCGACCAGTGGAGCGAGGCGCTGAAGAGCTTCCCTGCGCTGGTGCGCGGCGGCGCGCCGATGTGCGCGGGGCCCCACTACTGCGCCGAGTCGAGCCGCACGGCCGCGATCGGCCAGCTTCGCGACGGGCGCATCCTCCTCTTCGCCTCGCAATGGCCCGCGGTGCGCCGCGACGTGGCGCGCTGGCTGGCGGAAACGCTCGGGACGATGGACGCCGTGAACCTCGACGGCGGGCCCGAGGCGATGCTGGCGCTGCACGGCGAGCCGCTCGAGGACGTCATCGGCACCTACGGGCGCGGCCTCCCCCTGGTCCTGCTGGTCCTTCCTCCCTGACCTTTGTGTGAGCGCATCCCACCGCGGCGGGTCCTTGGATGCGATGTTGCAAAACTGGCGCAAATCCGGTACTTCGGGCGCGCGCCTGGCCGCTGGACGGGCGGCCGCGCGCCCGGGAAGTGCTTGCGCGGTGATTAATTTTGTACGTTCGCCGGCAGCACCCCGCGCCGGGGACTCGTCCGGAGGCTGACGCTGGTCCTTTTCTTCGCCGCCTGCGCCGCCGTCCTGCTCGCCGCCTACGCGATCCGTGTGGCCGTGCTGGGCCGGTTCGAGCACGAGCGCGCCCGAAAGGAGCCGGGGAGCTTCTTCCTGGGCCGTTTCCTGATCGAGTTCGGGTACTGGTGCTTCTCTCCGCTCGAGCGCGGCGCGCTGGCGCTGGGCGTGACCCCGAACCAGCTGACCGCGGCCTCGCTGGGATGCAGCGTCGCCGGAGCGGCGGCGTTCGCGGTCGGGCGGCCCGCCGTGGGCGGCGGCCTGGTGATCCTCTGCGCCATCCTCGACGCGCTGGACGGGATGGTGGCGCGCACGCGCGGGACGGCGTCCGACGCGGGCGAGCTGATCGACGCCGCGGTCGATCGGTACGCGGAGATCGCCACCTTCGCCGGCATCGCGGCGTATTACCGGACCTATCCGCTCGGCTTCTGGCTGGCGATCGTGTCCATGGGCGGCGCGCTGCTCGTCTCGTACGCGCGCGCCAAGGGCGAGATCAGCGGGATCGACGCGCGCATGGGCGCCATGAACCGGGGCGAGCGCGCGACGTACATCGGCATCGCCGGCATGCTCGCTCCGCTGCTCGCGCGGGTGCTGGAGCCCGGCGCCGTCCAGCCTGTCTATCACCTGCTGCTCGGCACGCTGGTGCTGGTGGCCGTGGCCGCGAACGTCACCGCGCTCCGCCGCTTCGCCTACATCCACCAGGAGCTGCGCAAGCGCGAGGCAGCTCCTCCGCCGCCCGCGCAGGGCGCGGATCCCCTCACCGGCTGGGTCGGGCGCGCCTGGGTCGCCTCCGTGCTCGCCACGGTGGTCGACTACGGCACCTTCACCGTGCTGGTCGAGCTGGCCGGGGTCTACACGGGGACCTCGCGCGCCCTGGGCGCGCTGCTCGGCGCGATCACGAACTTCACGGTCAACAAGCTGTGGACGTTCCGCACCCAGGGCGACTCGGTCTGGCACGAGGTGCCCCGCTACGCCGCGATCTCGCTCACCTCGCTGCTGCTCAACACGCTGGGGGTGGTGCTGCTGACCGACGGCCTGCACTGGAACCCGCTCGTCGCCGCCGCGCTCGTCGGCGTGCTGGTGGGCGTGGGATGGAACCTGCCGCTGCACCGCTACTTCGTCTTCCGGCACGGAGCGCACCGCTCCCGGCCCGGCCTGGCGTTGATCGGCGCGCTCGCCTCTGGCACCGCGGCGGTGGCGGTGCTCTTCGTCGCCTACGGGATGCCGTTCGCCGAGGAGGGCGTGCACGGCTTCTCCAGCCAGGCGGACGACGGCGCCAAGGTCACCCAGGCCAGCTACCTGCCCAAGCTGCTGCCCGAGGCGTTCTACTCGGAGAGCTACTCGTTCCTCTTCCAGGCCGAGGACGGCTCCTTCGCGCGCGTGCAGTTCCTGGTCAGCAACGCCGGCCTGGAGGGCCACGGCGGAGCGGCGGCCCGGGCGGTGCTGGTGGGAGCCAACGGGAAGACCATCGAGGATGCCGAGGCGTTCGAGTCCGGGCAGTGGCGCGTGCTGCCCGAGGGCGCCATCGAGATGGGCGCGCACAGCCTCACCATGGGTCCCGACGCCAGCCACCACGTGCATTTCGCCGGGAAGAAGCTGGTGATCGACGCGACCGTGCTGCCCGAGACGCAGGCCGTCCGGCCCGGCGGCGGCCGCGTCACCTTCGACGCAGGCGGCCGGGCGGTGTTCGACCAGACGATCTTCGCGCTGCGCAGCAAGTTCGACGGCACGGTGTGGAGCTCGGATCGCGGCGGCCGGCGCGTGCGCGGCTTCTGCTACGCGGACACCTCCTACAGCACCGTGCCGGCATACAAGTCCGCCTCGCTCTGGTACCGGATGGAGGCGTTCGACGACGCGGAGGGCGCCACCATGGCGCTGGCGGTGCTCATCCCGCCCGAGGGATCGCGGGCCGCGCCGCAGGGCTGGCTCTACACCAGTCGGAACGGCCAGACCGAGGTGCGTTCCAGCGAGGTGAAGCTGTCCTTCCAGCGGCCGCGGCGCGAGACGGGCGGGCGCTTCGAGTACGACGTCCCCCAGCGGGTGGTCGCGTCGGCGAGGGGCGCGCTCGGCGAGAAGGTGACGGTGACCATCGACGCCCGGCGGCTCCTCTACAAGGAGGACGTGCTCGGCGAGATGAGCCCGTTGTCCCGGTTCCTGGTCAGCATCATGGCAGCGCCGATGACTTACACTTACGAGAACCGGTACGAGTTGCGCATCGACCGGCCCGGCGCGCCCGCCGATCACCGCAGCGGCACGGCTCTCTCCGAGTTCGCGTACGCGAACCCACCCTCCAAGGTCGCGCAGTTCTAGCCACTGTCATGACCGGCGGCGGGGCCCGGGGGTGGGTCCGCAGCGCCAGCGTCGCCCCTGGGGTCCGAGCACCGCCCACCCCCGAGACTGGGGCTCCTAAAGTCGCTGCGGACCCACCCCCGGCTCCCCACCGCCGATGCGTCGCGCGGACGGTGTGACCGCGGCATGCGCCGTTCGATCGGGAGTACAGAACATGCGGCCCTGCCATCGTACCGGCCAGAGCAGGCGCAGGGCAGCGCATACCTGCCGATAGGCGACGGGGGAGCCGGGGGCGCGTTCGCAGCGACTTTAGGAGCCCCAGTCTCGGGTATCGGCGCTGCTCGGATCCCAGGGGCGACGCTGGCGCTGCGGACGCGCCCCCGGGCCCCCGGCGCCGGTCCGCAGTAGAGATCGTCCCGGATCTGCATGCGCAATTCTCGGAGGTCGTGGCACGTTGCTGACATGGACACGGCAGTGTAGAGGTGCCCGCGCATTGCCGATGAGAGTCGAGAATCGAAGCCCCTGGCCGGGCTTCCTACAGGAGAGGTCGGCGTGAAGCTAACCGCGCCCCACATCGAGACGCCCGTCCCCGGCCCCAAGAGCCGGGAGCTCGTGCGCAAAGAGCAGCAGCACCTCGCGCCGGGGCTGCAGGGATTCGCGCTGATGAGCGGCATCGCCGTCGAGCGCGCGCAGGGGTCGGTGGTCGAAGACGTCGACGGCAACCGGTACGTCGACCTGATCGGCGGCATCGGGGTGAACTCGCTGGGCCACTGCCACCCTGCCTACAAGGAAGCGCTGCACGCGCAGATCGAGAAGGCGACGGTGGGCAGCTTCACCAGCGCGCCGCGGGCCGAGCTGATCGAGGAGGTGGCGAAGCTCACTCCCGCGGGCGTCGACCGCGTGCAGCTCTACTCGAGCGGCGCGGAAGCGGTGGAGAGCGCCTTCCGCCTGGCCAAGAACGCGACCGGCAAGCACGAGGTGGTCGGGTTCTGGGGCGGCTTCCACGGGAAGACGATGGGCACCCTGGCCGTGAACGGGTCCGGCAACCAGCGCACGTACGGGCCGACTCCTCCGGGGCACGTGCTGCCGTATGCGAACTGCTACCGGTGCCCGCTCAAGCTGACGTACCCGTCGTGCGGGATCGCCTGCGCGGACCTGGCCCGCGAGCAGCTCCGGCATCAGAGCACAGGCCAGGTGGCGGCCGTCATCGTGGAGCCCATGCAGGGCACCGCCGGCAACGTCATCCCGCCCCCGGAGTTCCTGCAGCGCGCTCAGGACATCGCCCGCGAGTCCGGCGCGGTGTTCATCTCGGACGAGATGATCACCGGGTTCGGACGCACCGGCCGCTGGTTCGCCTGCGAGCGGAGCGGCGTCACGCCCGACGTGATCACCCTGGGCAAGGGGTTCGGCTCCGGGTTCCCGATCAGCGGTATCGTGGCGAAGCACGAGCTGGCCCAGGCGCGGCCCTGGGCGGACCCGAGCGGTTCCTCATCGAGCTACGGGGGCAACCCGCTCGCGGCGGCCGCCGCTCTGGCCTCGGTCCAGACCCTGCAACGCGAGAACGTCCTGGCGAACGTACGGGCCGTGGGAGCCGCGATGCTCGCCGAGCTGCGCACCTGGCCCGAGCGCTTGCGCTGGGTGGGCGACGTGCGCGGCGAGGGCCTGTTCCTGGGCGTCGAGCTGGTGGCCGACCGCGCCACCAAGGAGCCGCTGCCGCGGAAGATCTGCGAGGAGATCTTCCAGGAAGGCCTGCGGCGAGGCCTGCTCGCGATGAGCTACACGCACGCGATCCGCCTGCAACCCGCGCTGACCATCGAGAAGGAGGTCGGGCTGGCCGGGCTTTTGCTGCTCCGCGAGGCCATCTCGATTGTGGCGGCACGCCACGGGGCGGGGTAACAGGGACCATCTTGGACCGCGTGCAGCCCATTCCATCCCGGCGGCGAGGTGACCGGCTGTGGGAGCGCTTCGCCGCGCTCGCCATCCTGCGCCCCTGGCTGATCGTGGCGGTCGGGGCCGTGGTGTTCGCCGGCACCCTCCCCTTCGCGGTGCGCCTCTACGGCGATCTGCGCACCGACCTCCGCGAGCTCTTGCCGCAGGGCGCGCCCTCCGCGGTCGCGCTGCAGGAGCTGGAACGCCGCATCGGCGGCCTTGCCTCCCTGGCGGTGGTGATCCGCACCGACGACCTCAAGGCCGGCGAGCGGTTCGTCGACGCGCTGGCGGCGCGGTTGTCGAAGCTGCCTCCCGACCTGGTCGCGCGGATCTTCTGGCGCATCGACGAGGAGAAGGCGTTCTTCGAGGCGCACGGCGCGCTCTACGCCGACCTGAAGGACCTGGAAGAGGTCCGGAGCGTGCTGCGCGACCGGATCGCCGCGGCCAAGCGGGCGGCGAATCCGCTCTTGGTGGACCTCGAGGAGGAGGAGCGGGCGAAGCCGGACGCCGACTCCGCGCTGGAGGACGCCATCGTGCGCGTCCGGTCGGCCTTCGGCCGCCTCGACCACTTCATCGACGGGTACCTGGCCGGCGAGGGCGGGCAGACGCTGGTGGTGCAGGTCTATCCGCCCAACGCGGCCACCAGCCTCCACAACGACCAGCGCCTGTTCGCGGCGGTGAGCGGC
>DASWGI010000165.1:0-7503 GCA_036393835.1 Myxococcales bacterium | reverse complement strand
GCGACGAGGCAGATCTGGATGGAGAGCGACAGCGGCAGGACAGAGGGTGGATCGATGAAGAGCAGGTATTGCGCGTAGAAGGTCCCAGCCATGGCAGTCAGCGCGGCGGAGATGGCGATCGCCAGCTGCTTGTAGCGGGTGGCGGGGACGCCGACGCTGCGCGCCGCCGCCTGGTCCTCCCGGATGGCGCGCCAGTAGTAGCCCGGCCGGCCGCGCTGCAGCCACGCGGCGAGTGCCACGGAAAACGCGAGGAGCGCGGCGATGACGTAGTAGTAGCCGAGCTTGTCGCCGAACTTGAACGCGGCCAGGCCCTCGCCCTCCACGGGCAGGAAGAGGCCCACCGCACCTCCCGCGAACTCCCAGTTCGTCACCGCGATCCCGACGATCTCGCCGATCGCGATGGTGGCAATGGCGAAGTAGTGGCCCGAGAGGCGGAAGCACGGGTACCCGATCGCGAGGGCCAGGAGGACGGCCACCGCCGCGCCCGCGAGGAGGCCGAGCCACGGCGACAGTCCGGCGTGCTGGAAGAGGAGCGTGGAGGTATAGGCGCCGGCGCCGAAGAACGTGGCCTGGCCGAGAGAGATCTGCCCGGCGAAGCCGCCGAGGATGTTCCAGGCGGTGCCCAGCAGTGCATTGAGCAGCACGAGGATCATCAGGTGCTGCGGATACGGTCCGCGGAAGACGAGCGGGTAGAGGAACACGGCGACGACGGCGGCGGCGGCGATCGCGATCTTCACTGCTTGCCCACCAGGCCGCGCGGGCGGACCAGCACGACCACGAGGTAGATGGCGAAGACGAACAGGTTCTTCACCGCCGGGGCGACGAAGACTCCGGCGAGCGACTCGACCACGCCGATGAGCACTCCTCCGGCGAACGCGCCGACCACGGACCCGAAGCCTCCCAGCGCGACCGCCACGAAGGCGATGAGCGCGAACACGCCGCCGACCTGCGGGAACACGTAATAGAAGGTGGAGAGCAAGGCCCCGGCGACGCCCACGCAGGCCGCGCCCAGACCCCAAGCGAGGGCGAACATCCGGTCCGGATTGATCCCCATCAGCGAAGCCGCCTGCCGATCTTCCGCCGTGGCGAGGAGCGCGCGGCCGATCTCCGTCCGCGAGAGCAACCACCAGAGGCCCCCAGTGGTCAGCACCGCGCCCGCCGCCGCGGCGAGCTGCGGGCCGCTGAAGTACACGCCCGCCAGGGAGAGCCGGCCAGTCACCCAGGTGTCGCCGAGCGTGCGGAAATCAGGTCGCCAGAGGAATTGCGCCGCGTTCTGCAGGAAGACGCCGAGCCCGAAGGTGGCGAACACCTGCGCGAGCATGGGCGCGCGCAGGACGCGGCGGATGAGCCCGTAGTAGACGAGCACGCCGAGCGCGAAGAGCGCGACCGCGTTGACGGGCAGCGCCGCGATCGGATCCCAACCCAGCCCCGCGTGCAGGAAGTACGAGAGGTACATGGACAGCATGAGGAACTCGCCGTGGGCGAAGTTGACGATCTCCATCACGCCGAAGATGAGCGTGAGCCCGGCCGCGATGAGCGCGAACACGAACCCGATCAGCAGACCGGAGACGAGCGCCTGCGCGATCATCGGCGACTACTTCCCCCACGCGGGAAGCGGCCAGCGCACTTCCGCCGCGGCCAGGTCGAACGGGTAGACGACCACGTACTTGCCATCCTGGATCTGCACCAGGATGCCGCCGCCGAGCGTGTTCTGGTGCGTCTTCGGATCGAACTTCACCCCGCGCCAGGGCATGATCAGGGAGTCGCCCGGGAGGTCGGTCGACTCGAGCGCGCCGCGGATCTTCTCCGCCTCGGTGGAGCCCGCGCGGTTGATCGCGTCCGCGAGGACCAGGAGCCCGACGAAGGCGCGCGCGCTGGTGCCGTCCATGTCGATCGGCTGGCCGCGCGCCGCCTGCGTCTTCTTGCGGAAAAGATCGTTCACCTGGCGGACGATGGGCTTCTTCGCGCCCAGCCCCAGCGCCCACACCTCGCGCGAGACCACGCCCTCGGCGTCCTTGCCCAGCGAGGGCACGTACTCGCTCGAGACGTGCCCGGCGTCCATCGCCAGGATGGCCTGCGGACGGAAGTCGAGCTCCTTCATCGTCTTCGTCGAGAGGATGGCGTCGTTGGTGTAGGACGCCTGCAGAAGCACGTCGGGCGACGAGGCCTTGAGCCGCTGGATCTCGGCGTTCAGGTTGGTCGACTTGGCGTCGTACGCGAAGTCCGCGACGACCGGATACCCGTACTGCTGCGCGTATTTCTTCTCGAACTTGCTGACGTCGGTGCCGAACAGCGTGTTCTCGTAGAAGAGCGCCACGTTCTTGATCGCCTTCCCGCGCTTCTTCATCTCGCCGAGGAACTTGAAGAAGTTCTCGCTGAACTCGTCGTCGGTCGGCGTGGTGCGGAAGAACCAGCGAAAGCCGCGCGCGGTGAGCAGCGGCGAGGTCGAGTCGGCGTTGAGGAAAGGCGTCTTGAGCCGCTCCGCCGCCTGGCTGGCGGTCGCCGTCACGTTCGAGTTGTACGAGCCCATCAAGGCGATCACCTTCTCCTGCGAGATGAGCCGCTCCGCCTCGGACAGCCCCTTCTCCGGCGACGACTGGTGATCGGCGAAGACGACGCGCAGCCGCGCGCCGCCCAGGTTCGGCAGCCCCTTTCCCTTGCCGAGCGGCACCGGGACATCCACGTCGTCGTTGACCAGCTCGGCGGCGAGCTCGATCGCGTCCTTGATGTCGTTGCCGACCTTCGCCAGGTTGCCGGAGAGCGGGTAGACGGCGCCGATCACCACCTCGGCGGGCGGCGCGGCGCGGGCGCGCGGGGAGACCAGCGAAACGGCGAGCACGGCCAGGACGAGCGCGACCCGTCGGGACATGGGGCCCCCCTTCAAGTTTGCCGCGAGATTGTCCGACGCCGCACGGTCCGTCAAATGCGTCCGCCGGAGTAGAATTACGGGATGGATGCCGGCCGCTGGACCGCAGCAGAAGCTCGTCGCGCGATCCGCACCGGCGAATGGAAGGGGCCGACCGCGGGGCTCGCGGCGGCGTACGCGCAAGCGAACCTCGTCGCGCTTCCTCGCGAGCACGCCTTCGACTTCCTCCTCTTCTGCCAGCGCAATCCGCGTCCGTGCCCGTTGCTCGAGGTGGTCGACGCGGGGCGCGTCGAGCCCGGGTGCGCCGGCGGCGGCGACCTGCGCACCGACTTCCCGCGCTACCGCGTCTTCCGCGACGGAGCGCTGGCCGGCGAGGTGGACGACGCGACACCGCTCTGGCGCGCCGACCTGGTCAGCTTCCTCATCGGCTGCTCGTTCTCCTTCGAGGCGCCGCTGCTCGCCTCTGGCCTCGAGGTGCGGCACCTGACCGAGCGCCGCAACGTGCCGATGTATCGCACGGCGCGCCCAACCCGGCCGGCGGGTCCGTTCCGCGGACCGCTGGTGGTCAGCATGCGCCCGTTCCGCCCGGCCGACGTTCCGCGCGTGGTCGAGATCACGGGGCAGCTCCCGCGCGTGCACGGCGCGCCGGTCCACGTGGGAGATCCGGCCGCGATCGGGATCGCCGACCTCTCGCGCCCCGACTACGGCGACGCGGTGACCGTGCGCGACGGAGAGGTGCCGGTCTTCTGGGCCTGCGGCGTCACGCCCCAGGCGGCGCTGCTGGCGGCGCGCCTGCCGTTCGCGATCACGCACGCGCCGGGGCACATGCTCGTCACCGACCTGCCCTGCTCCGGCCCGTTCCCCGGGGACGAAGCGTAGGCCAGTCGCCGCCGATAGGGCGGCGCTGCGCTCTTGGTCTTCTAGAGCCCGAGGAACGCCTTGCGCACAAGATCGCTGCCGAGCAGATCGGCCGAGGCGCCCTCGCGGACGATCCGGCCTGTCTGCAGGACGTAGGCGCGGCTTGCGCAAGCGAGCGCGGCGCGGACGTTCTGCTCGACCAGGAGAAGTGTCAGTCCAGCGCGGTTGATGGCCGAGAGCGCTTCATAGATGCGGGCCACCAACCTGGGCGCGATGCCGAGCGACGGCTCGTCGAGCAGCAGGACGCGGGGCCGGCTCATCAGCCCGCGCGCGATGGCCAGCATCTGCTGCTCGCCGCCCGACAGCGTTCCGGCGAGCTGCCGCGCGCGGTCGTGCAGCACAGGGAACAGGGTGGTGACCTCCTCGAGCCCCTGCGCGCGTGTACGCTCGTCCCGGTGGGTGAAGGCGCCGAGCAGCAGGTTGTCGCGGACCGTGAGCCGTCCGAACAGGTGGCGCCCTTCGGGAACGTAGGCGATCCCCGACCGGACGATCTCGTGCGCGGGGCGGCCCTCGATCCGCCGCCCCTCGAGCTCGATGCGTCCGGAGCCCGGCTGCAGCAGGCCGGCGATGGCGCGCAGCAGGGTGGATTTCCCGGCGCCGTTCGCCCCCACCAACGCGACGATCTCGCCCCGCTTCACCTCGAGCGAGACGCCGTGCAGCGCGGGCAGGCCGCCGTAGCCGGCGGTCAGGTCCTGGACGCGAAGCGCCGGCGCATCAGGCGCCAAGGTACGCCTCGATGACGCGCGGGTCCTGGGCGACCTCCGCCGGCGAGCCGCTGGCGATGCGGCGGCCGGCGTCGAGCACCACCACGCGATCGCTCAGCGTCATGATCACCTCCATCACGTGCTCGACGACGAGCAACGCGATGGCCCGCTGGCGGAGCGCGCGGAGCACCTCGAGCGCGTCGCGCGTCTCCGCCGGGGTGAGCCCGGAGAGAGCCTCGTCGAGGACGATCAGGCTCGGCCCGGTGGCGAGAGCCCGCGCCAGCTCGATGCGCTTCTGCAGCGCGACCGGCAGCTCGCCGGCGAGTGACGCGGCGACGGAAGCCAGGCCCGCGATGCGGAGCGCCTCGATCGCGCGCTCCCGCGCCGCCCGGCGGGTGACCTCGCGCAGGAACGCGCCGACGATCACGTTGTCGAGGACGGTCATCTCGCGGAAGACTTTCACCAGCTGGAAGGTCCGCGCGATCCCGGCGCGAGCGATCTCCTCGGGCGGCCGGTTGGTCAGATCGCGGCCGTCGAACAGCACCCGGCCTTCGTCGACCCGCGTCTGGCCGGTCAGCCCGTTGAACAGCGTGGTCTTCCCCGCCCCGTTCGGGCCGATGAGCCCGACGATTTCCGAGCGTCCGACGGTGAGGTCGACCCCGTCGTTCGCCAGGAGCCCGCCGAATCGCTTGGTGAGGCCCCGGACCTCCAGCAGGGGCTGCGCGGCCATGGCCCTCCCGGTCAGCGGAACTACCCCGGCGCGTGGCCGCCGGCAAGCGGCGCATCGCCCGCTCGACGGCCCCGGCTCGCTCGGGCCGTTCAGCCCTCGCCGCTTGCGGCGCGCCGCGCAGGCGCGCACTGTTCCTCCGCCAGGAGGAGCCCGATGCCGGACCTGCTCCAGCCCGAGGAGCTGCGCGACGTCGACGCCTGGTGGCGCGCGGCCAACTACCTCACCGTCGGCCAGATCTACCTGCACCAGAACCCGCTCCTGCGCGAGCCCCTGCGGCCCGAGCACGTCAAGCCCCGCCTGCTCGGACACTGGGGCACCTCGCCCGGGATCAGCCTGGTCTACGCGCACCTCACACGTCTCGTCCGCCAGCGGGACACCGAGGCCATCCTGCTGGTCGGACCCGGCCATGGCGGGCCGGCGGTCAACGCCAACGTCTGGCTCGAAGGCACCTGGAGCGAGGTGTACCCCTCCGTGACGCGGGACTCGGAAGGCATGCGCCGCCTCTTCCGCCAGTTCTCCACCCCCTACGGCGTGCCGAGCCACGTGAGCCCGCCCACGCCCGGGTCCATCCACGAGGGCGGCGAGCTCGGGTACGTGCTCACGCACGCATTCGGCGCCGCCTTCGACAATCCCGAGCTGCTGGCCGTGGCCATCGTGGGAGACGGCGAGGCCGAGACCGGACCGCTGGAAGGGTCGTGGAAGGGGATCAGCTTCCTGAACGCCGCGCGCGACGGCGCCGTGCTCCCGGTGCTCCACCTCAACGGGTACAAGATCGCCTCGCCGACGGTGCTGGGGCGCAAGCCGGACGAGGAGGTCCGCGCGCTGTTCTCCGGGCACGGCTACGAGCCGCGGTTCGTGGAAGGCGACCAGCCCGCGCGCGTGCACCAGGACTTCGCGGCCGCGCTGGAGTGGGCGCGCGAGCGCATCCTCGAGTACCAAGGCGAGGCGCGCGGAGGGCGCCTGCGGGAGCGCCCGCGCTGGCCGCTGATCGTGCTGCGGACGCCGAAAGGCTGGACCGGTCCGCGCGAGCTGGACGGAGTGCGCATCGAGGGCACCTTCCGCTCGCACCAGGTGCCGCTTTCGAAGGTGCGCGAGGACCCACGGCAGCTCGAGATGCTCGAGCAGTGGATGCGCAGCTACCGGCCCGAGGAATTGTTCGACGAGCGCGGCCGGCCGGTGCCGCGGATCACCGCGCTCGCGCCCCGGGGAGATCGGCGGCTGGGCGCCAATCCGCACGCGAACGGCGGGCTCCTGCTGCGGCCGCTCGAGCTGCCCGACTTCACCCGGTACGCGCTGGAGGTGACCGCGCCGGGCGTCGTGCGCGCCGAATCGACGCGCCAGCTCGGCTTCTTGCTCCGCGACGTGTACCGGCAGAACCCGCGCACCTTCCGCCTCTTCTGCCCCGACGAGGCGAACTCCAACCGGCTCACCCCGGTGTTCGAGGTGGAGGACCGTGCGTTCGCGGAGCGCATCCTGCCCGGCGACGACCACCTTTCCCCGGCAGGCCGCGTGATGGAGGTGCTCAGCGAGCACAATTGCGAGGGCTGGCTGGAGGGGTATCTGCTCACCGGCCGGCACGGGATGTTCGTCACCTACGAGGCGTTCGCGCTGATCGTCGCTTCGATGGCCACCCAGCACGCCAAGTGGCTGGAGATGTGCGAGACCCTGCCGTGGCGAAAGCCGGTGGCCTCGCTCAACGTGCTGCTCACCTCGACGTGCTGGCGCAACGACCACAACGGGTTCTCGCACCAGGGCCCCGGTTTCCTCGACACGGTCATCTCCAAGAAGGGGACGGTCGCGCGCGCCTACCTGCCGCCCGACGCGAACTGCCTGCTCTCGGTGGCCGACCACTGCCTGAGCACGCGCAATTACGTGAACCTCATCGTCATCGACAAGCAGCCCGAGCTGCAGTGGCTGGACATGGACGCCGCCCGCGACCATTGCTCGCGCGGCGCTTCCGTTTGGAAGTGGGCGTGCAACGAGGGGCCCGAGGGCGGGCCCGACGTGGTGCTCGCCTGCGCCGGCGACACCCCGACGCTGGAGACGTTGGCCGCTGCGCGCTTCCTGCGCGAGAACGCCCCGGACCTGCGCGTGCGGGTGGTGAACGTGGTGGACCTGATGACGCTCTTCTCCCCGGACGAGCACCCGCACGGGATGCGGGAGGACGCGTTCATCGAGTTGTTCACGCCGGACGTGGACGTGGTGTTCGCCTTCCACGGGTACCCCACCCTGATCCACGGCTCGCTGCACGGGCGGCCCAACCCGTCGCGCTTCCACGTGCGCGG
>DASWGI010000164.1:0-1648 GCA_036393835.1 Myxococcales bacterium | reverse complement strand
GCGTGAGCGTCGCGGCCGTCGCCTCGCCGTCCTTGAGATAGCCGAGGAAGACGTGCGGGCCGCGGATGAGGACCTCGCCGTCCTCCTCGAGGCGCACCTCGGTCCGCGGCAGCGCCCGGCCCACGCTGAAGATCTTGCGCTGCTCCGGCGTGTTGCTGGTGGCGGCGCCGGTGCACTCGGTCTGGCCGTACAGCTCGTAGAGCGGCATGCCCAAGGACTCGAAGAACTCCAGCGTGGCGCGCGGGATCGGCGCCGCCGCAGTAGCCAGCAGATGCGCGCGATCGAAGCCGAGCGCGGCGCGGACCTTGCGCAGGACGAGCGCGTTCGCGGCCGCGTGCAGCAGAGGGCGCTGGCCGCGCGCGCGCGCCAGCTCGGTCCGCTGCGCCCAGCGGAACAAGGCCCGCCTGAGCGGGGGCGCCTGCGCCAGGCGCTCCTCGACGCGGGCCTGGATCTTCTCCCAGACGCGCGGCACGCCGAGGAAGAGGGTGGGGCGCACTTCCCGCAGCGCCTCGGGCAGCTCCTCCAGGTTCTCGCAGCAGGCGACGCAGTAGCCGTTCACCGACGGCCCGTGCAGCGAGGCCATCTGCTCGGCGATGTGGCTCAAGGGAAGGTACGAGATCAGCTCGTCCTCCGGACCTACCTGGAGCTGCTCCCGCGCCACCTCGGCGGCGAAGAGCAGGTTGTCGTGCGAGATCATCACCGCTTTCGGCGGGCCGGTGGTCCCGCTGGTGTAGATCAAGGTGGCGAGCGCGTCGCTCTCGAGCCGCTCGAGGCGGTCGTCGACCGCGGAATCCGGGACCTCGCCGGCCCGCGCGACGAACTCGCTCCAGCTCAGCGCGCCCGGAGCGGCGCCTTCCATGACCACCCGGGCGCGGAGGCGCGGCAGGCGGGACCGCATCGCGTCCAGCTTGGCGAGCTGCTTCGCGTCGTGCACGATGGCGAGCACCGACTCCGAGTGCTCCACCACGTAGGTGGCCTGCTCCGCGGTGAGCGTCGGATAGTACGGCGCGGGGACCGCCCCGGCCGCGAGCGCGCCCAGGTCGGCGAGCAGCCACTCGGGCCGGTTCGGGCCGCACAGCGCGATGCGCTCGCCCGGCCGGACGCCCAGGGCGACCAGCGCCCGGGCAACCCGGCGTACCTCGCGCGCATACTCGTCCCAGGTCATCGCCGACCACCGCCCGGGGCCGAGCCGCCGCTTCACCGCCACGCGATCGGGATCCCGCGCGGCCGTCGCGAAGAACCCGTGGATGGGCGAGGTTCGCATCATCGCCGCACCGCCTTCGCCGAATCGAAGTACGTGTGCTTCGAGCCGCCGGACCAGAGCAGCTTGGTCCGGAGCTGGAAAGTATAGCTGGTCTTCGAAGGATCGACGTCCCTCCCAGCGGTGTCGGTGGCCAGGTGGATGGTGAGCCCGGTCGCCGGCGCATCGGGCTGAACGACCTCGCTGACGACCCGGTAGTCGCTGGCGGCAGCGCCCTCCATCGCCTCGAGCAACGGACGCCCGTCGGTGTTCTGCAGCGGAACGCCCAGGATGCGCGCGACGGTCGGAGCGACGTCCACGTTGCCGGTCGGAAGCGTGTCCTTGAAGCCGCGCCGGAAATCCGGACCCGCGGCGATCAGCACGTTGTGCACGTCGCGCGGGCTGAAG
>DASWGI010000163.1:0-8946 GCA_036393835.1 Myxococcales bacterium | reverse complement strand
TTGCTTGCGCAGGTCGCGTTGCCCCGGCCTGGGCAACGCAGGCGCAAGGTTCGGGTCCGGCGCATCGAAAACCGGGTCGCCACTCGCCATCGGTGTCGCAATCGCAGTCGGTATCGCTGTCTCTGTCGCAGTCGGTGTCGTTGTCGCAGTCGTGGTCGGTGTCGTAGTCGCAGTCGCTGTCGCCTTTTCTTCCCTCTTCTGCTTCCGATACCGCGCGAGCTCCTGCGCCAGCTCCGCGGGGCTCCGCCGCAGGACCGCGAACTTCGCCAGCTGCTCCTCCACCGCACCGTCCGCGATGCTCTCCGGATGCAGCTGCTCCTCCAGGAACGCCGCCACGCCGATGCGCGCCACACGCTCCCTGTCCGCCGGCCGTGCCCCGAAGGTGACCCGCGAGAGCGCGTGCTCGATCTGCTCCTGTGTCGAGAGCGGCGGCCCTGCTTCCGGATCCTGCTCCGCAGCCGCTCCAGCCGCAGCCTGCGGCGCGTCGCTCGCGAGCGGCGGCGTGACGTCCTTGCGAGCCTCCCTCGCGCACGAGGCGGCCAGCACGGCACCGAGGACCCAGCGAACCCCGTGACGCACGCGCCCTCCGACAGCCAAGGACACGGCTTGGACAGCAGAGGTGAAGAGGAGATTCTGTTTCAGCGGCGCAACATCCGGCGGGCGCGCTGCACCGCGGCGGAAGCCTCGGGCACGTCGAGCGCGAGCGCCAGCAGGAGGTAGACGGCGCCGAAGCAGCCGAACACGGCAGCCGCTTTCGCGACCGCGGCCAGCCGCGTGGCCGGAAGGCCGGCGAGCAGGATCCGCACGGCCATCCCCGCGGCGCCGGCCCCGATCGCCGCCGCCCACAGCCGCGCGAGCAGTCCCGCCGGCAGGTCGGCCTTGCCGACCCGCTTCGCGATGCCGTGCCGGAGGAGCGCGAACTCCACCCATCCGGCCACGCCCGCCGATGCGGTCAGCCCCACCGCTCCGAGCTTCGGATCGAGGTGCAGGGCGCGCGGGAGCCAGAGGCCGCAAAGCACGCCGAGGGCCGCGGTGAGCAGCACGCGCACGGAGGCGTACTTGAGCGGCGTGCGCGTGTCGCGCAGCGCATAGAACGTGCTCGAGTACAGCCGCGCGCAGGTCGCGGCCAAAAGGCCCACCGTCGATCCCGCCAGAATGAGCCACACGTCCCGGACGTCCTGCGGGCCGAAGCGCCCGCCGCGGAACAGCGCGGCCACCGCCACGTCTCCGAAGGCGAGGAACGCCACCACGCTGGGGACGACCGGGAAGGCGATGGCGCGCAGCCCCCCGGCGAGCTGCTCGCGCAGCGTCTCGCGGGTTCCTTGCGCCGCGGACATCGACGGGAGCGCCGCCGCCGAGATGGACATCCCGAAGAGCGACACGGGCAGCGTGTAGAGCGTCTGCGCGTACGCGAGGGCGGCCACCATGCCGCTGGGCAGCCAGGAGGCGATCACGTTGTCGATGTACGCGGAGAGCTGCACCACGCCGCGCCCCGCCACGACGGGCAGGAAGCTGCGCACCACCTCGCGCACGTGCGCGCTGGCGCGCCCGAGAGAGAGGCGCAGCCGCCCTCCCAGCAGCGAAAGCACGGCGGGCACCTGCACCAAGACTTGAAGGAGCGCGCCGGCGACCGCGCCCCACGCGGTCACCACAGCCAGGTCCGCGGGACCCAGGCGCCAGCCGCGGCCGCCGAGGAGGAGCGCGGCGACCTGCGCGGCGCTCCACACCACCGGGGCGGCATAGCTCAAGAAGAACTTGTGGTGGCTGTTCAGCACGCCCAGGCAGAACGCGCTGAGGACCAGCAGCGCGGTGCCCGGAAAGAAGATGCGGACCAGCAGGATGGTCAGCTCGCGCTTCTCGCCGCTGAACCCGGGAGCGATGGCGTCGATGAGCCAGGGCGTCCCGAGCACGCCGAGCAGCGTGAATACAGTGGTGACGAGCGAGAGGAGCCCCGCCACCGCGCCCGCGACCTTGCGCGCTTCGTCTTCCCGGCCTTCCGCGCGCAGCGCCGCGTACACCGGGATGAACGAGGCGCTGAGCACTCCCTCGCCGAGGAGGTTCTGCAGGAAGTTGGGGATCTTGAACGCCGCGTTGTAGGCGTCCGCCGCGTCGGAGGTGCCGAGGAAGTGCCCGAAGACGCTCTGCCGGACCAGCCCGGCGAGCCGGCTGAGCAGGATCCCCGCCGCCACCAGCGCCGCCCCGCCGCCGCGCCCACGCCCGCGGACAGGCGCGGCTGGAGTCGCCGCCACTGGCGGCGCGATCTGCTCGCTCACGCCGCCGAGGATACAGCCCGTTCCCGATCGCCGGTTCTTTTTCTACCCAGGCCGCGAGCCGCGCCTCACCCGATGGGCGAGCACTTCACCGCCGCGCTCGATGCAGTGTTGTTCTCGAAGTGGCAGTCCCCGACCTTCTGGTTGGGGTCCACCACCGCGCGCACCGGCGCCGACGCGTTCTGCGGCGGCGCGGACCAGGGAACGGTGACCTTCTCGCTCGCTCCCGGCTGCAGGGTCGTCTTGGTCGCGCCGCTGCCGATCAGCACGCTCCCGCCCGGGAGATCGGCGTAGAAGTCCACCTGCACGCCGGGCCGCGCCGGGATCGCGCCGCCGTTGTAGACCGTCGCGCCCACCGCGGCCCCGCCGGTCATGCAGTTGGTCAGGTCGGGGTCCACCTCGCAGACGGAGAGGTCGGGCGAGCTGAACACGCCCTGCCCCTGCACGTTCTGCCGGTAGCTGTTCGACTGCCCCGGGTCCCACGAGTTCGGCTCGGGGAACGGCAGGGTCCCGTCCACGTTGACGTTGGTCACGTGGTACGCGTGCTGGTTCCAGACGCTGCGCGTGTTGACCCACTTGTCGCTCGGGGACCGCAGCGCCTTGAGGCCCACGTACGGCGAGGTGTCGATCTGGACGGTCCCGCCCGGCCAGTCGCACTTGTAAGCGCAGACGTTGCTGTTCGGCACCAGCACCTTGGCGCGCCCGCTGCCGTCGATGTCCGCGACGATCGGGGTCTCGTACGCCGTGCAGCTCGCGTTCTTCTCCTGCACCAGGGTCGCGCCCGTCTTGCCGTCGTAGACGCGGAAGTAGCACTGGTCGCTGTAGACGACGCTCGCGCTCCCCTTCCCTTCGAAGTCGAAGACCGAGCTGCCGGTGGCCGACGAGCAGTCGAAGGTCTGCGACTGCCAGATGAACCCCGCGCCGGGCTTCCACACCACGTACCCGCCCTGGGCCGCGATGCCGACCTCTGGGAGCCCGTCACCATCGAAGTCCGCGATGGTGGGCGCGCCGCCCATGTTCGTCTCGACGGCGCAGTCCGGATTCGTGCTGGCCGGCAACGGAATCGGGTTCAGCACCATCCCGCCCGTCCAGTCGTGGATGCGCAGGAAGCCCCGGGTGGCGACGACGATCTGCGGATGCTTGTCGTCGGGCTTGATGCCCATCGGCATCCCGTAGCCGGCGAAGCTCGCCAGCGCGGGGAACCCGTCCGGGCAGAGGTCCTCGAACCCGCCCGGGCACAGGCAGACCTGCTGGCCGGTGATGGTGCTCTTCGTGCTGCCGTACGGGCAGCTCGGCGGCTTGTTGGGAATGCGCACGCCGGCGCCGAAGAAGGCGCGGCAGGTGTACCCGGTCGGCGAGCTCGCGTCCTTCTCCAGCTTGTAGGCGTTGTTGCCGGTGACGATCTCGGGCACGCCGTCGAGGTCGATGTCGGCGATGGCGCTGAGCGCGCCCACGCCGTTCCCGCTGACCTGGTCGGTGCCCTTGGGCGCGAAGCTCTGCGGGCAGAGCGTCTTGCCCGTGGCCGCGTCGTAGACGCCGTTCCCCACCACCACCTGCGCGCTCTTCGAGTCGGGGAGAAGCCGCGCCATGGCCGGGCCGCCCCACCACACCGAGGGCGCGGGCTCGCCGGTCTGCGGGTTCCCGCGGTTCACCCAGAGGAAGTCGCCGTTCTCGTCGAACGCGACGAGGCCGCCGTGCTGGTGGGACAGCTCGGGCTTCTGCTTGTTCACGTCGTTCGCGTCCCACCCGCCGGTGACGAAGCAGACGTGCCCGTCGCCCTTGCAGTCGCCGGCGGCGATGGACGCGTTCCCGTCCACCGCGCCGATCACGTTGATGGCGTTCCAGAAGTCCTTCGGCGCGCTCCAGATGGGCGAGCCGTCGGAGCCGCGGATGGCGCGCATCACGCCGCGCGTCTCGACCGTGCCCCCGCTGCCCTTCTCGGGGGCGAACGAGTTGAAGACCACCGCCGGCTCGGCATCGCCGGGGTGCAGGCGCATCACGACCGGCGTGGACATCACCTCGACGAAGTCGGGGTACTCGAGGTCCTTGCGCATCAGGCCGTTGAACTTCGGATCGTCGGGTCCCAGCGGCGCGGTGAACGGCCACCACCAGGCGTGCTCGGGCGGCTCGAAGGCGCCGTGCGGGATGAAGATGCAGGTCGGGTCGGCCGGCTTGCACTGCGGGACGGAGGGCAGGCACTTGCCGTTGGCGCAGAAGAAGCTCGCCGGGCAGGTGACGTTCTGGCACTGGCTGGCGACGGGCCCGGTGTTCGGGATGCTACACGTCCCGTCCGCCTGGCAGATGCTGCCGCCTCCTCCGCAGTCCGAATCGCGCTGGCACTTCGCGGGCACGATGCTGCAATCGCCGCCAGGGCAGTTCTGGTTCCCGCGCCCGTCGCCGCACCCCACGAGCGCTGCCGCCACGAGCAGCCCGAGGATCCCCCTCGCCATCCCGCACCCTCCGCCCGCCCGTACGGCCGGCGCACAAGAGGTGGGGATGGGCCGCCCGGGCGGCAACCGCCCGGACGCAGGCCCCGCGAAACTTCAGTCGAATCCAGGATATGTGACCAACCGGTCAGAAACCGCTTGACGGTTTATGACCGGAGGGTTAGTTACGCCCGTAATCGTTTCTGACCACCCGGTCATCCACGGTGAGACCATGGCCCGGCCAGCAGACCCCAACGCGAAGGAAGCACTGGTCGCCGCCGCGCGTGCGGAGTTCGCCAGGCGTGGCCTGCGGGGCGCGCGCATCGAGGACATCACCGCCGCCTGCGGCCTTTCGAAGGGCGCCTTCTACCTCCACTTCGAGTCGAAGGAGGCGCTGTTCGGCGAGCTGGTGCGCGCCTTCGTCGAGACGGTCGCCGGGCTGCAGGAGAAACGCGAGCGCGCCATGCAGCAATTCATTGAGAAGCATGGCGAGCTGACCGTTCGCGACGTCGAGCTGCGCACTCCCCGCTACCAGGAGCTGATCGAGCTCGACACCTGCTCCGACCTCGACACCCTCGAGGCGATGTGGACGTACCGCGACGTGGTCGGCGTACTGGTGCGCGGCTGCCAGGGCACGGCGTTCGAAGGCACCATCTGGGAGCTCGCCGACACCGAGGTGAACCGGGTCCGCGAGAGCTTCCAGCGATACCAGGGGCACGGCGTCTGCCGGCCCGACATCCCCGGCGAGCTGTTCGGATCGCTCATCGTCGGGACATACCTGCTGCTCGCCGTCCGTATGAGCCGGCTACAAGAAAAGCCCGACCTGCGCGAGTGGGCGCGCTCGCTGCACACGCTCGTGCACGAGGGCAGCGAGCCGAGCGCGCAGACGAGCCTGGAGAACCGCAACTCGCCCGCAAGGAGCAAGCCGTGACGATCTCCCGCCGCACCCTGGTCGTGTCCGGAGTCTCCGCCGGCCTCGTGGCTGCGCTCGTCGCCGCCGTCAACGCGCAGGCGAAGTCGAAGGCCGCCCTTGCTGCTCCCGCAGCGGCCGATTTCGCCGTGCAGCTGGTGGAGCCGAAGCAGGTGCAGAGCCTCACCCGCGAGGAGATCACCGGCACCCTGCAGCCGGTCCGCCAGCTGCAGCTCGGGTTCGAGGTCCCCGGCCGCCTGGCGAAGCTGAACGTGAAGAAGGGCGCCCCGGTCCGCGAGGGCCAGGCGATCGCGCAGCTCGACGCCGAGATCGCCGATGCGCAGGTCCTCCAAGCCGAGGCCGCGGTGAAGGCGGCCGAAGCGCAGTCCGCGCAGGCGGCCGACACCGCTCGACGCCAGGCCGAGCTGCAGGAGAAAGGGAGCGTCAGCGACTGGCAGAGCAAGAGCTCCAGCTTGCAAGCCGCCGCGGCCGCCGCCCAGTTGCAGGCCGCCCGCGCCCAGCTCGCGCAGGCGCGCGCCTCCCGCCGCCGGCACGACCTCGCGGCGCCGTTCGCCGGCACGCTGATCGAGCAGCCGGACCAGATCGGCGCGACCGTCACGCCCGGCAAGGAGCTGTTCACGCTCGAGCAGCTCGACTCGCTGGTGCTGAAGCTCACCCTTCCCGAGACGGCGCGCGGGTCGCTTCGCGTCGGCGCAAAGGTACGCGTCGAGGCGGTGGGCGGCGGGGCACAGACGGACGAGGCGGTGGTGCGGGCCATCATCCCCTCCGCCGATGCGGCCACGCGGCGCATCCCGGTAGAGATCGTGGTGCCGAACGCCGACGGGCGATTCACCGCCCATACGCTCGCGCGGGCCACCCTGCCGCTCGGCCAGCCCGAGGCCGCCTTGGAGCTGCCCGCCAGCGCGCTCGCCTCCACCGGCGGCGACCACGTATACGCCGTCGCCGATTCGGGCGAGGTGAAGCGCATCCCGGTGCAGGTGGTGGACCGCGGCGCGCAGAGAGTGGTGGTGAAGTCGTCCGAGCCTCTCTCGCGGGTCGTGGACTATCCCGCCACCGACCTCGTAGACGGCACCAAGGTCTCGGTCCGCTGACGAGAAGCCCCAAGCCTCACGCCCCAAGCCTCGAGCCCAAGAAGGTCCGCCATGTCCCTCTCCGACGTCGCCATCAAGCGTCCCGTCTTCACCAGCATGATGTCCGTGTGCCTGCTGGTGCTCGGCCTCATGGGCCTCAAGCGCCTGGGCACCGACCTGTTCCCGGACGTCAGCTTCCCGGTGGTGACGGTCACCACCGTCTACCGCGGCGCCGGCCCCGGCGAGATCGAGAACCAGGTGGTGAAGCCCATCGAGGACGCCGTGGCGGGCATCAGCGGGATCGACAAGATCCACAGCTTCTCGCGCGAGAACGCCGGCGTCGTCTTCGTGCAGTTCAAGCTCTCCGAGAACCTCGACCGCGCGGTGCAGGAGGTGCGCGACAAGGTCGCCTCGGTCACCAACAAGCTGCCCAAGGACGCCGACGCGCCGCTGATCAGCCGCGTGGACGTCGGCGCCGCGCCCATCCTCACCTACGCGATGTCGTCGTCGCTCGACTCGCAGAAGACCCGCAAGATCATCGAGGACCGCCTGCAACCTGCGTTGCAGCAGCTCGACGGCGTCGCCGAGGTGCGCGTCACCGGCGGCGACGTGCGCGAGATCCAGGTGGACATCGACCTGGACAAGGCCAAGGCGGCGGGGACCAGCCCGTACGAGATCGCGCAGCGCATCGG
The DNA here is from genome assembly GCA_036393835.1 of Myxococcales bacterium. GTDB lineage: Bacteria > Myxococcota > Myxococcia > Myxococcales > 40CM-4-68-19 > VBKO01. The sequence continues at coordinate 1,557 of DASWGI010000163.1, read as the reverse complement.
CGCCGAGAACCTCAACCTGCCTGCGGGGCGGCTGTCGCTGGGGCCGACCGAGCTGACCGTCCGCACGCTGGGCGAGTTCCGCAACGCGGAGGAGATCCGCGACTTGCCTGTGTCGGTCGGCAAGACGGGCTCGCAGGTGCGGCTGGGCGAGGTCGCGGCCGTCACCGACGGGGTCGCCGAACGCCGCACGGTCGCGCGGCTGAACGGCCAGGACGCGATCATCGTCGAGATCGTCAAGCAGCCCGGCTCCAACACGGTGCAGGTCGCGGACCAGACCAAGGCGAAGCTGGCCGAGATGCTCCCCGCGCTCGGGCACGACTTCAAGACCACGCTGCTGATCGATCAGAGCGAGCTGATCCGGGCCAACGCCGAGGAGGTCTACATCGCCCTGTTCTTCGGCGGCGCGATGGCCGTCCTCATCATCCTCTTCTTCCTGCTCGATCCCCGCGGCACCTTCATCAGCTCGCTGGCGCTGCCGACGTCCGTCATCGGCACCTTCTTCGTCATGTTCGTGCTCGGTTACACGCTGAACCAGATGACGCTGCTCGCGCTGTCGCTCGCGATCGGCCTCTTGATCGACGACGCGGTGGTGGTGCGAGAAGCGATCACCCACCGGCTCGACCGGGGCGAGGAGCCGGCGGTGGCCGCCTCGCGCGGCACCAAGGAAGTCGGACTGGCGGTGCTCGCCACCACGCTGTCCCTGGTCGCGGTGTTCGTGCCGGTGGCCTTCATGCCGGGCATCGTCGGGCAGTTCTTCAAGCAGAATGGGACGCTTTACCACCGGCAAGTCGTGGTGAAGGCGGAGCCACGCCCGAAACTTCGCCCAGGCCGGCGGTACGGCCGCGTACGCGGCGCAGATCAGCAGCACGATGTCGTGGATGCAGAAGTCGCCGTGGAAGCCCACCTAGTCCCGCTCCGCTCCGGCTACGCGCCACAGCCAGTGTGCTAATCGGTTGAAGGCTGCTCGGTGGGGATGGTCCTTCGCATCTGTCGCAATATGGTCGAGCGCGTCGCCAGCGTACTTAATCGCGGTCGGATCGAGCGCCGTCAGTGCAGCTAGTATGGCTTGGGTGCGTTCGTAGCCTAGCAGAGCACACCCTGCGATCTCTGCCCAGTCACCAGCGTCGCTCGCTGCGTCCCCGACGTGTAGATCGTCGGGTCGTCTCTCCCGTTGGCAGACCTTGCACGTCATCTACGCCTCCTGGAGGGTGAGTTATGCCTTCTTCGCGCGGAAGGAGGGCAGGACGAACTTGTCCAGGCTGCTGGCGGCGTCGAGGACGACCTCGACCTCGCGCTTGCCTACGCGGCCGTGGGCGGCGGCGTGGACTAGAATGATGACGGCATTCCGGGTGAGCGGACCGTTGAGGAGCTTCTTCGCCGCCGACGCCACGTCCACGATGGCTTGGGCCAAGATCTCGGTGGGGATCTCGGGGTCCTCCAGGACCGTGAACTTCTTCTCGTTCGAGTTCGCCATGCTGGGGCTCTAACCGCTGGACGGCCGCCTACGACAGCCCCTTCTCGATCAAGATGTTCGTGAGCCTCTCGCGGAACTTCTGG
>DASWGI010000162.1:0-13029 GCA_036393835.1 Myxococcales bacterium | reverse complement strand
GTGGTGCAGCCGATGCCGAGCGCCAGTGCGAGGACCGCCGCGGCGGCGTAGCCGGGCTGATTGCGGAGGCGGCGGAGGGCGTAGCCGAGATCCTGGAGCATGCTGCAACGTGACGCGAAAAAGCGCCGGGTTTCAAGACCGGTCAGGCCTTCTTGCTGCGCCGTTCACGCTGCAAGAGCTCCGCCTTTCGGGGGAGTCCCCAGCGGTAGCCGCCCAGCGCGCCGTCCGCGAGCGGGTCGCGCTTCAGGACCGCCGCCCAGGCGGTCGCGTCATCGGGGATCTGCACTCGAGCCATCTGCGCCGGCATTGTCATGTCCTCCTCCAGGTTCGACAAGCTCGAGCCTAGCGAGGCGGCCGGTGCGGCGGCCATCCGCTTCTTGCGGCGGAATCCGGGCGGGCTCCGGAGACGATCTCTGCACGGCGACGATGGCGACGCCGCCCAGGATCAGCGCGAGAGCGGCAACGGCGATCGGGCTGACGCGCTCCCCGGCGAACGCGGCGCCGAGCAACACGGCCACCACCGGATTGACGTACGCGTAGCTGGTGGCGAGTGCCGGGCGCACCTTGGCGAGCAGGAACGCATACGCGCTGTAGGCGACGATCGAGCCGAAGACGACGAGGTACAGGAACGCGCCGAGCGCCTGGGCGTCCGGGACTGCGTGCATGCGCTCGCCGCGGAACAGCGCCGCGGCGAAGAGCACCGCTCCTCCGGTGAGCATCTCGGTGGCGGCGGCCATCAGCCCCGTGGGGATGGGCAGGCGGCGGCTCCACATCGAGCCCAGGGCCCAGGCGACGGCGGAGAGGAGCAGCACGACCGCTCCCGCGGGAGAGGCGCGCAGCTCGCCGCCCGACTGGAGCAGCGCGACGCCCGCGAGGCCCACCGCCAGACCGACCCACTCACCCTTGCCGGGCCACCGCCCCCACAGCCCGGCGAACAGCACCGACCAGAGCGGCACCGAGGCGATGGCCACCGCGGCGACTCCCGAGGAGACCCACTGCTCCGCCACCACGACCAGCGCGTTCCCGCAGACGAGCAGCGTCCCGACGCGGAACGCGGCGAACCACTGCACGCGCGAGGGACGCGGCTCTCCGCGCAGCCGCAGGACCAGGTAGAAGATGCCGCCGGCACAGACGAAGCGCAGTCCCGACATCATCAGCGGCGGGAAACCGGGCAAGGCGAACCGGATGGCCAGGTAGGTCGAGCCCCAGATGAAGTAGAGCGCCAGCATCGAGGCGACGATGCGGGCGCGATCGGGATGCGCGCGCTGCGGAGCGGAGGCGTTCACGCGCGGTGGGTAACACGAGGGGACCGGCGCCGCACTCCGGATCTTGCGTCCGAATCCGGCCGCCGTGAGCGGCGTCTACTCCTCGATCGACTGCTGCGCGCGCGCGGCTTCGATGAGCAGGTCGACGAGCTTGTCGGCGAGCTGCTTCGCGCCCGGCAGCGCCTCGTAATAGGTCCGCCGCACGGCCGCCTCGCGCTTCGGATCCAGCACCGCGCGCCCGGTCTGCCGCTTCGAGTCGCCGATCACGCGGGCGACGTCGAGGCGCCGCTTCACCAGCTCGGCGAGATCGTGGTCGATCGCGTCCACCCAGGCGCGCAGCTGCGCCAGCGGGAGGTGCGCGTTCGGCTCCAGCGCCAGCGCGCGCGCCAGCTCGGCGAAGCGCGCCGGGACCAGCGCCTGCTCGTTGTCGCACAGCGCGCGCGCCGGGTCGTCGTGCACCTCGACGATGAGCCCGTCCGCGCCCGCCGACCAGGCTGCCCGCGCCAGCCCTTCCACCAGGTCGGCGCGCCCGGCGGCGTGCGACGGATCGGCGATGAGCGGCAGGTGCGTGAGCGGCCGGACTGCCAGCATGCCGCCCAGGTCCAGGGTGTTGCGCGTGGAGGGCTCGAACGTGCGGATGCCGCGCTCGCAGAGCATCACGCGCGACTCGCCGCTCGCCATCACGTACTCGGCGGCGCCGAGCCATTCGTCGGTGGTGGCACCCGCGCCGCGCTTGAGCAGCACCGGCCGGCCCGCGCGCCCCACCGCGCGCAAGAGGTCGAAGTTCTGCATGTTGCGCGCGCCGATCTGCAGCACGTCGGCCTTCTGCGCGACCTGCTGCACCTGATCGACGGCCATCACCTCGGTGACGATGGGCAGCTTCACCTCGCGGCTCGCCGCCGCGAGCCACTCGAGCGCCTCGTATCCGTGGCCCTGGAACGCGTACGGATTGGTGCGCGGCTTGAAGACTCCCCCGCGCAGCGCGGTCGCGCCGCACGCCGCCACCTCTTTCGCGATGCGCATCACCTGCTCGGGGGACTCCACCGAGCACGGCCCTGCGATCATCGCGCGATGACCACCACCTACCTTGAAGGGGCCCACCTCGACCACGGTCGCCGGCTTCCGTGCGGTGGCGTGCGGCAGCGACTTCACCGCCGGCGCGGTGCCCTCCTTGGGCGGCAGGCGCGAGGCGTGGGGGGCGGGCTGGCCGAGCGACACGACCTGTACGTCGCGGGCGGGGGCCAGCGCCTGCAGGCGGGCCGCGTCCGCGCCGAGCACCCACATCCGCACGGGGTGCTCTGGCGTCCCCGCCAGCGGCAGCAGGGTCGCGCCGGTCAGCACGTCGAGGCGCGTGGTCGCGGTCATCGAGCTGGTGCGCAGGAATGCGAGCGGCACGCGGGCCCTCGCGTGGTCGGCCTGGCGCAGGTGGACGAAGCGGGTGCTGTTCTGGTCGCGGTCCGAGACGTCCTCGATGAGCACGTCCAGGCCGGACATCTCGGCGGCGTGCCGCGAGCAGATGGCCGCGTCGGTGGACGCGTCGGCGGCGATGATCTTCGCGGCGCCGGCGGTGTCGTAGCAGACCACCGGCTCGATCCCCAGCGCGGCCAGCCGCTGCGTGCACTGCCGCAGCGCCGCCGGGTGCGACCACGCGCGCTTCACGTCGCCGATGGGCGTCCCCTGCTTGACGGACAGGGCGAGCCGCACTGGAACGCTGGTGAGGCTGGTCGCCACCAGGTCCAGGCCCCGCAGGACCGCGGAGGCGAGCGGCTCCAGCGCCTCGGTGATGGCGCCCACCACCGCGTTCTCCAGCGGGAAGACCGCCTCGTCGATCGCGCCCTGCCCGAGCGCCTCGAGCACCTTCTCGAAGCTGGCGAACGGCACGGGCACCCCGCCGTGCGCCGCCGCGGCCACCTCGCCAAACGCGCCCGGCTCGCCCTGGTAACCCACCTTCAGCTCGGCGGGGGCGTCGGCGTTTGCTTCCCGGGGTTCGCGGTCGGCGATCTCGCGCAGCACGGCTGGCTCCTCGAAAAGGCCCACAGTACCCCAACCGGCGGCGGCAGGCGCGTCCTTCCCGGCCGGAGGCGAAAGCGGCGGCAGGCGGCCAGGGATGGTAGGCTCGCTCTGATGCCCAAGGGCCCGCCGGACGACATGCTGCTCGCAGCGCTGCCGTGGCAAAGCGGCCTGTCCGCCGATCCGATGCTGGGCGTCTTCCGCAGGCACTTCGCCGCCTTGCGGGCCGCGCACGCGGCCCAGGACCAGGAGGGAGTGCTGGTGGCGGCGGTCGACCGGGGCGGCCTGTTCGACGCGCACGCGCACCTCCGGCTACCGAAGAGCGGGATCGCCCACCTGATCATCGGACGCCACGAGCGCTGCGACTTCGTCCTCTCCAGGGACCCGGACGTGTCGCTGCGGCACCTGCTGGTTCGCGCGACGCGCAGCCCCGGCGGGCACATCCAGCTCCGCGCCATCGACCTGCGCAGCCGCGTGGGCCTGCTCAGCGAGGACGGGCGCCGCTGCGAGGCGATCGCCTCGCGCGGTCCGCTCTTCCTCCAGGTGGCGAGCTACGTGGTGTTCCTCCTGCCCACCGGTCCGGCGGTGCGGCCCTGGGCGCGGGATCCCGACGACACCTGGCGCGGGTTCTCTCCGCGCAGCCAGGAGATCCTCCCGCCGCCGCAGCCCCTCAAGTCGCGCGCGGCGCCCGGCGCGGACGCGGTCCGGCTGGCGACCATCACGCTCACCTCCAGTTCGCCGCAGGCGGGAGATCTGACCTCGACCCATGCGGTGTGGAGCGACCAGCTCGAGCGCGGCATCCTGGTGGGCCGCGACGACCGCTGCAGCCACGGCGGCGTCGAAGAGGGCAACCTCTCGCGCGTGCACCTGGTGCTGCTCAGCGTCGACGACGAGGTCTGGGCGATCGACACCGCCTCCACCAACGGGACGCGCGTGCAGGACGGCCCCCAGTTCCGCCAGCTTCTGCTCACCGGCGACACGCACCTGGTGCTGGCCGACGCGCTCGCGCTGCGCTGGAGCCCGGCGGTGCTGTCCGTCCGCGCGTAGCCGGGATTTCCCGCCCGCCGTACCGTTGCGAGCTCGTTGCGGGTGTGGTGCTCGAACACACTCCTGTACACAAAGTATTCGTTAACGAAGACAATCGCTTGTCGATCTGAGCTTCTGATACTCTACCAATACATTGACAGTGCTCTCGTACACGTCGGAACCTCGGATGCGTGCGCAAGAAAAAGTGGCTGTTGATCGCGCCTTGCGTCGCGATCGCAGCGCTGATCGCCATCCCCCGCGTCGCCAGGGCATTCAAGCAGTGGGAGTACGCCCAACGCCAGGCCGTCCTGCAGGAAGCGCGCGCAGCGGTCGCCGCGGGCGCGGATGGACTTCCGGACCTCGCCGCGCTCATCGACCCCGGCGCGAGCGCATCGGATCCCGACTCGCGCGACAATGCAGAGATCCGCTCTCTCGCCATGGCGGCGGAGCTCGGTCCGCGCACTCCGGAGACGCAACAGATGTTGCTGCAGATCGCCGCGCAGCAACTCGCGCTGTGGGCCGATCCCGCCGGCGTGCCCGCAAACGTGTCCAGCCCCGGCACGCGCACCTGGAGGAGCGTCGGACCGCAGGCCGCGCGCACCCAGTTCAACGGCAGCTTCTACAAGGCGATGGACTCGGGCCGGCCGACGGCCATCGCGATGCACCCGACCGTCCCGAACACGATCTTCATCGCCACCTCGGGCGGCGGCCTCTGGTCCGCGCGCGACTTCAACAGCAACGCTCCGACCTGGACGCCGCTGACCGAGACGCTCGGGTCGCTCGCCGTCGGCGCGTTCGCCATCGACCCGAACGCCGCTCCGGACGGAAGCGTGAGCATCTGGCTGGGGCTGGGCGACGCGTTCGATCAGCAGAGCGGCGTCCTGGTGAAAGGCACCTGGACGCCGACTCCGGCGGTGCCCAACAACCCGCCGACGGGCAGCGCGGTGTGGGGCGCCCCGGTCCTCCTCTCGGCCGCTTCCCATCCCGCGGATGGAGCGCCGTCCGCGGCGCTCAACGTGCGGGACATCAAGATCGACCCGCTCAATGCGAATCACGTCCTGGTCGCCACCAACGAGGGTCTCTACCAGTCGACCGACGGCGCGACCTTCTCGTTGACCGATCTTCCCAACAGCATCGGTCTCACGCGCGAGGGCATCTGGCAGATCGTCTATCTGGGCAGCGCCGCCGGCCAGTCGCAGTGGCTGGTGAGCGGCGTCTACGCGTGCCCGAAAATCGCCGGCATGTCGGTGCCGCCGAGCCCGCCCCTCCCTGGCGCGGGAGTGCTGTCGTGCCCCGGCGACGCTGCGCACTTCAACGCGGGAGACCTCTGGAAGAGCACCGACTCCGGCGCGACCTGGACGTCGGCCCGGGTGGCGGGGACGATTCCGGCGCCGATCACGACCAATGCGCGCATCGACATCGGACGCGTCGCGCTGGGCGCTGGATCCACGACGAATCCGACCACCACCGTGATCTACGCGCAGGCCGGTACCGCGCAGGAAACGTCGCTCCCGGCCGGCTGCTTCCCGGCGCCGCCGGTGCCGACCGGAGGTACGGCCTGCACCTTCGTGGCGCAGACGGCGTGGTACCTGAAGAGCATCGATGGCGGCACCACGTGGACCACCATCGCGACGGGCCTGAACGTCACCATCCCGTCGACGATCACGCCCACGCCCCTCGTCAATCCCACCACACTCACCACCGACCCGACGTTCGACAACCGCGTGGCGGGTTGCACGGTGATGAACCTGGGGCACGTGCAGAGCTATTACAACCTGTCCGTCTCCGTCGACCCCGGCAACGCGAGCCGCGCCATCTTCGGCGGCGACCTCTGCAGCGCGATCACCAAGGACGGCGGGCTGACCTACGCGGCCTCCTCGCACTGGCTGCCCCAAGGCGGCTCCGGCTTCACCGCCAACGGGTTCCTGCCGTACGTGCATGCGGACTGGCATACCTCCCTCGCGTTCCGCGACGCCGGCGGTCAGAGCGTGCTGCTCGCCGGGACCGACGGCGGCCTGTTCGTGACGCGCAGCATCTGGGACGTCCCCACGCCGGAGCTCGGACAGTGGCAGCAGCCCAACGTCGGGCTCACCACGCACCTCTTCTACGGCATCGGAACCGGGGACCCGACGCTCGGCAATCCCAACGTCGTGCTCGGCGGCACGCAGGACAACGGAACCAGGTGGCGCCTCCTCCAGGACGACAGCTTCATCCAGGACTTCAACGCGGGGAACTGGGACCAGATCGTCGGCGGCGACGGCATCGGCGCCGCGGTCACCAGCGACACGGCCGGCCAGAACCAGGTCTACTGGGCCTCCGTCAACGGCTCGCGCCGGTTCTGCCGCCCGCGCTCGCACGACTGCACCCAGGCCACGCGCATCGAGAACGGCGTCGAGAGCCTCAATTGGGTGAGCCCGGGCACGGTCTCCGGCGGCGACCCGTTCTTCATCCGGTACACGCCTGCCGGCGATGACACCAGCGGTGTGCTCTCCGCCACGAACAACTTCGGGCTCATCTGGTTCATCAACCAGTTCGACCAGGCGTCGATCCGCACGCTCGCGTCGACCGCCAACATCACGGTGGACGGGATCACCGCGACCCGGAACACCCGCGGGATGGGCTTCCGGGCGTCGCCCTACCGGTACACGCTCGACGGGCTGCCCAACACGCGGATCTACGGCGGCGTCACCACGAGCGGTTCCACCGCGATGGGATCGTACATCGTCATCGACCATGGGCCCGCGCCCGCTCCGGCTCCGGTCACCATCGTCAGCACCAACAGCGTCCACTTCCCGGGAGTGACGGGCGTGGGCACCGGCACCATCTGGATCGGCAACGGCAGCGACATCGCCATGCCGCAGAACCCCGCCAGCCTGGTCGGCACCGATTCGAAGCAGACCTGGCTGGTCGCGAGCAACTCGGTGCTGTCGAACCCGGTCAACTGCGCGAACCCGGCGGCGGCGAACTGCGACCCGGCCGTCGTCATTCCGGCCCAGGTCGGCCATCTCTACAAGACCACCGACCGCGGCCTGAGCTGGACGGCGTTCCACGGCGACGGAGTGTCCGGCTTCGACCTGCCCAACGTGCCCATCTACGTGGTCAAGTACGACCCGGCGGACACCACCGACCAGGCCATCTGGGTCGGCACCGAGCTCGGCGTCTACCGCACCACCGACGGGGGCAACACCTGGGGCCGCTACGGTCTGGGCTTCCCGATGGTGCGCGTCACCGACATCCAGATCTCCTGCAACGGCAGCCTGGTGCGGGTCTCGACCTACGGCCGCGGGGTCTGGGAGATCTACCCGAACAGCGAGGCCGCGGCCGCCGCCGGGAGCGGCGACTTCGACCGCAACAAGGTCATCGACTTCTTCGACCTTTCGTCCCTCGCCGCCCGCATGGGCTCCGATCCCGACGCGACCACCAATCTCGCCTACGACTCCAGCGTCGACCTGAACACCGCGGTCCCGGCCGGTAAGACGAAGACCACGATCGACGAGAGCGACCTGACGGCACTGGTGGGCAAGTTCGGGAGCAACCTGCCATGAGGAGGCTCGGTCTCGCGATCGCAGTCCTCGTCGCCGCCGGTTGCGGCGGCGACCTTTCGCCGCGCATCCAGTTGTTCTCGGCCTCCCGGCCGTCCATCGCGCTCGGCGAATCGACCGAGCTCGTCTTTTCCGTCGACTTCGCTGCCTCGCTGAGCATCGACCAGGGCATCGGCGACGTCACCGGGAAGAATTCGGTGACCGTCACCCCGACTGCAACCACCACGTACACGTTGACGGCGAGCAGGCCCGACTGGGGAAGGACGCTTCGGAGCACCTCGACCGTCACGTTGACGGTCGGTCACGGCGCTCCGAGCACAATCACCGTCGACGGCGTCCCTTCCGAAGTGGCTGTCGAGAGCCCCGTCGCGGTCACGCTCAGCGTGAGGGACTCGTTCGGTAATCCGGTGACGGACTATGCGGGAACGCTCCACGTCGCGAACACGGACCCCGCCGCGCCGGCCGTCGCGGACGTCGTGTTCACTCCGGCCATGCGTGGAACGGCGACGATCTCGGTCGTCTTCTTCACCGACGGCAATCAATCCATCGTGGTCAGCGACAGCGCAAACGCGGCCCTGACTGGCAGCGCGGCCACTCACGCGAACCACGGGACCGCAGTCGCCTACGTTCTTTCGGCGCTCCCCGCCTCCGCCGTCGCTGGGACGCCGTTGGCCCTGACCATCAAGGCCGTCGACCGGCGCGGAAACCTGGTGACGAACTACGCGGGGACGGCGCACGTCTCATCGACGGACGCGACCGACCAACTCCCCGCCGACGGGGGGTTCACCGGCGGCGTGCGCACAGTGTCCCTCGCGTTCGTCACTGCGGCGGTCCACTCCGCTACGGTGGCTGAGGCGAGCGGCACCATCACCGCGAGCACCACCTCGGTCGACGTCCGCCACGGGCCGGCAGGCCGCTTGACGATCCAGGGGCTCCCTGCCCAGGTCACCGTCGACACCGCAGCGACCGTCACCGTGACGGTGCGCGACGCCTTCGCGAACCCGGTCACCGACTATGCGGGCACGCTCCACTTCGTGCTCACCGACACGGCCGCGCCGCCGATCGCCGACGTGGCGTTCAATCCCGCGATGCTGGGAACCAAGGACGTCAGCGTCGTCTTCTACACGGACGGCGACCAGTCGATCGTGGTGAGCGACACCCTGAACGCGTCGCTGGGCGGCAGCGCGGCGACGCGCGTGAAGCACGGCGCCGCATTCGCATACTCGCTGTCGCCACTGCCCGCGGGCTCCATCGCAGGCGAGCCGCTCCCGTTGACGATCAAGGCAACGGATCGTCACGGGAACCTGGTGACCGACTACGCCGGCATTGCGCACGTCTCATCGACCGATCCGACCGATCTCCTGCCGGCCGACGGGGGATTCACCGGCGGTATCCGCAGCGTGTCGCTCGCGTTCGTGACGGCGGCGGCGCACGCCGCGACCGTGACCGAGGTCGCCGGCACCCTCAACGCCAGCACCAGTTCGGTCAACGTGGTGTCCGGCGACGCGGTGCAGCTCCTGGTCTCGGGTACCTCGGCCACGGCGGGCGCGGGGGCCTCGACGACGATCGCGGCGAAGGACAGGTATGCGAACACCGTCGCGTCCTACACGGGAACGGTGACGTTCACTTCCAGCGACGGGCAGGCGGCCTTGCCTCCGGACTATACGTTCGCGACGGCCGACGCGGGCCAGCGCGCGTTCACGGTGACGCTCAAGACCGCGGGCGCGCAGACCGTCAGGGCGACGGATGCGGCGCGCTCCCTCTCCGGAACGGGCGCGTTCTCCATCGCACCCGCGGCGGCGGCGGGCTGCGTTGTCGGCGGTCTTCCCGCCAGCGCGGCGGCGGGCGCGCAGCTCGGGCTCCGCGTGACGGCGCAGGATGCCTTTGCGAACGTCGCGACGGGGTACACGGGGACGATGGCGCTGTCCTCGTCGGACACGGCGGCGCAGCTGTCCGCTCCGGCGACCTTCACGTCGACCGACGGGGGCTCGCGGGTGTTCAGCGCGCAGCTGCGGACCGCTGGCACGCAGAGCGTCACCGCCACCGACGCGGCGAGCTCGATCGCCTGCCTGGGCTCGGTCGGCGTCGTTCCCGGCGCGGCGCTGTTCACGGTGACGTTCCCTGCCGGTCCGGACGCCTGGGCCGGGAACGCGGTGAGCGCAAACGTCCGGGCGCAGGACGGCTTCGGTAACAGCATCACGAACTTCGCAGGCACGATCGCGTTCACCACCTCCGACGGAGCCGCCCTGCCGAAGCCGCTGGCGAACGTCACTCTGACGGGCAGCGAGGGTGGCTCGACGACCGTCGGGATCACCTTCAACACCATCGGGCCGCAGACGCTGACGGCCACCCAGGTCGGCGCGCCGGCGACCACCGGCACCGGCCTGCAGACCGTCCACGGGCTCGTCTACACGGCGCCGCCGTCGGGCGGAAAGGTGCGGCTGGTCGCCAACGCCGTCTCGAGCGCGAGCCTGGTGCAGCTCGACCTGGTGTCGAACGCCCTGCTGCTGACGGTCCGGTCGGCGGCCGAGGAAGCGCTGATCCCCAACTGCGCGGTGACGTCATGCTCGCGGCGTAACGGCGCCTTCGGGGCGGGCATGAACCTGCCGCTGGACATCACCAGGGTCACTGCGGACACGACCCTGATCAGCACCGCACCGCCGGCCGGCAGCACCGCCATCCTGAACCTCGGCCCGGCGCCGCAAGCGGTCGCTGCGCTCATCAACACGACGACGGGCGTGCTGTACAGCGGCATCAGCCAGAAGCGAGCCTCCGTGGGCGCCACGACCACGCTCCTCGGCGATGCTTCCGTCGGGCCGTTCCCCGGCGCGGCCTCGTTCTACTACTCGCTGCGGCTGCGGCTGATCCCGGGCGCGGCCGTGGGCACCGTGTTCGACGGCGCGAACCTGGGAGCGAAGTTCCGCGCCGCGATCCGCGACCGCTCCGGCAGCGACGTGTTCTCGAACCCGGACTTCGCCGTCGGAAAGCTCGAGGTCCGCTGAGTCGGACGGGCGGGCCCAGGCGCGCCCGCCCGCTTGCGTGGCGGCGCCGCTGCCCCGTGCCGATCTTCCGGTGCGGAGGGCCGCACCATGGCGAGCAGGCGCACGGACGGCAGCAAGCGCGGCGGCAGGACGGTCGGGTACGCGGTGGCGGGGCTGGGACACATCGCCCAGACGGCGGTGCTGCCCGCCTTCAAGAACGCGAAGAACTCGCGGCTGGTCGCGCTGATCTCCGACGACGAGGAGAAGCGGGAGCGGCTCTCGCGCAAGTACAAGTGCGACGCGTATTCCTACGAGCAGTACGAGGAGTGCCTCCGCCGCGACGACGTGGACGCGGTCTACATCGCGCTGCCCAACACGATGCACGCGGAGTACACGGTGCGCGCCGCACAGGCCGGCGCGCACGTGCTCTGCGAGAAGCCGATGGCGACCAGCGAGTCGGACTGCCGCCGCATGATCACCGCGTGCGACGACGCGGGCGTGTGGCTGATGATCGCCTACCGACTGCACTTCGAGCCGGCGAATCTCGAGGCGGTGAAGCTCGTCACCTCCGGCCGGCTCGGCGACGCGCGATTCTTCAGCTCGGATTTTTCGTACCAGGTCAAGCCGGACAACATCCGCACGCAGGCGGAGACGGGCGGCGGCGTCCTCTGGGACATCGGGATCTATTGCATCAATGCGGCCCGCTACCTCTTCCGCGCCGAGCCCGTCGAGGTGACGGGTTTCGCCGCGCAGGATGCGGACCGGCGCTTCGACCCCGGCGTGGAGCCCGGGATGAGCTGCCTTTTGCGCTTCGGCGACGAGCAGCTCGCGACCTTCAACGTGAGCTTCCAGGCGGCCCCCACCGCGACCTATCGGCTGGTGGGCACCCGGGGCGACCTGTGCCTCGACCAGGCGTACGAGTACCAGGGCGAGCGCGAGCTGGTGGTGACCATCGACGACAAGGAGCGGACCCGCACCTTCCCCAAGACCGATCAGTTCGGGCCCGAGCTGGTCTACTTCTCCGACTGCATCGTGCGCGACGTGGAGCCGGAACCGAGCGGCGAGGAAGGGCTGGCGGACGTCCGCGTGATCGAGGCGCTGCTGCGCTCGGCGCACGACGATCGCCCGGTGCGGCTGCCGCCGTTCAAGCGGCGCGCGCGGCCGGAGCCGGGGATGCGGCTGCGGCTGCCGCCGGTGCGCGAGCCGGAGCCGGTCCGCGCCGATTCGCCGGTCGCGGATTAGACTTTCTGGCATGCGCTACGGGAGCTCGGGCGCCTTGGTGTAGGTCGGCGTGCCGGTCAGGGACTCGAGGAACGCCTGCAGCGCCTTGCGGTCCCTGGCGGAGAGGCGGTTCGGCTTGAGCTTCTCGTCGCGGTTGGGGTTCTTGATGCCGCCCTTGAGCATGAAGTCGACGGCGTCGGACAGCGAGCTGACGCTGCCGTCGTGGAAGTAGGGCGCCGTCTTGGCGATGTCGCGCAAGGTGGGCGTCTTGAACTTGCCGTCGTCCTTCGGGTCCTTGGTCGCGTCCATGCGGCCGTGGTCGCGCTCGGCTTCCGGCTTGTCGTAGCCGACCCCCACGTTGTGGAACTCGGCGTCGGTGTAGAGCGGCGGCACGTGGCAGAGCGTGCAGCGCGCCCTCTGGAAGACGCGGTACCCGCGCCGCGCCTCCATCGAAACGGCGTCGCCCTCGCCCTGCTCGAACTTGTCCCAGGGAGCGTTGCCCGTCTTCAGGGCGCGCAGGAACGCCGCCAGCGCCATGGGCACGTTCTTTCCGGTCGCGTCCTCCTTGAACGCGCGCTGGAACTGGGCTCGGTACCCGACAATCGCGTTCAGCTTGGCCGCCACCGCGTCGGGATCGGCGCCGAGCTGCCCCTTCCAGGCTGCGGCCGAGACGGCCTCCATGGTGGGGGCGCGCCCGTCCCAGTAGAAGGAGTGGTAGTAGGCGACGTTCTCCACCGTCGGCGCGTTGCGCTTGTTCGCGCCGCCGCCCACCTTGGGGTCGGTGGGATTGCCGCTCGTCCACGCCAGCTCCGGGTGGTGGCAGCTCTCGCAAGACATCGAGCCGTCCTTGGCGAGGCGCTTGTCGAAGAAGAGCTGGTAGCCGAGCCACACCTTCTCGGGGGTGGTCGGGTTGTCGCGAGGCTCCTCGACGGCCGGCAGGAAGATCGGCGTGTCGGGGATGGGCGGCGCGGGCGGCAGCTTCTG
>DASWGI010000161.1:0-2565 GCA_036393835.1 Myxococcales bacterium | reverse complement strand
GTGCGGGACGACGCGCTCGACGGCGGGTACGCCGAGCGGCTGCGCGCCCTCGGCGCCCGTCTTCAGACGCGCGCCCGGTCACGCGCGGAACGCGCCACCGACCCGGCCGCCGCCGCTTCCGCGCTGGCGGAGGCGGCGCGCGCCGCGGCCGACGTCGAGGAGGTCTCCGCGCGCGTCCAGTCCATCCTGGGGGACGTGCGTTCGTTGCCCGAGCGCGCTCCGCTGCGCGAGCACGGGACGGCGCTGCTCGAGCTGCTCGACCGCTGGGGGATGCCCAGGCGGCTCAGGCGTGGCGAGCACGAGCCGGGCACCGACGAATCCGGACCGTTCACCCGCGCCGCGGCCGCGGCGCTCGCGCGCGACCAGGCCGCGCTGCGCGCCCTGGAGGACGCCTGCGGCGCGGTGGCCCGGGCGGCGGCGACGCTCGGCGACGCCGACCGCGCCTTCTCGCGCGCCGACTGGGCGCAGGTGCTCGCCTCGGCGCTTTCAGGGACCTCGCTGCCGTCCGGCGGCGCGCGCGGAGGCGCGGTGCAGCTCGCCGAGCTGCGCGAGCTGCCGGCGCGGAGGTTCGATCACGTCCTGGTGGTGGGCCTCGTCGACGGCGAGCTTCCCGCGGCTCCGGCCGTCGACCCGCTGCTCCCGGACGACGACCGGCGCGCGGTGAACCGGGCCGCCGGGCGGGGCGTATTCCGGGTGCCGCCGGCCGAAGGAGAAGCGGTCCTCCTGCCGCCGCGAAAGGCGGAGGAACCCCTCCTCTTCCAGCTCGGCCTCTGCGCCGCGCAGCGCGGCGCATGGCTGTTCTGGCCGCGGACCGACGCGCGGGGCCGCCAGACGCTGCGTTCTCCGTTCGTCGACGAGTCGGTGCGCGCCCTGGGCCTGACTCCCGAGGAGGACCGTGCCGCCGCCGCGCCCCTCTCGCCCGTCCCTGGCCTGGACGCCTGCCGATCCTCCGCCGATCTGCTCGCTCGGACCGCGTTGGAGGCGTTCGCGGATCCGGCCTGGCGCGTGTCGGCCCCGCTCCCGCGGCAGGAGGCGTGGGCGCTGACCGGGGCGGTCGCGGGCTCGCCTCTCGGGAAGCGCCTGTCGCGAGTCGCTCGCGCGGCCGCGGCGGAGCGGGAGCGGCTGCGCGCTTTCGTGGGAGAGATCGAACCCGGCCGCTTCTCCGGGAAGCTGTCCGGGGCGGCGCTCCAGGCGGTCGGACACAAGGTTAGCTTCGGCCCCGACGCGCCGCTCTCGGCGCACCAGCTCGAGGAGCACGCCACCTGCGGGTTTCGCACCCTGGCGCACAAGCTCCTCGGCGTCGAGCGGGAGGAACCCGGGGAGGACGACCTGGCGGCGCGCGAGCGCGGCTCCCTCCTCCACCGCTGCCTGGATTCGTTCTTCCGCAGGCTCGACGAGGAGGCGCGGCTGCCGCTGCGCGGGGATGCGGCCGAGCTGCAGACGCTCACCGAGGTCGCGGCGGAGGAGATGGAGGCGTTCGCCGCCGAGGAGCACGTCGGGCGGCGCGCTCTCTGGGAGCTCCGCCGCGGCGAGCTGCTGCGGACGCTCCAGGACATCGTCGAGGCCGAGAGCTCGGAGCGCGGACGTCCCACGGAGTTCGAGCGCAGGTTCGGGTATGCGGACTCCTGGGAGGCGCTGCGCATCCCCGATCCCACGGGCACGGAGATCGCCTTCGTCCGCGGCGCCATCGACCGCATCGACCGCGACGACGGCGGAGCGCTGCTCGTCATCGACTACAAGTCGAGCAGCCGCCAGACGTTGTCGCGCAAGCTGCAGCCTGCGGGGCTGCTCGCGCCGGAGTTCCAGCTCGCCCTGTACGCGGCCCTGCTGCGCCAGCGGGAGCCCGCGAGCGACGTCGACGCCGCGTACATCAGCCTCCGCGACGCGGAGCGATCCGCCACCCTGCGCGACGCCACTGCCAAGGTCGTCGACTTCGGGGCGCTGCTCGAGATGGACCCGACCCGGCGCGCCGAGCTGCGCCGCCTTCCCGGCCCGCCGCTGAACCTCGCCGACGAGGTCTGGGCCCGCGTCGGCAAGATGCGCCAGGGCCTGTTCCCGGTGCAGCCGCTGAGCTGCGACTTCTGCGAGCTGAAACCGGCCTGCCGCATCGTCGCGCTGCCTCCCGACCCGGAAGAGAACGGCGGCGCGCCTGCCGGCGCGACCCCGGCGCCGAACGGGGTGCCGCGTGTCTGACCTGCGGCCCCTGTTCGCGCTCTCGGAAAGCGCGGTCGTGCAGGCCGGCGCCGGGACCGGCAAGACGCACAGCCTGGTCACGCTGTGCCTGCACCTGCTCGGCGGGGCCGGGAGGGCCGAGCCGCTTCCCGCCGCGCGCCTGTGGGCGGTCACCTTCACCGAGAAGGCCGCCGCCGAGCTGAAGGGGCGCATCCGCGAGCGGGTCGACGCGCTGGCGGAGTGCCCGCCCGAGGAGGTGGCGCGCATCGAGCCGGAGCTGGCCGCGTCGGGCGCGCCGCCGCCGGAGCTGTGGCGGCGGGTGCGCCGCGATCTCGGTGCGGCCCAGGTCGGCACCATCCATGGCCTGTGCAGCCAGATCCTGCGCAGGCACGC
>DASWGI010000160.1:0-15435 GCA_036393835.1 Myxococcales bacterium | reverse complement strand
GACCGGGTTGAGCCGCGCGATGATGCGCGCCGGGAGCGACCCCGCCAGCGCGCGGCCCACCGCGTTCGCCCCGAGGCGCAGGCCGGCGCCTTTGGCCGCGTCCGCGAAACCGGCGCCGGCCCACAACGCGTACAGGCGCAGCCGCCCGGCGGGGCCGCGGACCGACAGACCGTAAAGGGCGATCAGCGCGAACAGCAGCTCCGCTTCGAGCAGCAGCGTCACCGCGACGCCCGCGGGAAGTCCGATCGGAAGCGCGATCAGCGCCAGCGTGCCGGTCGCCGCCCCGAGCAGACCCGCGCGCAGGGCGCCGCTGCGCACCAGCCGTTCACCCAGCTCCCTCCGGCTCGCCTGGGGAAACCGCGCCCGCAGCCCTTCGACCCTCCCGGCGGCGCGCCGTTGCGCCAGTTCGAGGAGCTGGGCGAACCACATGGGTGACGAGGAAGCGGCGGGAGTCGACTGCGAGGACGGTGCAGACGGTGATGCCGACTTGGAGTCCGAGCGCGAGCTCGACCCCGTCCCCGACCCCGACCTCGAACCCGTCCCCGACCTCGAACCCGACCCGGATCTGGCGCCCGCGACGATGCCAGCGCGCGGAGGCCGAGGGATCGGGACTTTTCCGGCGGTTCGGTGGACCGCATTGCGGCGGCGCGGCATCCTGCCATCCTACCCCGGGAGGCGCCCGCGTATTTCAGCGCCCGAGCGCCCGGCCGAGGTGCGCGGGCTCAATGCCCGCCAGGGTCCATCTCGCCCGCCCGGACCGGGACGTGGAGGACGTTCTCCCGCGGGGGAATGGGGCAGTTGTAGTGGGGCGAGAACGCGCAGCTCGGGTTGTAGGCGCGGTTGAAGTCGAGCACGAAGCGGTCGGGATCGCCGGCGACCGGCTCCGGCTCGAGGTACCGCCCGACCGGATAGCTCTCGTGGCCCGTGGTGGCGTCGCGGAAGAAGATGGAGACCGCGGCCTCGCCCACGCCCGGCTCGAGCAGCCGGAGCGCGGTGAGCTGCTGCTTGCGGCCGCCGAGGTCGAAGGAGAACCGCCCGAGCCGCCGGGCCCGGCGCGCGTTGCCGCGCGTCGAGAGCACCACCTCGTCGCGGGGCGAGGGATCGCGCTCGAGCCGGGCCACCACGCGGAAGGCCTCGTCGGGCGGGAACCAGCGCGGCGGGGGACCCTCGCGCAGCCGGGGCGACTGCGGATCGAGCAGCACCAGCGCGGGGAAGTTCTGGTGCGAGAGCCGGACCGTGTAGCGGCCGATCCCGACGGTCGCGCCGGCGTCGAGGCGCGCCTCCCGCACCGGCTTGCCTTGCACCTCGACGGTGGCGCCCTCGTCGATCGCCTCGACGCGGAACGCGCCGCCGTCGACCGCGATGCGCGCGTGGCGCGGCCGGGCTCCTTCCAGGCGCAGATCGGCGTCGTCGGCGCTGCCCAGCACCAGCGGCGCGCCCTGGAAGTCCCGCCGGTCGACCGCGGCATACGGGCTGCGGTGCGGGTCCTTGAAGGCGGCGAGCGTCTCCTCCCGTTCGGCGAGCAGCTTCGCGACGTCCATGGCGCCCACTTTCTGCGCCCCGCCCGCCGCCAGCGCAACTCCGGCAAGGATCGCGATCGGGTTCACCGAGGTCCCCCTCCGTCCTTCTGGCGGCGGCCAATCGCCTGCGCCACGGCGCGGATGTGGTCCGGACCGGTCCCGCAGCATCCTCCCACGATCGTTGCGCCGCGCTCCACCCACCGGAGCGCGCGCCGCGCGTACTCCTCCGGGGAGAGATCGGGCGCCCTGCCCCACGGGACCGCCGCGTCCACCTCGCCGAGATGCGCGTACGCGCCGAAGGGCACGCCCGACGCCGCGGCCGCGGGGAGCGCGAGATCGACGCCGTCGGGCGGCGTGCAGTTGATCAGCGCGGCGCTCGCTCCAGCGGCGGCGGCGCGGCGGAAGAACTCGCCCAGGTCGCCGCCATCGAGCAGCGTTCCCCGCGGCGTGGCCATGGCCGCGACCCACACCGGCACCCCGGTCGCGGCCGCGGCGGCGACGGCCGCGAGCCCCTCATCCGCCGCGGCGACGGTTTCGACCAGGAGCAGATCGCAGCCGGCCTCTGCCAGCGCGCGTGCGTGCTCGAGGTGCTCGCGCGACGCCTGCGCTGGCGGCGGGCGAAGATCCGGCCGGTAGCAGTCCTCCAACGGCGCGATCGATCCCGCGACCCGCGCCCGGCCGGACGCGGCCTCGCGCGCCTCGCGGACCGCGAGGCGGGGCAGCTCGGGGAACCGCGCTTCGAGCCCCGCCGCGGAGAGCGAGCGGCGGCTGGTGCGGAAGGTGGCCGCGGTGATCACCTCGGCGCCCGCGTCGACGTAGGCGCGGTGCACCTCGCGCAGCGCCGCCCGGCCGCGCTCGTCGAGCAGCGACGCCGCGGAGAAGAGCGCGCCGCGCGTCTCCACTCCGCGCCGCCCCAGCTCGGTCCCGAGCGCGCCGTCGAGGAGGTGGACCTTCGCGGGCGAGTCTGCTACGTGGGCCGCCATGCCGCTCCTCGACGTTGGCGCCACCGCCCCCGACTTCACCGCCACCGCGCACGACGGCCGCACCGTGCGCCTGTCCGACTACAGAGGCAAGAACGTCGTCCTGTGGTTCTACCCGAAGGCGGACACCCCCGGTTGAACCATCCAGGGCAACGTCCTGCGTGACAGGGCGAAGGAGATCGAGGGGAAGAACGCCGCCATCCTCGGCGCGAGCTTCGACTCGGTGGCAGACAACAAGAAGTTCGCCGAGAAGTTCGGGTTCACCTACCCGCTGCTGTCCGACACCAAGCGCGAGCTGGGCGTGAAGTACGGGGCCGCGGACGCGCCGACGCAGTCGACGGCGGTTCGCGTCGCCTACCTGATCGGCCCCGACGGGCGCATCAAGCACGTCTGGCCGAAGGCGACGCCAAAGACCTTCGCGGACGAGGTGCTCGCGCAGCTGTAGAGGCCACTTCGCGGGCTCGTTGCGATCCTACGGGCAGTACGCGAGGGATACGCCGAGGGCATCCAGGGCATCGGATGAAGGCAATCCGGCCGTCAGCGGGAAGCTCAATTGTACGTGGACGTCGATCCCCGAAGCGTCAGGCCAAGCGGCACCCTGCCAAGAGATGGCTCCGCTGCCATTCGCGGCGGACACCCAGCCCGACCCGTACGCGGGCGGGATGGGGCATCCTCCGGGCGCGCGAGAAATTGCGGCCGCCTCCACCATCCATGGGAACGGGAGCGTGAGCGCGAGCGCGCTCCCGTCAGGCACGGGGCTGGCCAAGGTGATGCGCGTGCAGGTACCGCGGCCGTCGTCGTGGAAGATGTGGATGCGGTCGATTCCGCCGGGGCGACCGCACGCGCTGTACATTCCACGAGGGGCAGGAGGACCCGAGCAGCCGAGCAGTGCGAGCGCAGCACATGCCGAACATGTGCCTTTCGGGTTGCGTGTTCTCATGCGGAACGACCGCCGTACCGGTAGTCCAGCTTTCATTCTAGGGCAATCTACCTCGACCGCGGGGTGCACCCCGACCTAAAGTGCGCGAGTGGACGGGCGCTACGACGTCGTCGTGGTCGGCAAGGCGAACGTCGACTACCTGGTGCGCGGCCCCCGGCTGCCGCAGCCGGGCGAGTCCGTCAATGGCGAGCTGTTCCAGCAAGCGCCCGGAGGCAAGGGAGCGAACCAGGCGGTCGGGGCGGCGCGGCTCGGCGCGCGCGTTGCGCTCGTCGCCCGCGTGGGAAACGACGTACGCGGCGATTCGGTGGTGGAAGCGCTCATCACCGAGGGCGTCGAGATCGACCACCTGATCCGCGATCCCTCGGAGCCCACCGGGGTGGCGCTCTGCCAGGTCGGCGGGAACGGCGAGAAGCAGATCCTCTCGGCCGCGGGCGCGAACGCCCGCCTCTCCGCCGAGGACGTGCGCGCCGCCGGCGACGCGCTCCGCTCGGCGCGCGTGGTCCTTCTCCAGCTCGGCGTGCCGCTCGCCGCGGTGGCCGAGGCCATCCGGATCGGGCGCTCCGCCGGCGCGCGCGTGGTGCTCGACCCGGGCCCACCGGCGCCGCTGGCCGACGAGCTCCTCGCCCAGATCGACCTCATCCGTCCGAACTGCAGCGAGGCCCTCGCGCTGACCGGGGTGGGCGTGGTGGGCCGCGACTCGGCGCGCGCCGCGGCGGCGGTGCTGCTCCGGCGCGGCGCGGGTGCGGTGGCGGTCCAGGCCGGCGAGGACGGCGACCTGCTCTCGTGGAGCGAAGGCGAGGTGTGGCTGCCACGGTTCGAGGTGGCGCGCCTGGACGCGACCGGAGCGGGCGACGCCTTCGCGAGCGCCTTCGCGGTCGCGCTCGCCGAAGGGCGGTCGCTGCGGGAAGCCGGGCCCTTCGCCAGCGCCGCCGCTGCCCTGGCCACGACCGTGCTCGGCGCGCAGGCGTCGCTGCCGCGGCGGGCCGCCGTGCTGGCCCTTCTGGAGTCGCGGCCGGAGCGCATGCCATGACGTCCGCGCTCTGAAAAGCGTAGCGCCGCCCTATCGGCGGCGACTAGCGCAGCAGCGCTCCGGCGACCCCTCCCCCGAGGACCAGCCAGACGGAGCTCACGCGCAGCCGCAAGACGGCCACCGCGCTCGCCGCCGCGATGGCGACCGTCACCCAATCGACGATCGCCGCCCGGCCAAGCTGCGCCGCCACCACCGCCATCAGCGCCAGCGAGGCCGCGTTCACGCCGTCGAGGAACGCGCCCGCCGCGGGCGATCGCCGGATGCGCGGCACCAGCGGGCCGCTCAGCGCGACGAACACGAAGGCCGGGGCGAACATCCCGAGCGTCGCCACCGCGGCGCCCGCCGGCCCGCGCAGCAGGTACCCGATGAAGGTCGCCGTGCTGGACACCGGCCCGGGTGTGAACTGGCCGACGGCGACCGCGTCGAGGAGCTGCGCCTCGGTCAGCCAGTGCCGCTGCGCGACCAGATCCGCGCGGAGGAAGGCGAGCAGCACGTATCCGCTGCCGAACAGGACCGAGCCGATCTTCGCGAAGGCGAGAAAGAGCGGCCAGAGACCCACGGCCGCGGGCGCTGCGGCGGCGGCCGCCGCGGGAACGGCCAAGAGGACGCCGCGCCCGCCCCGTCCCAGGCGCGGAGCGCAGGCGGCGGTGCCGGCGACGCCGAGCACCAGCAGCTCGTTCAAGCCCAGGAGCGCGGCGGCCGCGCTCGCGACCGCGATGACGACCAGCCACCGCGTCCGCAGCGCGGCCCGGGAGAGCGAGACGACCGCCTGCACCACGATGACGATGATGGCCGGCTTGATGCCGTACAGGACGCCCTCCACCCGCGGCACGCCGCCGAAACGGACGTAGGCCCAGGCGAGCGCGGCGGAGAGGAGCGAGGCCGGCACGATGAAGCAGACGCCGGCGAGCACGAGGCCCAAAGGACCGCCGCGCAGGTACCCGAGGTGGATGGCCATCTCGGTCGAGTTCGGGCCGGGGATCAGGTTGGTCGCGCCCAGGAGGTCGAGGAACCGCTCGCGGGTCAGCCATCCGCGGCGCCGCACCACCTCGTCCTCGAGCAGCGCGATGTGCGCGGCTGGACCGCCGAACGCGGTCGCGCCGAGACGCAGGAAGAGCAGCGCGATCTCGCGCAGCGCCCCGCACGGCGGGGCGGGTGCCGGGGCGACCACCGCGCCGTTCTACCTGAACGGTGCGCCGCAGCAGCGGTCAGGGAAAGCGGCCGGTCGCAGCGAGCAGATCGATGCGCGCCTGGCGCGCGGCGTCCTCCGCCACCGCGGCGGCGTTTGCGGCGTCGCGGGCGCGGCGCTGCGCGTCCACCACCTCCAGGTCGTTGGTGGCGCCGGCGTGGTACGCGAGGGTGGTGATGTCCAGGGCCTCGGCGGCGAGGCGGCTCGCCTCGCGCGCCTGCTGCAGCGACAGATCGGCGCGCTGCATCGCCTCGAAGCCTGCCCGCACGTCCGAGCGCGCCTGGCGGAGGGCGGCGTCGAGCAGCTCGCGCGCCTGGTCGCGCTCGGCGCGCCGCTGCTCCAGCGCGCCGTAGCGGAACCCGCCGTCGTAGAGCGGCAGCGTGAGCACCAGTTGCGCCTGCCATCCCGTGGTGGGCGAGGTGAGGGAGGCGTAGCTCGAGGCGAACGGCTGGGCCACGCCGGTCAGGAGCGGCAGGAAATCGGCGTAGCTGTCGCGCACCACGTGCTGCGCCGCCTCGGCCCGCTTGCGCTGCGCCTGGATGTCGGCGCGCAGCCGCTCGGCGTCGTCGATCGCCTCGGCGGGCGCCGGCAGCGGAGGGAACTGCATGTCGTCGGTGGTGTCGACCGGCGCGTCGCCGCCGACCAGGATGCCGAGAGCTTCCTGGGTCCGCACCAGCCCCGTCAGGGCGGCCTGCACCAGCGATTCCGAGGTGGCCAGCTCCTGGCCCGCGCGCACCAGGTCGAGCCGGTTGCCGGTTCCCGCCGAGAGCCGCGCCTTGGCGTCCTCGAGGTGGTCGCGCGCGTTGTCGGCCGCGCGCTGGTTCGCGTCGACCAGCCGGTGCTGGGAGAGCACCTCGACGTAGAAGCGCGCGGTGGTGACCGCGATCTGACGGCGGACGTCCTCCGCGGAGAGGCGCGCCACGTCCACCTGCTCGGAGGCGTGGTCCCACTGGACCCAGCGCTGGGGCGCGACCAGGGGGACGGTCAGCTGGAGGCTCCCGGTCCAGCTGTTGCGCGGCTGCAGGATGCGGGTCACGTCGACGGTGTTGCCGGAGGCGTCGAGCGCCGTGGCGACGGTGGTCCGGTCCGCGTCGAGGCGCGTGTAGACGCCGTTGGCGGTCAGCGTGGGAATGGCCGCCGCGCGCACCTCGCGCATGATCCCGTGGGTGCGCGAGATCTCCTGCAGCGCGATCTGGACCGACGAGTTGCGGGCCAGCGCGCGCTGGACGGCCTCGGGGAAGGTGATGCGCTCGGGCTGCGCTCGCGCGGCGGCAGCGCAGAGCAGCAGGGCGGCGGCCAGGTTCCGGAGTGCGTTCATGTTGCCTTTCGATGCGCCATCGCCGGCTTGGGCTCAGGCGTGCGCCGTGCGGCTTTCGGACGCGTCCTGCTCGGCCGGCCGGCGGAACCGGTCGAGGAGCGAGTACAGCGCCGGCACCAGGAAGAGGGTGAACACCGTGGAGACGGTGAGTCCGCCGATGACCGCGCGCGCCAGCGGCAGGTTCGTCTCGCTGCCCTCGCCGATGCCGAGCGCCATCGGCACCAGGCCGACGATGGTGGCGATGGTGGTCATGAGAATCGGCCGGAGCCGCGTGCGCCCGGCCTCCACGGTGGCCTCGATCAGGTCCTTGCCGCGCTCGCGCAGCACGTTGGCGAAGTCCACCAGCAAGACGCCGTTCGAGACCACGATGCCGACCATCATGATGATGCCCATGAAGCTGTTCACCGAGAGCGTGGTGCCGGTGAGCCAGAGCATGAGGAACACGCCGGAGATGCCCAGCGGGACGCTGAACATGATCACCAGCGGGTCGAGAAGCGAACGGAACTGCGAGGCGAGCACCATGTAGACGAGCGCGACGGCCATCAGGGCCGCCAGCCCCAACCCGCGGAAGGCGTCGCGCTGCGCGGCCGTCTGCCCGGAGAGCTGCGCGCTGAACGCCTCCGGCGGACGCAGGTCGTCGAGAACCTTCTGCACCGCCGCGCTGGCGGTGCCCAGGTCCTTGCCGGGGGCGACGTTGGCGGTCACGTCGACGATCCGCTGCAAGTACTTGCGGTTGATCAGCACCGGGCCGCTGGAGCGCTCGATGCGCGCCAGCGAGGCGAGCGAGACCACTCCGCCCTTGGGCGTGGTGACGAATACCTCGCCGAGGTCGTTGACGTGCGAGCGGAAGCGGTCGTCCATGCGGACGTTGATGAAGTACTCGTTGCCGGTCGTCGGATCGGTGAACGTCGTGGGCGCGAACTGCGTGCTGCCGGAGAGGGTGGCGAGCACGCTCTGCGCCACCTGCGTCTCGGTGAGGCCGAGCGTGCCGGCCTTCTCACGGTCCACCACCACGTTCAGCTCGGGGTAGTTCTCCTCGCGCGTGATCTGCACGTCGGTGAGCAGCGGGCGGCCGTCGTCGCCGGCCAGCTGCCGCATGCGCGCGGCGACCTGGGCGGCGTAGCGCGAGCCGGCCTCCAGGTCGTAGCCGAGGATCTCGACGTCGATGGGCGCCGAGGACCCGAAGTTGAGGATGCGCTTCACGATGCCGCCGACGAAGAAATAAAGCTGCGTCCCCGGGAAGCCGTCGCGGATGGCGGCCCGCAGCTTCTCGGTGGCCTGCACGTCGCTGAACGGACGGCTGCCCTTGGGCACCAGGTTGACCTGGAGGTTGCCGG
This sequence comes from Myxococcales bacterium, assembly GCA_036393835.1. Classification (GTDB taxonomy): domain Bacteria; phylum Myxococcota; class Myxococcia; order Myxococcales; family 40CM-4-68-19; genus VBKO01. Next base: position 7,121 of record DASWGI010000160.1, on the reverse strand, counting down.
CGTGGGGCCCGGTGTTGGCGCTGAAGATGGCGGTCCGGCCCAGCGGCAGCCCGCTGTCGCTGATCATCGTGGTGTAGTCCGGGCCCAGCGTCTTGTGCACCGCGTTCTCGAGGCGCATCGCCACCTGCTCGGTGCGCTCGACCCGGGTGCCGATGGGAGTCTTGTAGAGCAGCGTGAACTGCGACTCGTCGGTCTCGGGGAAGAACTCAGTGCCGATGAACCGCTTGATGCCCAGCGAGAGCACGAACACGCCGAGGATCGCGCAAATGGTGAGCGCGCGGTGGTGCAGGACCCAGCGCAAGGCGCGGGCATACGCGTCGTCGAGCCTCCCCAGGGCCCGGACGATCGCGCCAGATACGCCGGTCCGGTCGTGCGCGTGCTCGGCGCGCAGCACTTTCAGGCAGAGCAGCGGCGTGACCGTCCGCGAGACGAAGAAGCTCATGATCAGGGCGAAGGCGATGGTCAGCGCCAGCGGCAGGAAGAGGTTGCGCGCGATGCCGAAGAGGAAGAGCACCGGGAAGAACACCACGATCGTGGTGATGGTGGAGACCAGGATGGGCATCGCCACCTCCTGGGCGGCGGCCAGCACCGCTGATCTCCTGTCCTGTCCCAGGGCCAGGTGGCGGTGGATGTTCTCCAGCTCGACGATCGAGTCGTCCACCAACCGGCCGACGCCGAGCGCGAGCCCTCCCAAGGTGAACACGTTGAGCGTGTTGCCGGTGAAGAAGAGCAGGACGAAGGTGGCGACGATCGAGAGCGGGATGGCGACCGCCACGATGGCGGTGGCCCGGAGGCTCACCAGGAAGACGAGGATGACGAGGATGGCGAGCAGGCCGCCCGTGACCGCTTCGTGCTCCAGCGCCTTCACCGCCGAGCGGATGTAGCTCGACTGGTCGAAAGAGATCTGCAGCTTCACGTTGGCGGGCACGCCGCGCAGGTTCGGCAGCGCCGCGCGGATCGAGTCCACCACCTTGATGGTGTTCGCTCCCGGCTGCTTGAGCACGCGCAGGTACACGCCGCGCTGCCCGTTGATGCGCACGATCTCGCTCTGGTCCTGGGTGCCGTCCTCGATCCGCGCGACGTCGCCCACGCGCACAGGCGGCACCTGACGCCCGCCCACCTCCAGGCCCGGCCGCAGGATGACGTCCGCCAAGGGCTTGGTCTGCTCGAACTGCGTGTTGGCGAAGACGTTGTAGTCGCGGTCGCCCGCCCGGAGGTTGCCGGACGGCAAGAGCAGGTTGGAGCTGCGCACCGCGTTGACCACGTCGAGCACGGCCAGGCTGCGGGCGCGGAGCGCGTCGCGATGCACCTGCACCTGCACCTCGCGGACCTTGCCGCCGCCGACGGTGGCGCTGGCGACGCCGGGGATGCGCTCGAGCTGCGGCTCGATCACGTTGTACGCGAGGTCATAGAGCTGCTTCTCGTCCAGCTCGCTGGACCCCACCGCCACCTGGACCACCGGGATGTTGGTGATGTCGAACTTGATGTTGAAGGGCTGCTGGATGCCCGGAGGCAGCGTGTTGAGGATCTGCGCGATGCGCTGCGAGACGTCGAACTGCGCGTTGTCGAGGTTGGTGCCGAACTGGAACCACACGCTGACCAGCGAGACGCCCTGCTTGGACACGCTCTCCACCCGGTCCACGCCCGGCGACGCGCTCACGGCCCGCTCGATGGGGACGGTGATGGACTTCTCGATGTCGACCGGCCCCGCGCCCGTGTAGAAGGTGGCCACGCGGATGAGCGGGACGGTGATGTCGGGGAACAGGTCGACGGCGAGCCGGTCGAGCGAGACGGCGCCCAGCGCGAGCGTCATCAGCGACATCATCAGGATCAGGACGGGGTTTCGCAGTGCGAGGCGCGTCAGCCACATGGTCGCCTCCCAGCCGCCGCCTGAAGGGCGGACACAGGTCAGTCGCCGCCGTATTCGGCGGCGCTGCGCTTTTCATGGCGCGGCAGTTTTGGATGCATTCTAGTCGCGCACCGGGATGGCCGGGCGGCGCCCTTCCGGCGCGCCCGCGTCGGCGCCCTCGCCGGCGGCAGCGCCCCCGGTCAGGTCGGCGTTGCGCGCCGGCCGCACCTGCGATCCTTCCGCCAGCCCTTCGATTCCGGCGATCACCACCTCGTCCTCGGGCGACAGGCCGTGGGTGATCTCGAGCCAGTCCTCGCCGTCCACCCCGATCTGCACCTCGCGGCGGCGGACGCGATCGCCCTGCAGCACGAACGCGATCCGGCGCCCTCCCGAGATCTGCACCGCCTGGACCGGGACCGTCACCGCGCGCTCGTGCACCGCCGTGACGATGGCCGCCCGGCCGTACATGCCGGGGCGCAGCTCGCCGGAGCCGTTCGGGATCTGCACCTCGGCTTCGAGCGTGCGCGTGAGCGGGTCGAGCGAGGGCGCGATGCGCACCACTTTGCCCAGGTACGGTCGGCCCGGAGCGGCGTCCAGGTCGATCCGGGACTGCTGCCCGATGCGCACGCTGATCGCGTCTCGCTCGTTGACGGTCACGAAACAGCGCAGCGCGTCGATCTGGTCCACCGTGAGGATGGGACCCGTGTTGCCCGAGCTGGGCCCCACCAGCGCGCCGGGGTCGAGGCGGCGGCCGGAGATCACGCCGTCCAGCGGCGCGGTGATGCGCGTCTCTCCCAGCCGCGTGGCGAGGGCGGCGACCTGCGCGCGCGCGGAGGCCTCCTGGGCCTCGGCCGCGGCGAGGGCCGCCTCGGACTGCTGCAGCTCCTGCCGCGAGATGCGGCCCGAGGGCGCCAGCAAGGCCGCCCGCTCCTGGTTGGCGCGCGCGAGCCGGGCGGAGGCGCGGGACTGGGCGGCGGCGGCCCGGGCAGCGGCGAGCTGATCGGGCAGATCGCTGGGCCGCACCAGCGCGACTACCTGGCCGCGCTTGACCCGGTCGCCCCGGTCGACCAGCACCGCGTCGAGGTAGCCCAGCGTCCTGGAGCCGATGTCCGCGGTGAGGAAGGGCCGCAGGTCCACGGGCGCGCGGACGGCGACCTCGACGTCCCGGACGCGAGGGTGGGCGACGGCCACCAGCGGGGCCGGCCGCTGGCGCGCGGCGGGGTCGTCCTTGGTCGCGCACGCGGCGGCGGCGGCCGCCAGGGCGACGAGCTGCTTGCAGGGGCGCACGGCCGCCCGTCCTACCCTGGAATGCTTGATTCCGCAACCGTTGCGCTTGGAACGAATCTCCGCTACACGGCGGCGCATGGCCCCCCGCCCCTCCGCTCCGGCGGCCCGTCTCCGGCCCGCTCCGGTGCGCGGCGCCCCCGCCCAACCCCGCGGGTCCCGCTGGCTGAACGAGGAGGTGGGCCGCCTCCTGTTCCGGGCCCGCCGCGCGCTGTGGACCGCGGCCGCCGGGCGGCTGGAGGCGCGCGGCGAATCCGTGCTCGCCTGGCAGCTCCTGAACCAACTGCAGCGCTGCGGGCCCGGCACGCAGCGCGACATCGCCGAACGGGTGGCGCAGCACCCCACCGGCGTGTCGCGCCTGCTCGACGAGCTCGAGCGCGGCGGCTACGTGCACCGCAGCCGCGAGGCCGCCGACCGCCGCAAGCTGCGGGTGGAGATCACGCCTGCCGGCGTCGCGCGGCTGGAGCAGTCGCGGCCCGAGGTGCTGACGGCCGTCGACGAGGTGCTGCACCCTCTCTCCCTCGCCGAACGCCACGCCCTCCGCGCCCTGCTGGACAAGCTCAGCCCCGACTGAACGGGCCAAAAAGATCAACGCGGAGGCGCGGAGACGCGGAGGTTTGGGTTCACGCGGCCGATCGCATGCCCGTGCTCGATGTGCGCAAAAAAAAAGAATCTCCGCGCCTCCGCGTCTCCGCGTTCGTAGTTTGACCCTCAACGGCAGTGTTTCGGTCCTGTTTCGCGGACCCGCCTGGATTGACGCCGTCAGAACGCGGCCGTTACCCTCCGGGGCACCTTGCGCATGCACTTCGCCAGCGCCCTCTCGCTCGCTTGCCTCGCCCTCGCAGGCTGCAACCGCGGCGCGTCGGCAAGCTTCCGCACCGAGGAGGTCACGCGCGGTCCGATCAGCGAGATGGTCTCCGCCACCGGCGACGTCAGCGCGATCGTCACGGTCAACATCGGGAGCCAGGTCTCCGGCATCGTCTCCAAGCTGTATGTGGACTTCAACTCGCAGGTGAAGAAGGGCCAGCCGCTCGCCGACCTCGATCCGCGGCTCTTCCGCGCCACCCTGGAGAGGGCGCAGGCGGGCCTCGCCAGCGCCCAGGCGGACGTGGAGAAGGCGCAGGCCCAGCTCAACGACGCGGTCCGGGTGGAGAAGCGCACCAAGGAGCTCCTCGAGCAGAAGCTCGTCTCGCAGCAGGACGTGGACAGCGCGGTGGCGAACCGCGAACAGATGGCCGCCAACCTGTCGGGGACCAAGGCCAAGGTGCTGCAGGCGCGGGCCGACCGCGACATGGCCGCCGCCAATCTCGAGTTCGCGCGGATCAAGAGCCCGATCGACGGGATCGTGGTCTCGCGCGCGGTCGACGTCGGGCAGACGGTCGCCGCGTCGTTCCAGACGCCGACCATGTTCACCATCGCCAACGACCTCACCAAGATGCAGGTCCTGGCGCACATCGACGAGGCCGACGTCGGCAAGGTCCATGAAGGCGCGGAGGCCAGGTTCACCGTCGACGCCTACCCCGGCGACGAGTTCGCGGGCATGATCCGCGAGGTCCGCCAGGCGCCCAACACCATCCAGAACGTGGTCACCTACGACGCCGTCATCGACGCGTCGAATCCGGAGCACAAGCTGCGGCAGGGGATGACCGCGGCGGTCAAGGTGCTCACCGGCCACAAGGACGACGTGCTGCGCGTCTCCAACGCCGCCTTGCGCTGGAAGCCCGAGAACGCCGCCGCGCCGGAGCCGCCCGCACAGCAGGCCCCCCGGGGTGACCGCACCATGGCCCGGACGGAGCGGCGCACCACGGGCGGCGCGGGCTCGCCCGCCCCGGGGAAACCGGCCCGCCTGTACAAGCTGGTGGCCGGCAAGCCGGTCCCCGTGGACGTCCACATCGGCATCTCGGACGGCCAGCGCACCGAGGTGCTGAGCGGGCTCGCCGAGAACGACGCGGTGGTCGTGGGCGACCTGGGCGCCGGCGGCGCCCGGCCGCAGGGGACCCGCCGTGGACCATTCTGAGGTCGCCGGCGCGGCGCAGGCCACGGCGGTCGTCGAAACCTTCGGCCTGGAGAAGGTCTACGCGATGGGCGACGTGAAGGTGCACGCGCTCCGCGGCATCTCGCTGCGCATCGACCCGGGCGAGTTCATCGCGGTGATGGGCGCCTCGGGCTCCGGCAAGAGCACCTTCATGAACCTGATCGGGTGCCTCGATCGCCCCAACGCCGGGCGGTACCTGCTCCGCGGGCAGGACGTGAGCCGCTTCTCCCGCGACCAGCTCGCGCGCGTGCGCGGCCGCGAGATCGGCTTCGTCTTCCAGGGCTTCAACCTGCTGCCTCGCACCAGCGCGCTGGAGAACGTCGAGCTGCCGATGCTCTACCAGGGGATCGCCGCGCGCGAGCGACACGCCCGGGCCGCCGAGTCCCTGGAGCGGGTCGGTCTCGGCGACCGGCTCGACCACGCCCCCGCACAGCTCTCCGGCGGGCAGCAGCAGCGCGTCGCCATCGCGCGGGCGCTGGTCAACCGGCCCACGCTCGTCCTCGCCGACGAGCCGACCGGAAACCTCGATTCGCGCACCAGCCTCGAGGTGATGGGCATCTTCCAGGACCTCAACGACCGCGGGCTCACCGTCCTCATCGTGACCCACGAGGCGGACATCGCGCTGCACGCCAAGCGGGTGGTGGTCTTCAAGGACGGGCACGTGCTCGACGACCGCCGCGTCACGGACCGGCGGCTGGCGCGCGCCGAGCTGCAGGAGGGCGCGGCATGAACGTGCTCGCCGCCACGCGCACCGCCCTGCGCGCGCTGCGCAAGAACAAGCTGCGCTCGTTCCTCGCCGCCCTCGGCATCGTGATCGCCGTCGCCGCGGTGGTGGCCACTGTGGCGATCGGCCAGGGCGCCCAGGCCAAGGTGGCCGCGCAGATGGCCTCGCTGGGATCGAACCTCCTGATGATCCTGCCCGGCTCGATCTCGCAGCACGGCGCCGCCACCGGAAGCGGAGCGACGCAGAACCTCACCCGCGACGACGCGCAGGCGATCGAGAAGGAGCTGACCTCGACGGTGGGCGCCATCGCGCCGATGAACCGCACCGGCGCGCAGGTGGTCTACGGCGGCGCGAACTGGTTCACGCAGGTGATCGGCACCACCCCGGCCTACCTGGACGTGCGGGGCTGGCCGCTCGTGGCCGGCGAGATGTTCGGGCGCGAGGAGGACGCGGCCGCCGCCAAGGTCTGCATCCTGGGCCAGACGGTGGTCGACAAGCTCTTCGGCGAGCAGCCGGCGCTCGGCGAGCAGATCCGCGTCAAGCACGTGCCCTGCAAAGTGGTGGGCATCCTCGCGTCCAAGGGGCAGAGCAGCTGGGGACAGGACCAGGACGACATCATCATCATGCCTTGGGCCACGCTGGTCCGCCGCATCAACGGCTCGCAGAGCGACGCGGTGGGCTCGCTGATGGTGTCCGCGCGGTCGCCGCAGGCGGTCGCGCCGGCGCAGCGCGAGGTGACCTCGCTGCTCAAGCAGCGGCACCACCAGGCGGACAGCGCCGAGCCCGACTTCCAGGTGCGCAACCTGGCGGAGATGCAAAACGCGGCGCAGGAGCAGACGAAGACCATCGCCCTGCTGCTCGGATCGGTGGCCCTCATCTCGCTCCTGGTCGGAGCGATCGGGATCGCGAACGTCATGCTCGTCTCGGTGACCGAGCGGACGCGCGAGATCGGCATCCGCATGGCCGTCGGGGCGCGCGGACGGGACGTGCTCTTCCAGTTCCTCACCGAGGCGGTGGTGCTGGCGGTGGTCGGCGGCCTCCTCGGCCTGGGCCTGGGCACCGGCGTGGCGAAGTACATGGCGCTCCAGGCGCAGTGGCCGACGCTGCTGTCCGCGCCGGTGATGGGGGCCACCATGCTGCTCGCGGGCCTGGCGGGCATCGTGGCGGGGTTCTACCCGGCCCTGCGCGCGTCGCGGCTCGATCCCATCGAGGCGCTGCGCTTCGAGTAG
>DASWGI010000159.1:0-8484 GCA_036393835.1 Myxococcales bacterium | reverse complement strand
TTCCGTACCTTGACACCATACGGGCCCGCTTGTAGGGTCCGCCCGCTTCGACGGCGGAGTACCGAAGGAGACACCGCCGCCTGCCCTCGATCCCCGGGGCGCGCGGCGATTTCCATTTCCGAGGGGGCGAAGTTCCAGAATCGCAGGTCAGAACCCGTTCATGGCGAATCCTTTCACCGGCACCACCACCGACCACAAGAACCAGCCCGCACCGTATGAAGACGAAGACTTTGCTTCGATGCTCGAGGAGAGCTTCAAGGGCAAAGGCGGCGGAAAAGGCGAGCTGAAGGAGAACGAGATCGTCAAGGGCAGCGTCGTCCAGGTCACCAAGGACTACGCCGTCGTCGACATCGGCTACAAGAGCGAGGGTCAGGTCCCCATCCAGGAGTTCGGCCTGGTCGAGGGCAAGCCCAACGTCAAGGTCGGCGACAAGGTCGACGTGCTCCTCGAGTCCCGTGAGAACGACACCGGGATGGTCGTCCTCTCCAAGGAGAAGGCCGACAAGATGCGCATCTGGGACGAGATCTCGGCCGCGTGCGAGCGCGACGAGCTCGTCGAGGGCACCATCGTCGGCCGGGTGAAGGGCGGCCTCTCGGTCGACATCGGGGTGAAGGCGTTCCTGCCGGGCTCGCAGGTGGATCTCCGGCCGATCCGCAATCTCGATAAGCTGATCGGCGAGAAGTACAAGTTCAAGGTCATCAAATTCAACAAGAAGCGCGGCAACATCGTGCTCAGCCGGCGCGTGCTCCTGGAGAAGGAGCGCGAGGAGCTGAAGAAGGACACCCTCCAGAAGCTCAAGGAAGGCGCGATCCTCACCGGCATCGTCAAGAACCTCACCGACTACGGCGCCTTCATCGACCTGGGCGGCATCGACGGCCTGCTCCACATCACCGACATGTCGTGGGGCCGCGTCGGGCACCCCAGCGAGATGCTCAACGTCGGCGACGAGCAGCGCGTCACCGTGCTCAAGTTCGACCCGGCCACCGAGCGCGTCAGCCTGGGCCTCAAGCAGATCCAGGAGGACCCCTGGGCGCACGCCGCGGAGAAATACCCGCCGGGCACGCGGGTGGGCGGCAAGGTGGTCAGCCTCACCGATTACGGCGCCTTCATCGAGATGGAGCCGGGCGTCGAGGGCCTGGTCCACATCAGCGAGATGAGCTGGACCAAGCGGGTGAAGCACCCGTCCAAGGTCATGGCCATCGGCGACCAGGTGCAGGCGGTGGTGCTGGACGTCGACGGCAAGGCGAAGCGCATCAGCCTGGGCATGAAGCAGATCGAGCCGAACCCGTGGACGCTGCTCGAGGAGCAGTACCCGATCGGATCGGTCATCCGCGGCCAGGTGCGCAACGTCACCGACTTCGGCATCTTCGTCGGCGTGCAGGAGGGCATCGACGGCCTGGTGCACGTCTCCGACATCAGCTGGACCCAGCGCATCAAGCACCCCGGCGACCTGTTCAAGAAGGGCGACGAGGTCGAGGCGGTGGTGCTCAACATCGACGTCGAGAACGAGCGGTTCTCGCTCGGCATCAAGCAGCTCCACCCGGATCCATGGACCGAGCTGCCCAACAAGTACCCCATCGGCAGCCGCGTGAAGGGCAAGGTCACCAAGGTCGCCGACTTCGGCGCCTTCGTGGAGATCGAGCCCGGCATCGAGGGCCTCGTGCACGTCTCGGAGCTGCGCGACGAGCGGGTGGAGAACCCGCGCGACGTGGTGAAGGAGGGCGACGAGCTCGACGTGAAGGTCATCGACATGGACCCGCACGAGCGCAAGGTCGCGCTCAGCGTGAAGGCGGCGCTCCACGAGGGCGACGACTACCGCGAGTACATGCGCAACCAGGGCTCCGGCCGCGCCTCGCTCGGCGAGGTGTTCGGCGAGAAGCTGGGCGGCCGCAAGGGCCGCGACCGCTAGCCGAGCGAAGCGACGAGGGCGGCGAAGGGATGGCGCAACCTGCGCGATCTCTCCGCCGCCCGCCCGCTCCCCCCGAGGCGCGGCGGACGCATCCTTTCACTGTGGGTGCGCGGCGTCCAGCACCAACCTCGGACTCAAGTGGTAGTTTTCTGCGGGGTTGCCGGGACCGACTCCCGAGGAGGAGGAGTCGCGCTCCTGCGCCGCAACAGCACCCCGACGACGAGCCCGAGAACCGCGCCGACGATGATCGAGATCATCTGCGCGTGCACCAGGCGGTTCATCCCCCACTGGATGGCCTTGGGCGCGTCGAAGGTCATGGTGAGGCCGGCCGGCGGGGTGAACCACCACACGAAGACCGAGGGCGCCAGCCAGGTGGTCAGGATGACCCCCACAAGCGCCCCGGCGCACATCCAGGCGAGGATCCGTGCCATACCCGCAACCTAGAGGGCGGCCGCACGACGGTCAACCACCGCCGGCGCCGACCGTCGCGCACAGTGCGCCGGCAAGAGGGCGAGCGGCGAAACGCCGCGCCTTGACTTCCCCCCGGGCGGCCCCTATGGTGCGCCGCTTTCCGCAGGCAGGCTAGGACCTTGGAACCGCTCACCATCGACGTCGACGAGATCGACGAGTCGGGTCAGGAATGGCAGGCCGACTTGCCCCGCGAGTTCATCGACGGCGTGCTGCGCGGCGAGCCCCCGACGGAGTTCCACGCGGGCGGAGCCGCGCACGTGCGCGGCCGCCTGACCAAGCTGGGACGCAGCGTCCTCCTCCAGTCCCGCTTCTCGGTGCCGCTCGAGGGACAGTGCAAGCGCTGCCTCAAGAAGGTGCGGATGGACGAGCCGATCGACCTGACGCTCACCTACGTGCCGCGCGAGGGCCCCGCGCCCGAGCAACCCCGTCGCCCCGCGCACGATCGCGGCGAGCCGGAGCAGGCCGCCTCCTTCGACCCGGAGACGGCCGACGAGGAGCCCTACAGCGGCAAGACCATCGACCTGGCTCCCGCGCTGCGCGAGCAGATCCTCCTCGCGGTCCCTCCGCCCCCGGTGTGCGACGAGGCGTGCAAGGGCCTGTGCCCGACGTGCGGCAAGGACCTCAACGCGGGCGACTGCGGCTGCGAGAAGACGACGATCGACCCACGCTGGGCGGCGCTCAAGTCCATCCAGCTCGAGAAGAAGGAGAAGTGAGATGGGAGTCCCGAAGAAGCGCACCAGCCGGCAGAAGCGCGACCAGCGCCGGGCCCACTGGAAGGCGACCGCGCCGAACGTGGGCGCGTGCCCGAAGTGCGGCGAGCCCGTGCTGCCCCACCGCGCCTGCCCGAAGTGCGGCGAGTACCAGGGGCGGGCGGTCATGAAGGGCAAGGAAGACTGATACGGTCGCTCTCGACGCAATGGGCGGTGACCTCGCTCCGGCGGCGACGGTCGAGGGTGCTCTGCGCGCGCACCGGGAGCGGGGGCTCGAGGTCGTGCTGGTCGGCGACGAACCGCGCGTCCGGGAGGAGCTGCGCCGTCACGGAGCGGGCGCGCAGGAGGTCCGGGTGCACCACGCCTCGCAGGTGGTGGAGATGGACGAGCACCCGGGGCAGGCGCTGCGCAAGAAGAAGGACAGCTCGATGCGGGTGGCCTTCGACCTGTGCAAGGCGGGCCAGGCGAGCGCGATGGTCTCGGCGGGGAACTCGGGCGCCATCCTGGCCGGCGGCCTGTTCGTGCTGGGGCGGCTCGATCACGTCGACCGGCCCTGCATCGGCGGCTTCCTTCCCTCGCTGGGCGCGGTGGGCCGCTCGGTCCTGGTCGACATGGGCGCCAACGTCGAGGTCACCCCGCTGCAGCTGGTGCAGTTCGCGCTGCTCGGGGAAGTCTACGCGCGCCGCGTGCTGGGCATCGCGCAGCCGCGGGTGGGCATCGTCGCCAACGGGGAAGAGGAAGGGAAAGGAACCGACCTGACCCGCGCCGCCGCGGCGGCGTTGCGCAACCCCGCGAGCGGCGTCTCGTTCCGAGGGTACGTGGAGGGCAAGGACGTGTTCGCCGGCGACTTCGACGTGATCGCGACCGACGGCTTCACCGGCAACGTCCTCCTCAAGACCGCCGAGGGCGCGGTGTGGGCCTTCGGCCAGCTCCTCAAGCGCCAGATCCAGGCCAGCGCGGTGGCGAGCGCGGGCGCGCTGCTCTTGCGCAGCCAGCTCGATCAGGTGAAGAAGCGCGTCGATTACGAAGAGGTGGGAGGCGCTCCTCTGCTCGGCATTCACGGCGTCGGCGTCATCGCGCACGGACGGTCGAGCCCGCGAGCCATCCTCAACGCGCTCTCCGGGGCCGAAGCGTTCGCCGCGCAACGCCTCGAGGACGACCTCACCGCGGCCGCGCTGCGGGGAGCCCTGCTCTTCAAGACTTGACGCGGCGGTTGTCTAAGGGCTTTCTGCAAGCTTTCGCGGAGCAAAAACGATGCAGCGTTCCCGGATCGTCGGCACCGGTACCTACCTGCCCGAGCGGGTGGTCACGAACGACGACCTCTCGCAGAAGATGGGCATCGACACCACCGACTCCTGGATCCGGGAGCGGACCGGCATCGGCGCCCGCCGCATCGCCGCGCCGAACGAGGCGACCAGCGACATGGCTACCGCCGCCTCGAAGAGGGCGCTGGACATGGCGGGCGTCCGGCCCGAGGAGCTGGACCTGATCATCTGCGGCACCGTCACGGCGGACATGCCCTTCCCGGCGGCGGCGTGCTTCGTCCAGTCGAAAATCGGCGCCACCAAGGCGGCGGCGTTCGACGTGTCGGCGGCGTGCGCTGGATCGCTCTTCGCCCTCTCGATCGCCGACCAGTACATCCGCGGCGGCATGGCCCGGAAGGTGCTGGTGCTCGGCGCCGAGCTGCTCACCCGCATCACCGACTGGTCGGACCGCTCCACCTGCGTGCTCTTCGGCGACGCCGCGGGGGCGATGGTGCTGGTCCCCGAGACGCGGACCGACCGCGGGCTTCTGTCCACCCATCTCCACACGGACGGCACGCAGACCAGCATCCTCAACATCCCCGGGGGCGGCTCGCTCAAGCCGATGAACCAGGACGTCCTCGACCGCCGCGACCAGTTCATCAAGATGAACGGCCGCGAGGTCTACAAGACCGCGGTGCGCGCCCTGGAGGCGTGCTCGCGCGAGGCGCTGGAGCGCAACGGCTACCGGCCGCAGGACGTCGACCGGGTGATCGCCCACCAGGCCAACCTGCGAATCCTCGAGCACGTCATGAAGAGGCTCGAGATCCCGCTGGAGAAGTGCGAGCAGAACATCGAGCAGGTGGGGAACACCTCCTCGGCCTCCGTCCCGCTCACGCTCGATCAGGCGAACCGGGGCGGAAGGCTCAAGGACGGGGACCTGGTGCTGATGATGGCCATCGGCGGCGGCATGGCCTGGGGCAGCGCACTGGTCAAGTGGTAGCGCCGGAGGGGACATGCCGGTCGCGTTCGTCTTTCCGGGGCAGGGTTCGCAGGCGGTGGGGATGGGCCAGGCGCTGGCGCAGGCCTATCCCGAGGCGCGCGCGGTGCTCGACGAGGCCGACGCGGCCCTCGGCGGGGGGCTCCTGCGGCTCCTCTTCGAGGGCCCCGAGGAGGAGCTGCGCAAGACGGCCAACACGCAGCCCGCGATCCTCGCCGTCTCCATCGCCGCCCACCGCGTGCTGGTGAAGGAGGCGGGCGGCAGGTTCCAGCTCCCGCTGTTCTACGCCGGCCATTCGCTGGGCGAGTACTCGGCGCTGGTCGCGGCCGGCTCCATGCAGCTCCATGATGCGATCCGGGCGCTGCGCGCCCGCGGCACCTTCATGCAGGAAGCGGTGCCCGCCGGCGAAGGGGCGATGGCCGCCATCCTGGGCCTCGAGCCGCACCAGGTCGCCGAGGCGTGCAAGGAGGCCCAGGCGGAGGAGCCCGGCCGGGTGGTGGAGCCGGCCAATTACAATTCGCCCGAGCAGACGGTGATCGCGGGACACGCGCCCGCGGTCGACCGGGCCATCTCGAAGTCGAAGGAACGCGGCGCCAAGCGCGCGTTGCCGCTGCCCGTCTCCGCTCCCTTCCACTGCTCGCTGATGGCGCCGGTGCAGCCCCGCCTCGCCGAGGTGCTGGGGACGATCCCGCTCAAGCAGCCGTCCGCGCCGATCGTGGCCAACGTGACCGCCGAGCCGAACACGGATCCGGCGCGGATCCTCGAGCTCTTGCTCAGCCAGGTCACCGCGCCGGTGCGCTGGGTGGAGTCGGTGCAGCGCATGGCGATGTCCGGGGTGGACACGGTCATCGAGCTGGGGCCGGGCAAGGTGTTGACCGGCCTTTCGCGGCGCATCGACAAGAAGCTTCGCGCGTTCAACGTCGAGGACCCGCAGAGCCTGCGGGTGGTCCTGAACGAGGTGTTCAAGTGAGTCGATCGCTCGCCGCAGTGCTGATCTCCTCCGCCGCCGGGCTGGCCGTGGGCCTCGCCTGCGCGGCCGGCAACAGCCGCAAGGGGATCAAGGACTCGTGCACGCGCAACCTGGACTGCGCGTACGGCCTGGAGTGCGTGGACGAATCCGGCACGCCGGTGGCCGCGGCGGGAGAGGATGCGGGATCTGGCAAGGCACGGACCTGCCAGTGGAAATCGTTCGGCGACTGCGACGTCGCCGAGTCGGCGGACGGGGGCACGACGCCCGCGGCCGCCCAGGGCGGGCAGCAATGTCTGGCCGGCTACAAGTGCCGTGACGGGAAATGTACGGTGATGTGCGCCGGCAGCAAGGACTGCCGCGAAGGGGAGACTTGCAAGATCGGCATCTGCCAGCGCCAGTCGGGAGGCCAGCTCGCGCAGTGCTTCGACAACCGCGACTGCCCCTGGCCGGAGACCTGCTACTACGGCCAGTGCGTGACCCGCACCGAAGGCGTGCGCTGCCAATCGGATCTGGACTGCCATGCCGGGTTCCGCTGCATCAACGGCGTCTGCCAGTGAGGTGATTCGCCCAGCCCCTTGCCAGTCGGTCCGCCTGTGCTACAAGGCCGCGCCAGCCCGGCTCGGCCACAAGCGAAAGGAACGAGCAATGTCCGTCGAGGCGAAGGTCAAGAGCATCATCGCGGAGCAGCTCGGCGTCGGCGAGGACGAGATCAAGCCCGAGTCCGCGTTCATCGAGGACCTCGGCGCCGACTCCCTCGACATCGTCGAGCTGGTGATGGCCATGGAGGAGGAGTTCGAGGTGGAGATCCCGGACGAGGAGGCCGAGCACATCAAGACCGTCCAGGACGCGGTCAATTTCATCAACGAGCACAAGAAGTAGGCGGGCGGCTGGCGGCTGGCGGGTGATGCCGGTCGCGGCTACCCTCAGGGATGCATGGCGCGCGTGGAACGCAGAGTCGTCGTCACCGGGATCGGCCTGGTCACTCCGCTGGGAATCGGCACCCAGCAGACGTGGGAGGCGGCGATCGCCGGCAAGAGCGGCGTGGGGCCCATCACCCGCTTCGACGCCAAGGACCTGCCTGCCCGCATCGCCGGCGAAGTCAAGGGGTTCGATCCGGCCGCCTTCATGGACAAGAAGGAGGCGCGCCGCAACGACCTGTTCATCCAGTTCGGGCTGGCGGCCGCCCAGCTGGCGCTGCAGGACTCGGGGCTCCCCACCGACAAGCCGCTCGGCGAGCGCTGCGGGGTGATCGTGGGCAGCGGAATGGGCGGCCTGGCGACCCTGGAGGACACCCACCTGACCGCGGTGAACAAGGGCCACCGCCGCGTGAACCCGTTCTTCATCCCGTCGATCATCGTCAACCTCGTCGGCGGCCAGATCTCCATCCGGTACGGCGCGGCCGGCGTGAACTACGCGCCCGTGTCGGCGTGCGCCACCGGCAACCACGCCATCGGCGAGTCGATGCGGCACATCCAGCACGGCGACGCCGACGTGATCATCTCCGGGGGCGCGGAAGCCACCATCACCCTGCTGGGCATCTCCGGCTTCACCGCGGCGCGCGCGCTCAGCGAGCGCAACGACGCGCCCGAGAAGGCCTCGCGGCCGTTCGACAAGGACCGCGACGGATTCGTCGCCGGGGAGGGCGCCGGCATCCTGATCGTCGAGGAGCTCGAGCACGCGCGGAAGCGCGGCGCGCGCATCTACTGCGAGCTGACCGGCTACTCGGCGACCGCGGACGCGTTCCACATCACCCAACCCTCCGGCGCAGGCGCCGAGCGCGCCATGCGCCTCTGCCTCGACGACGCGGGCCTGCGGCCGGAGCAGGTGCAGTACGTCAACGCCCACGGGACCTCCACGCCCGTCGGCGACATCGCCGAGACCAAGGCGATGAAGACGGTGTTCGGCGACTGGGCGAAGAAGGGGCTCATGGTCAGCTCCACCAAGAGCATGACCGGGCACCTGCTCGGCGCGGCCGGCGGCGTCGAGGCCGCGTTCACCGCGCTGGCGCTCTACCACGGCATCGTCCCGCCCACGATCAACCTCGACAATCCCGATCCCGAGTGCGACCTCGACTACGTGCCCAACCACGCGCGCGAGGTCCGCATCGAATCCGCCCTGTCCAACTCCTTCGGTTTCGGCGGGACCAACGCCGTGCTGGCCTTCCAGCGCATGCGCGACTGACC
>DASWGI010000158.1:0-7797 GCA_036393835.1 Myxococcales bacterium | reverse complement strand
CAACCAGCCGCCCGACGTGGAGCACCTGGTGCCGATGCTGGAGCGGGTGCGCGAGAACTGCGGTGCGATGCCGCTGACGACGACGGCGGACGCGGGCTATTTCTCCGAGGCCAACGTGCTCGCGGCGCAGGCGATGGGCACCGACCCGCACATCGCCACCGGGCGCCGGAAGCACGACGAGCCGGCGCCGAAGGTGCGGGGCCGCACGCCGGTGAGCTTGAGCATCAAGGAGCGAATGGCCCGCAAGCTGCGCACGCTCAAAGGCCGCGCGATCTACGCCAAGAGGAAGTGGGTCGCGGAACCGGTATTTGGACAGATCAAAGCCGCGCGGGGCCTCCGGCAACTGCTGCTGCGCGGCCTCGACAAGGCGCGGGCCGAGTGGGCCATGATCTCGCTCACCCACAACCTGCTCAAGCTGCACGCTGCCCGCGCCTGAGCGAACGCGGCACCCCCGCTCCTGCTGCGCGACCAGCGAATACGGACACTGGACGCCGCAGCAAGCGTGACTCCGCCCGGACACACTGTCGACCGGCATGCATCGCCACGGCTCCACGCCCGAACATCTCAAAAGCGCAACACGCTCCTAGCCGCAAGGCATCCTAGTAGACTGAGTCCGATGCGCGTCTTCGGTCTCACCGGCAACATCGGAACCGGCAAGAGCACGGTCGCCCGGCTCTTCGCGGAACGGGGCGTGCCGGTGATCGACGCCGACCAGGTCGCGCGCGAGGTGGTGGCGCCCGGCACCCCGGGCCTGGCCGAGGTGGTCGCGCGCTTTCCCGGCGTCCTGACCGCGCAAGGCGAGCTGGACCGGAAGGCGCTCGCCGCCCGCGTCTTCACCGACGCACAGGAGAGGGCCGCGCTCAACGCCATCCTGCACCCGCTGATCGGCAGGGAAGTGCGGGCCCGCCTCGATCGGCTCGCGGCGCGCGGACAGCCGCTCGCGCTGTACGAGGCGGCGCTGATCGTCGAGAACGGGCTGCACCATGGCCTCGACGGGCTGATCGTGGTCACCGCGCCCGTCGAGGAGCAGGTCCGCAGGCTCGCGCTGCGGGACGGCATGGCCGAGGCTGAGGCGCGCTCCCGCATCGCCGCCCAGCTAGCGGCGCACGAGAAGACGAAGGTGGCCGACTTCGTCATCGAGAACACCGGCGCGCCGGAGCTGTTGCGCGCGCAGGTCGCTCGCGTGCTGGACACGCTCCGCGACGGCTGGCAGCGAGGCGGGTGATGGACCACGTCCTCATCACCGGCTTCCCCAAGCTGCTCGCGCGGCGCATGGCGTTGCGGCTGCACGCGGGGGGCGCCCAGGTCTCGCTGTTGGTGCAGGAGAAGGAGGCGAGCGCGGCGCGCGAGTTCGCCGAGGGCGCGATGGACGTGCTGGTCGGCGACGCTTCCGCCATGCACCTGGGGCTCTCCACCTCCGAATACCGCGAGCTGACCGCCGGGGTGACCGACGTCCTCCACGCCGCCGAGCAGAGCACGCTCAGCTCGCCGCGCGAGGAGATGCGGCGCGTGAACCTGACCGGCACGCAGGCGGTGCTGGAGCTGGCCATCGACTGCCGCAAGCTCCGGCGGTTCACGCACCTCTCCACCGTGTTCGTCTCCGGCGACCGGGTGGGAGTCATCGCCGAGGACGAGCTCGCTTGCGGGCAGGCCTTCCGCAACCACTACGAGGAGTCGAAGTTCGAGGCCGAGCTCCTGGTGCGGCGCGCGATGGGGCAGATCCCCACCACCGTGCTGCGGCCGTCGATCGTGGTGGGCGACACCAAGACGGGCGAGATCGATCGGTTCGAGGGCCCGTACGCGCTGGCCATCCTGCTGGTCACCAGTCCTCTCCAGATTCCGGTGCCTCTCCCGGGCGACGGGATCGCGCCGCTCAACGCCGTGCCCATCGACTACGTCGTCGACGCCTCCGCGGCGATCCACAAGGACTCTCGCGCCGTCGGACGCACCTTCCACCTCGTCGATCCGAACCCGTCCAGCGCGCGGCGCGTGTACGAGACGATCGCGCAACGCAGCGGGAAGAAGCTCCCTCGCCTGTCGCTCGGGTACAAGCTGACGGATGCGCTGCTCAAGCTCCCCGGCCTGGAGCGGTTGACGCGCGAGCAGCGCGCCGCCATCGCCTACGTCAACCATCTCAGCTTCTATTCCAGCCGGAACACGCTGGAGATCCTCGACGGGACGGGCATCCGCTGCCCGCCGATCGAGAGCTACCTCGACAACCTGATCGAGTACGTTCGCAGCCGCCGCCCATAGGGCGGTGCTGTCGTCTTGCTCGCGCCCGGACCTGCCGCTTGTACTTTTCCGCCCTCCACCTGCCAGGACTCCGCCGTCACCCCGGGTGCGCGGGTGTGCCGGTAATTCGATCGCCGCGCCGGCGGATGCGTTCTACACTGCGCGCATGACCAATCGCGAGCTGACCGATCGCGCCCAGAAGGTGCTCTTCCAGAACTACCGGACGCAGCCGGTCGCGCTGGTGCGCGGCGATGGGACGGCGGTGTGGGACGCCGACGGCAAGAAGTACCTCGACTTCATCGGCGGCATCGCCACCGTCTCGGTCGGCCACGCGAACCCCCGGGTGCGCGAGGCGGTGCTGGAGCAGACCAAGCTCCTCTGGCACGCGTCGAACCTCTACTTCACCGAGCCGCAGGTCCGCCTGGCCGAGAAGCTGACCCGGCTGTGCTTCGCGGACCGCGCCTTCTTCTGCAACAGCGGCACCGAGGCGAACGAGGCGATGATCAAGCTCGCCCGGCGCTGGCACGTGGACAGCGGGCA
Organism: Myxococcales bacterium; assembly: GCA_036393835.1. GTDB lineage: Bacteria > Myxococcota > Myxococcia > Myxococcales > 40CM-4-68-19 > VBKO01. Next base: position 5,025 of record DASWGI010000158.1, on the reverse strand, counting down.
CCCGGAGCGCATCGAGATCGTCTGCATGAACGATTCGTTCCACGGGCGCACGATGGGCTCGCTGGCGGCGACGGGGCAGCCGAAGTACCAGCAGGGCTTCGGGCCGCTCCCGGCGGGGTTCCGCTTCGTCGATTACGGCGACGTGAAGCAGATCGAGGATGCCGTCACCGACAAGACCTGCGCGGTCCTGCTCGAGCCGCTCCAGGGCGAAGCTGGAGTGATCACCGCGCCGGCCGGCTACCTCAAGGCCGTGCGCGAGCTGTGCACCAGGCGCGGCGCGTTGATGCTGCTCGACGAGGTCCAGACGGGGATGGGCCGCACCGGGAAGATGTTCGCGCACCAGCACTTCGGGATCGAGCCCGACGCGATGAGCCTCGCCAAGGGCATCGCCGGCGGATTGCCCCTGGGCGCGCTGCTCGCGAAGGACCAACTGGCGAAGGTCTTCACGCCGGGGACGCACGCCAGCACCTTCGGCGGCAACCCGGTGGCGACCGCTGCCGCCTGCGCGGTGGTGGATCTGCTCGAAGGTGGGCTCCTCGACCACGTCCGGCGCGTCTCGGAAGTGCTGCAGGCGCGGCTGGCCGCGCTGCCCCAGGCGACGCCGCGCGCCGCGGGAGAGCGCGGCCTGGGCCTGTTGCGCGGCGTCCTGCTCGCGGAGGACCTCGCGCCCAAGGTGGTCGCCAAGGCGCGCGAGCTCGGGTTGCTCGTGAACGCGATCGGCGATCGGGTGCTGCGCCTCGCACCTCCGCTCACAGTGTCGGAGAGCGAGATCCACGAGGCCGCAAAGCTGCTCGCACAGGCCATCGCACAGGCCTGATCCTGGCTTTGTGCGGTGACACCGGTACGATACTGTTTCGAGGACCGCGGCCGCTCGGCCGGAGGATCATGGCCACCCTTCCGACCCCAGCCAGCGGGGGCACCGACCTCCCCCCGGAACTGCAGAACGAGCTCCGCACGTTCGAGGCCGTCGGACGCGACGTTTCCCTCTACGATCTGCTGGGCGTCGCTCCCGACGCGGACGGCGGCACCATCCGGCGCGCGTACCTCGACCGCTCGCGCCGCTACCACCCCGACGCCTGGTTCCGCAAGAACGTGGGCGAGTTCGGGCCGCTGCTCTCGCGCGCGTTCCAGAAGCTGTCCGCCGCGTACCAGGTGCTGTCCGACGAGGACGCGCGCACGGCGTACGACCAGGTGCTCAAGAAGCGCCTCTCCCAGCGCGAGCGCGACGCGATGGACCGGCGCGCGCTCAGCCGCGAGGAGCAGGAGAGGCGCCAGCGCGAGGGCCGCGAGCGGCTGCTGCGCACCAAGGGCTTCGCGCGCATCGGCGCGGCGCACAAGCTGTACGAGGAGGCGCTCGAGCTGGCGCTGAACGGAGAGCGGGCCCAGGCGATCGCCGCGCTCAAGGCGGCGCGCGAGCTCGACCCGCGCCGCGGCGAGATCGCGCAGAAGCTCACCGAGCTGGAGCGCGAGGCGGCCCGATCCCGCTCGCAGCTCGCGCTCAAGGGGGGGCGCGAGCAGGAGGAGAAAGGCGACCTCCCGGCGGCGCTCAAGACGTACTCGCAGTCGCTCCAGATGGATCCCACCAATGCCGCGGCCGCGGCCGCGGCCGCCAGGTGCGCCACCGCGCTCGGCGATCACCAGCAGGCGAGCACCTTCGCCGCGCGCGCGGTGGAGATCGCGCCCGACGACGTGGAGACGCGCTTCCTGCTGGCGAGCGCCTTCCTGACGCTCGGGCTCAAGGTGAAGGCGCGCGCCGAGCTGACCCGCGTGCTGCAGGCGAAGGCCGACCACAAGGAGGCGCGCGCGCTGCTCAAGCGCGTGTGAGCCATGGCGGAACCGGTCATCGGCATCGATCTGGGCACCACCAACTCCGTCGTCGCGACGGTGCAGTCCGGCACGCCCGTGGTGATCCCCAATCGCAGCGGGTACCGGCTGACGCCGTCGGTCGTCGCCATCGCGAAGAACGGCAAGCGGCTGGTCGGCGCGCTCGCCCGCCGCCAGGCGGTCACCAACGCCGAGCGCACCGTGGTCAGCGTCAAGCGGCTGATGGGGCGCAAGTGGTCGTCGCGCTCCACGCAGGAAGCGCTGGCGCGCCTGCCCTACACGGTGGTGCCGCACGACAAGGAGCGCGACGACCTGCTCATCCAGCTCGGAGACACCACCTGCTCGCCGCCCGAGATCAGCGCGATGGTGCTCGCCGAGCTACGCCTCGACGCCGAGGCGTTCCTCGGCAAGCCGGTCACCAAGGCGGTGATCACCGTCCCTGCCTACTTCAACGACTCGCAGCGCAACGCGACCAAGGACGCCGGCCGCATCGCCGGCCTGGACGTGATCCGGATCATCAACGAGCCGACCAGCGCGTCCTTGGCGTACGGGTTCGGCAAGCAGATCGGCGAGAAGCAGATCTGCGTCTTCGACCTGGGCGGCGGCACCTTCGATTTCACCGTGCTCCACATGTACAAGGGCGTGTTCGAGGTCGAGGCGACCGGCGGCGACTCGCTGCTGGGCGGAGACGACTTCGACAACCGCGTCGTCGACTGGCTGGCGCAGCCCTTCCTGGAGAAGCACGGCATCGACCTGCGCAAGGACAAGATGTCCCTGCAGCGCCTGCGGGACGCGGCCGAGAAGGCCAAGTGCGAGCTGTCCAGCACGCAGCAGATGGAGATCAACCTGCCCTTCATCGCCACGGCGCGGGGCGCCGGGCCGCTGCACCTGCAAGTGACGCTCGCCCGGCCGCAGTTGGAGGTGCTCACCCGCGACCTCGTCGACCGCTGCCTGGGCGTGTGCGAACAGGTGATGGCCGAGGCCAAGGTGAAGCCCACCCAGCTCGGCGACGTGCTGCTCGTCGGCGGCCAGACGCGCATGCCGCTGATCCAGGCCCGGGTGCGGCATCTGTTCGGGCGCGAGCCTTCCAAGGCGGTCAACCCCGACGAGGCGGTGGCGGTCGGGGCGGCGATCCAGGGCGCGATGCTGATGCACCAGGAGCAGGAGATGCTGCTCCTCGACGTCACGCCGCACTCGCTGGGAATCGCCATCGCGGGCGGCTTCTTCCAGAGCATCATCCCGAAGAACACCACGGTGCCCACCAGCGCCCACCACGTCTTCATCACCGTCAAGGACGACCAGACCTCGGCGAAGATCACCGTGCTGCAGGGCGAGAGCGAGATCGCCGCGCAGAACGAGCTCCTCGGCGAGTTCATGATGACCGGGCTGCGCAAGGCCAAGCGCGGTGAGGTCGACATCGACGTCATCTTCGACATCAGCGCGGACGGCATCGTCTCCGTCTCCGCGCTCGACGTGCAGACCGGGCTGCGCCAGAGCATCACCGTCACCGCCAGCTCGGGCCTGACCGAGGACGAGATCAAGACCGCCGCCAAGGCCAATGAGGAGTGGATGCTCGGGCAGAAGGAGGACCCCGAGTTCCAGAAGCACAAGGCGCGTGCGGAGGAGGTCCTCCGCCAGTTCGACGAGCTGTGGCCGCGGCTGAAGCAGGCCGCCGCCGACGGGCTGGGCAACGAGCCGGTGCAGCGGGCCGAGGCGGCGCTGAGCGTCGCCCGGCTGCAGATCCAGCAGAAGGAGTCGGCGGGGCTCGCGTCCAGCATCGACCGGCTCGAGCGCATGCTCGGCGCGCTGCGGGGCGCGGTGGAGCGCGGGCTCGTGTCGCCCCGCGGGGGCAGCTCGTGAGCACGCCCCCGGAGAACAAGTTCTCCGCCCTGCTGCTGGAAGGCCTCGATCACTACCGCAAGGGCCGCATGCTGGAGGCGGTGCGCGCCTGGGAGGAGGCGTACACGCTGGAGCCTTCCAACCTGCGCGCGCGCGAGTTCCTGCGCAGCGCGCTGGAGCGGATCCACGCGCACATGGCTCCGCCTGCCGCGCCGCAGCAGGCCGCGCATCCGTGGCTCCCGCCGCCCGCCACGCAGCAGCAGGTGCCGGCGGACCCGGCGCGCAAGACGGCCGGCCGGCTCCCCTCCAATCCTTCGCAGGCGAAGGTGAAGACGAAGGCGCCGCTGCAAGAAAGCCCGTGGGACGACGGTCCCTCGATGGCCATCCCGCAGGACACGCCGCCGCCGGGCGCCGAGGCCGAGGCCGGCGGCGCGTGGACCATCCACCAGGAGCCGATGCCGGTCCCTCCCGGGGAGGACGACGAGCTGTCCGCCTGGACCGCCGGAGCGCGCGAGCTGGTCGCGCTGAACGACTTCTCCGGGGCGATGGAGCTGCTGGCGAAGATCCTCGCCCGCAAGCCCCAGGACGAGGAGGCGCAGAAGCTCCACGCGCTGTGCGAGGAGAACCTGATCCAGATGTACGAGAGCAAGCTCGGCGCGATGGACCGCATCCCCGTCGTGGTCCTGCCCCCGGACGAGATCATCTGGCTCAACCTCGATCCTCGCGCCGGCTTCGTGCTGGCGCAGATCGACGGCACGGTGACGTTCGAGGACCTCTATGCCATCTGCGGCCTGCACCGCCTGGACACCGCCCGCATCCTCTCCCAGCTGCTGGAGGAAGGCGTGGTGTCGGCGGAAGTCGCGGCCGCGGCCAAGGCGAAGCGGGCGGCGCCGCGGGGGTAACGCACCGCACACCGCCTCACTCGCGTCGTCCTGATCGGGCGGCCGCGAACACCACGGTCGCGCCGACGAGGTAAGCGAGAATCCAACCTGGCCACCCGCTCGGAATGAATACGGGGAAGAGCGTCAAAAGACTCGAGGACTTGGCTGCTGACCGTCGGGTGGAGGCGAGCGCGCATTCCATAGTAGCGACGTATGCTTCGGGCATGGACCTCCCTCCTGGTCAACATCGACGTGCCCGAGCTAGAGTCAGCGGTCGCCTTCTACACGCGCGCGCTCGGGCTCACGGTCGGGCGGCGGTTCGGCGAGGACGGGGTGGAGCTGCTGGGCGCGGTGGCGCGCATCTACCTGCTCGCGACCGCCGCTGGGACGACGCCTGCGCCGGGAGCGAGGCCGCGCAATTACGCGCGTCACTGGACCCCGGTGCACCTCGATTTCGTGGTCCCCGACATCGACGCAGCCG
>DASWGI010000157.1:0-3653 GCA_036393835.1 Myxococcales bacterium | reverse complement strand
GAACAACGACGACTTCGAGACGCGCGACGGCCGCCGCCACCTGGCCGGCACCTGCTCGTCGGTCGAGCCGGGCATCTACCTCGCGAACCGCTTCGGCATCCGCAGCGAAGTCGACGTGTGCCTGCTGGAAGGCGGCAGGGTAGAGGTCCGCGGCGGCGAGCCTCAGCGCTCCGTCCCCGCGCTGCTGGCCGTGCCACAGTAGCGCTCCGGCGCGCCGGACCCATCCGATGCTCTCCTCCGGGTCCGGCGCGGACGCCGCGCGTCAGCACGGTCCGGTGCGCCGGACCTTCACCGACGGACTTCGCGCCCTCGTCGACGTCCTGGGGAGAGTCGTCCCCGGCCGTTCCAAGGCCGCGCAACGCTTCGCAACGTAAGGCATCTGAAGCAGGATGATCGCTTCGGTCAGCCTCCTGGCGGCTTCGTTCGTCAGCCTCGCGTCGCCGCGCGGCGGCGCCGGGATCGGGCTGGCCGCGACGCCCGGCCCGGCACGGCCAACCCCCCGGCTGACGCGCAGCCACCGCCGCGCCCCGCGCTGCAACCACGGCACACGAGCCGCGATCGCGGCGCTCCCCGCGGAGGTAGCGCAGCGGCAGGCCGGCGGGTCCCCGTTGCCGGACGAGGCTGCCGCAGCCGCGGGGGAATCGGCACCCGCGTTCATCGTCGGCGTCGCGCATCCCCCGACGCTCGACGAGCGCGATCAGCCGGCACCGATCCCGCTGCTTCTGCTCACGTGTTCCCTCCTCATTTGAGATGAGCCCCCGCCGTCCGCGGAGCGCAGGGGTGCGCGCATGGGGCGCGTGCCCGGTGGCGCTGCCGTCTCGAATCATCTCGATCCTTGGAGGAGCTCACGATGGAAAGCATGAGGAAGGTCAATTTGTGGATTTCGAGGTCGCGCGCGATCGTCGTCGCCGCGTTCGCCATTACTGCCATTGCCGCCGGACGGGCCACGGCTGACCCGACCGCGCCGGCGGGGTCGATCGACGACGCCGGGATCGCACGCCGCATCCTGGCCATGAACCGCGCCGAGGAGCGGGCCTCCCGGGCCGTGAGGGGGAAGCTGGTCTCTGCAGCGGTCTGGCAGCTCGCGGACCGGATCGACGTGGATCACGCCGATCTCGACCGGGAGTTCGGGGGCCTGGCCGCCGGCGGACCGGAATCGATCGGCGCGGCCGAGGGGCAAGCAGACGGCGTCGATCTCTCGAAGCTCTCGGGCGATGAGCTGGAGAAGGCGTACCTCGAGAGCGAGGTCAAGTCGCACGAGGCGATGCTCGCCACCCTGGAGCGCGACCTCATTCCGAACGCGATGAGCGCGACCTTGCGAGACCGGCTCGTCGATCTGGGCGCCGAGATCAAGGCCGAGCTGCAGCACGTCCGCAACGTGCAATATGCGGCGTGGGTCCGGCAGGCGGCCTCGGATGAGCGGGCCGACATCTCGAAAGAGATCTCGAACCAGGGGCCCTAGCGCTCCATCGGCTCTGGCCCTGCGCGCCGCCCCGGAATAAAGCGTCCAGCACCTCGATGGGCGGCGCGCAGGGACATCCCTCGATCGCACGGCGAGCATTCGATTGGCGATGGAGCACAACCTCGATCGTCAGCCTGATCTCAGCTTCGCCCAGTCGATGCGCCAAGCGCGGCCCATGCGGATCCAGACCAGGGGCCGGCGGTCCTCGGGAAGCGTCCCCAGCGCGAGATGGTAGAGGTCGTCGACCCGGGCGTGGAAGCCGCGGGTGTGCGGCGTCTCCAGGAAGCCGAAACCCTCCCGATCGAGGTGATGACTGAACTCATGCAGCAGTGTGTGAAGGAACCCACGATAGGAGGTCACCTTCCCGAGCACGGCTGTGCGCATCCAGATCCGGATCCGCTTCTGCTCGAAGTCGTAGTCACCGAACAGCTCAGAGTGTCCGCCCTCCCAAACCTTGCGCGGCCTCGCCCCGAGCACCTGAAGTCTGGGCCGGCTGATCGCGTAGGTTCGAGCGAGGAGCCCGAGGATCGAGTCGCCCTCGAGGCGGGCGCTCCGCCGGTCGCCGATGGCGAGCGCCTTCTGCAGAAGCATTGCGCGGGCTTGGAGGTCGGAGGCGTCAGGGAGAGCCACGAGCCTGGTGAGCGCGTCGCTCTTCTCGAATGCGCGACGCGCCTCGGGGCTTGCTGGAGGGCGGTCCGTCGTCACGCCGCGAATCTACTCCGTACAGAAAGCAATCCTCGCCGCTGCTGCGGCGGCGGCCGTGCTGACTAGGCGCGCGTGGCCCGCCTCCTCAGCCATTCGGCGACGAGGCGCACGCCAGCTCCCGTCCCTCCCCGAGGGTTGTAGCCCTTTTCCTTGTCCAGCGAGCTCGGCCCGGCGATGTCGAGGTGCGCCCACGGCGTCTTGCCGACGAAATGCTGCAGGAACAGCGCCGCATTGATCGAGCCGCCGTAGCGGCCTCCCGTGTTCTTGAGGTCGGCGACCGGGCTCTTGATCAGCTCTTCCATCTCCGGCGGCAGCGGCATGCGCCACACCGATTCTCCGGCGGCCCTGGCGGCGGCCTGCACTTCGCCCGCCAGCGCTTCGTCGTTCGAGAAGAGGCCGGCCGTCCACGGTCCGAGCGCGACCAGGATGGCGCCGGTGAGCGTGGCGAGGTCGACGATGGCCGCCGGCTCGTCCTCCGCCGCCCAGGCGAGGACGTCGCCGAGCACCAGGCGGCCCTCGGCGTCGGTGTTGAGCACCTCGACCGACACGCCGTTGCGTCCCACCAGCACGTCGCCCGGCTTGTAGGCGGTGCCGCTGGGCAGGTTCTCACAGGCGCCGAAATAACCGTGCACGGGGAAGGGCGGGGCGATCTCGGGCACCAGGGACATGGCGGCGATCACCGCGGCGGCGCCCGCCATGTCGGTCTTCATGTCCTCCATCCCCTGCGCGGTCTTGAGCGACAGGCCGCCGGAGTCGAAGGTGATCGCCTTCCCGACCAGCGCGACCGGTTTCCCGGCGCCCTTGCCGCGCGGCACGTAGCTCAGGCGCACCAGCCGCGGCTCCTCGGCGCTGCCCTGCGCGACGCCGAGGAACAGGTTCATCTTCAGCTTCCGGATCTGCGGAGGGCCGAGCACCTCGATGGCAAGGCCGGTCTCGCGCGCCACTCGGCGCGCCGTCGCGGCCAGCTCGCCCGGCGTCACGCGGCCGGCCGGCTCGTTGACCAGGTCCCGGGCGAGGCAGGTCGCCTCCGCGATGCGCGCGCCGAGGCGGGCTGCTGCCGAAAGCCCGGCGCGCGCCCTGGCTTCGCCTCCGCGCCGCGCGGCGCGCTCTTCGCGGGCCAGGATCTGCACCCGCGCGAGCTTCAGCGGCTTCTTTTCCCGCTTGTATTTGTCGAAAGAGTACGCCCCCAGCGAGGCGCCCTCCGCCAGGGCCTGCACGTCCCGCTCGGCGTCGTCGCGTCCTTCCGCTTTTTCCGTCCGGGCCGCGTCGCCGTGGGGCCAGACGAGGCCGAGCGTCAGCGCGCCGGCGGGCCGCGCCGCCTTCACCGCCTTCGCGGCGGCGGCGCGCAGGGCGTCGCGCGCCCGGTCGGCGTCGCCGTGCTTCCCGACGCCCAGCACCAGCAGGCGCTGCGCGGCCACCTTGCCGTGGGTGTGCAGCGCGAGCTGCTGGCCTTCCTTTCCGGTGAACTCCTCCTGCGTGGCGACCG
>DASWGI010000156.1:0-4256 GCA_036393835.1 Myxococcales bacterium | reverse complement strand
CTGCGAGAAGATCGATCCTGAGCCGATTGTGGCCCTCGCGTTTCGGAGACGGTGGCCGCGACGGCTCATGCGGCGCGCTCCGAGGCGGTCGCGGCGGCGAGCGCGGTCACGAGCGTGCTCAGCTCGCCATGCCGCTTGATGCGCCGGAAGCCCTCGGCGGCGCGGAGCAGGCCGAGCCCGATCCACCGCCGTCGCATATCCCCGTCGCGCCAGCGCTTGATGTTCCGCGTGACGTGGCGCAGGGTGCCGATCAGATTCTCGATGCAGTTCGTCGTCGCGAAGAAGCGGCGGAGCCTCGGGGGCAGTCCCAGCTTGAGCACCGTGAGCGTTTCCTCCAAGCCTTCGCGCACACTGGTGGCGGCATCGGCCTGGCCATTTCGCTCCAGCCACGTCGCGAGGGCCATCAGCTGGCGGCGTGCCATCGTCGCGCTGGCCGCCTGATATGCCCGGCGCAGGGCGGCCCGGACGTAGGCCTGCCGCGACTTCGGCACGAGGGCATCGAGGTTGCGCCCCTTGTGGAGCTGGCAGCGTTGGATCACCGCGGTGTCGCCGAGCACATCGCCGAGCGCCTTGCGCAGCCCCTTGCCGCCGTCGATCACGCACAGCACTCGCCCGTCCAGCGGGAGCCCGCGGGCCAGCAAGTCCTGCAGCAGCTCGGTGCACACCACGGCGTTCTCCGTCGAGCCCCCGCGCAGCCCCAGCGGTACCTTGGTCCCGTCGCGCGTGATCCCCAGGACCACGATCACCGTCTGCTGCGCCACCACGACGCCATCCATGAACAGGGCCACCACCTCGAGCCCCTCCAGGCGCCGCGTGAGCGGCTCGTGCAGTCGCTGCCGGGTCCGCCGTACCACGGTCCGACTGACGGCACTCTTGCTGCTGCCTCGGGTGCGCCGCCCGCTCGGCCGCGCCTCGAGACTGTCCTCGTAGTAGCGCATCGACACCCCGGCGAGAAGCTGCTGCATCATCCGCGCGGTCAGCGGATCCCGGCCCCGAAACACCGCCACCGACGGCAAGGTCGCTTCCCCGCCGGTCGTCCCCCGCACCCGGGGCCGTCGGATCTGGACGCGTCGGCCGCCGAACGTCAGCTCCGTGGCCGTCGTGCCCCAGTGATGATGCGTGCGCTGGACCTGATGCCGGCCCTTCGACCCAGCCAAGGCCACGGCCTCCTCGCGGAACAGCTCGTCCAGAGCGGCCAGGCCGTGCGCATGCACCCACGCGAGCAGGTGATGGCGCGTGATCGTCATCCCGGCGAGCATCGGCTCCACCAGGTGAGCCAGCTCCGGGCCGGCCCCACTCTCTGCTTGCGTTCGTTGCGCTTTCGCTGTTCTCTTCGTCATTGGCGCTCCTTGGCCCCGGTCGTGGGGACCGTTTGTCTTAGTCGACGCGATTCTCACGCCGACCCGGGAGCCGTCGCTACTCAGTTCTCAAGTTCAACAGAGACCGGGACATCCCCCAATGGTTGCGGAGGCTGGATTTGAACCAGCGACCTTCGGCGAGCAATTGCGGTTCCTTTCTGATCGCCCTACGTATCTCTCGTGGCCGTCGCTCGGGGCGCGCGGCCGATCAGACGACCGGACGCTCCGGGCGGAGGCGCAGGTCGCGTCGCGCCAGCACGCGGCGGTGCTCGAGGAGGAGGCGTGCCGTCTCCTGCAGCACCGTGGCCACAGGCACGGCGATGATCATGCCGAGCACGCCAAGCGCGTGACTGCCGACCACCACCGAGCCGAGCAGCAGCGCCGGATGGAGGTGAACGCTCCGCCCGATGGTAAAGGGCTGGATGACGGTGTCGTCGAGCACCTTGATGACCAGGAACAGCAGAGCCACGCGCCCGACGCCGGCGAGCCCCTGCCCCGGCGTCAGCACCACCACGAGCCCTGCGGCCGCGGCCGAGAGCAGCGGCCCCACGAACGGCACCGCGTTGGCGAGGCCGGCAAACGCGCCGAGCAGGAGCGGATACGGGACGCGCGCCGCCCACAAGCCCAGGGCGGCCAGCGCGCCCACCACGAGGCCGTCCAGCACGAGACCGCGGATGTAGCGCCCGATGACCCCGTTGAGCTCGCGCCACACCGCAACCGACGTCTCCACGTGCTGCGGGGGCAGCCGGTCCATGGCCACGGCGATGAGCCGGTGCATGTCCCGCAACAGGAAGAAGGCGAAGAACGGGACCAGGATCGCCAGCAGGAAGAGGTGCCCCACGTGCTCGAAGAGATCGCCCGGCTCGCCAGGGCCGCGGTTGAGGACGAATCTCTGGACCCAGTCCCCGCCCTCGGGCAGGAGGCGCCGAAGCGCCGGCGCCGACTCGGCCAGCTCGCGCACCACGGCGTCGAGGCCGACGTCGATCTGGCGCGCCAGCGCGGGCAGCCGGTCCACCAGGGCCGCGGCCTCGGCGAGCATACCCGGCCCCAGCAGGAAGCCGGCGACGGCCAGCACGGCGATGATGACCGCGAACAGTGCGCTCACCGCCACGCTCCGCCGGATGGCCAGGGCGTCCGCCCATGCGACCGCCGGGCTCAGGAGATAGGCGAGCGCAGCCGCGAGGCACAGCGGAAAGACCAGGCCACGGGCCAGCCAGACGAGCGCGGCGAGGCCGCCCCACGCGAGAAGCCGGCCCGGCTTCACAGCGGGCCCGCCCTCTCCGGGCCCGGGCCCGGCTCGGTCGCGACCACCGGCCTGCGCCGCGCGTAGATGGCGAGCAGTCGAGAGAGGTTGCGCAGCACCACGAGGGCGATCCGAGAGTTGCCGTCCATGAGCGCATCGAAGTCGCTCTTGTAGAGGATGAGCAGCCGCCCCGGCGTGGCGACCCGCGCGGTGGCCGAGCGCGGGAAGTCGTCGATGAGGGCGAGCTCGCCGAAGGCATCGCCGGGGCCGAGCGTATTCAGGACGTACGCGCCCTGCGCCGTCGCCCGGGTGATCTCCACCGCGCCCTCGACGACGACGAAGAGCGCCCGGCCCGGATCGCCCTCCTCGAAGACGACCTCGCCCGGGTGATAGACCTTCTCGAAGAACCGCGTCGCCAGCCGGGCCAGGAGGCGGCGCGGCAGGCCGGCGAAGAGCGGCGAGCGCGCGAGAAAGGGCGCGCGGCGGAGCTGCTCAGGGTCCGCCGCCCAGGCCAGCCATCGCGGCAGGGGCCGCTCGAACATGGCGCGCACTATAGCAGAAGGCGATGCGCACGGCGCGCGGCGCGGCCGGAGAGTAGGTCACGGACAAGGACGAGCTCCTCGCGGCGGTGGCCGAGGAGGGGTTCCGCCTCATGACCGCCGGGATGCGCGCGGCCACCGCCGCGCTGTTCCTGGGAATCGGGCGGCGCTAGCCCCTCCCGCCGGCCGGCCACGGCGGCCGCCCGTCGCCGGGCGACCAGCGGTATACTGGCCGGCGATGCAGTTCCAGCTCCGCAAGATCGGCCACGTCGTGCTCAACGTCACCGACCTCGAGCGCGCGGTGGCCTTCTACACGAGCGTCCTCGGCCTCGAGGTGAGCGACCGCTACCCCGATGTCATGGTGCCCGGCGGCATGGTCTTCCTCCGCCTCAACACCGACCATCACGGCGTCGCCCTCGTCGGGGCGCCGCGAAGAGCGAGCGTACCAGCCTGAACCACTTCGCCTTCGAGGTGGGCTCGCTCGACGAGGTCTTCCGAGCGCGCGCGTGGCTGCGCGAGCAGAGCGTGCCCATCCACTTCGAGGGCCGGCGCCGCGCCGGCTGCCAGATCGCCATCGAGTTCCGGGACCCCGACGGCAACAACCTCGAGATCTACTGGAACATCGACCAGGTTGGCACCGAGGGCACCGTGCGCCCCGCCAGCGAGTGGCGTCCGGCGAAGACGCTGGAAGAAGCGGTGGCCAACCCGGTCAAGGGCCAGGCCCTGCCGCAGCGCGGCTGAGCGCCGCCCGGCGCCACGGTGGCAAGGACGAGCCTGAGCGCCGCACGGAATGCGCACCATCGTGCGGGCAGATCCCGCGGGATCCTGAAAGACGAAGCCCCCAAGATCGGCGTGATCTCGGGGGCTTCTCCGTGGTTACGGGGGCTGGATTTGAACCAGCGACCTTTGGGTTATGAGTCGCTTGAGACGGTGTCGGCGACCCTCTGATCTCGCGAAGAATGTCAGGGAAGACGAGCGCGGGTACCGGCCGAAGCGGGAGGACGACGTCGAGTGCCCGGCCTGCCACCGGTCCTTCGCGGCGGCCGAGCGCCCCCGTTCACCTGCCCCAACTGCGGCGTCGGCGGGGTCCCGGCGAACGTGCCGCGCCGGAGGATC
>DASWGI010000155.1:0-2185 GCA_036393835.1 Myxococcales bacterium | reverse complement strand
GAGGAGGCGAAGAAGTCGATGATCGAGGGCGCGGCGCTCGGGCGGGCCGGCAGCCCGCGCGAGGTGGCGGAGGCGATCGCGTTCCTGGCGTCGGAACGGGCCTCGTTCATCACGGGCGAGGTGCTCCGCGTGAACGGCGGGCTGTACATGTGAGAATCCCGGTGCTCAGGGCACGAGCTCGAAGGCGCGATCGAGTCTCCGGCCCACGCGAATGGTCGAGAAGTCCCTCCGATCGGTGGTGAGGATGCGCGGCACGCGCCGGCGCTCGGCGACAGCCGCAACCGTCCCGTCGACGATCCCGAGCCCGAGTTCCTCGAACCGGGCATCCAGCTCGATGGCCCGCGCGAGGTCGGCTGGCGTGGGCAACTCCAACTCGTACCGGCTACGCGGATCGAGGATGTCGGCGACGAGCCTCTTCATCGCCGGCCGACGCTCGCGCAGGAAGTAATCCACCTCCGCGAGGATCAGCGCCGGAACGATGACCGCGGACGCTTGCACCAGCGCTTCCTGGTAGTCCGGCCATGAGGGACGGCCGTCAGGGGCTTGCGCGAGCGCTCGAAGAAGTCCGCCCGTGTCCGCGACCAGCGGCTTCACCGTTCCAGGTCCCGGAAGATCTCCGACTCCTCGCCCAGCTTGGCATCAGTGGATACGAACAGTCCTGTGGACGGCGGTCGGCGGTGCCGGTAGTAGCGCGCGGCCACGACACGCAGGCCCTTCCTGATCAGGTCCGACGCCGCCAACCCGTCCTTCCGCGCACGGGCGAGCGCCTCGGCGTCCTCGCGGTCGAGGCGAACGGTGGTGGTGAGCTTGCGCGCCATACACTAGCTATACACCTTCGGGGCGAGCTCTGTACAGCTCGTACATGAGTGGGCTGGGAGCAGCTTCCCCCCGCGCGCCTGAGCAGTGGTCGCCGTCGGACGAGCGCGCGAGCGGCGCCTCAGCGAGCGGCGGCCGTCTCGCGCCCGACGGAATCGAACGCGCGCTCCATCATCTTCTTCACCAGCATCGTCGCCGCCGCCGTGCCCGCCGCGGCCAGGATCTTCTCCGGGACGGTCGGCTCCGGCTTGGCGACCTTCTGGGGCTGGTCGATCATCCGCGAGAGGGCGTGCTTCAGCCGGCGCGCCTTCGAGACGGGCTTGTTCCGCTGCCGGGCCGCCCACACCGCGTAGGCGACACCGCCAACCAGCGCGAGCACGGTCACGCCGGCGGCGAACGCCACCATAGGATGGCGGCGCACCTGCAGCCGCACGTCCGTCAGCTCGTGGCGGCGGCGGTCCAACTCGGCCAGCGAGCGGTCCAGGCGGGAGCGGATCTCCGTGATCTCCGTCTCCAGCTCGCGCGCCATCTTCCGCGGTTCCCCGTTCGCACGCTCGCCGTTCACGCGATCCGTTCCTTCGCCCATTGCACGTCCTCCTTGAGGGTCCGGCGGGTCATCTCCAGCGGTTCGGTCACGCGTTTGCCCCATCCGACCAGACCCGCGACGGTCCCGACCAGCAGCACCGCCGCCGCCACGATCAGCGCGGCGGCCCACTCGGGTAGCGCCGTCCCCAGCGCCATCGCGCCGGCGACGAGCATCATCGACACCGACCAGATGGCGCACAGGCCGGCCACCCCCAGCCCCTTGGCCATCGCCACCTCCTTCTTGAGGTCGGCCTTGAGCTCGGCCTTGGCCAGCTCGACCTCCTTCTTCGCGAGGAGCACCGCGTTCTGCATGATGTGCTGCAAGAGCTCCTTGTTGGACATCGACTCCAGCCGCGCCGGCACCGAGGCCGCCGGCGGCAGCGCGATGCGCTCGGGCGTCCCTTCCACGCGCTTCCGATCCGCCATCTCTTCCTCCTGCGCGAGCAGCGACGGCTCGCCGCGCAGGTCGCGGCCAAGCTGGAGCAGCTCGCGGTAGGGATCTTCCCGGCGAAACCTAGGCCCCGGGCGCGACTCGCGGCGGGCCGCTCGCTTGACCTTCGGCTGCGCGCGCCCGCCCGCTCGCGCCCTCTTCGTCCACCGGTTCGGTGACCAGGCGATTGGCGAGGTTCTGCTCGACGCCCTCGCCGCAGAACTCGAGGCAGGCGGCGGCCGAGGTGAGGGTCGCGTGCGGCCGCCACCGCGCGCCGGGGAACGCGCGCACCCGGACGCGCAGCTCCATCTCCGCCAGCTCGGTGTTGCTGCAGCGGTGCTCCTCGCCGCGCGA
>DASWGI010000154.1:0-8047 GCA_036393835.1 Myxococcales bacterium | reverse complement strand
CGCAGCGCCTGCGCGCGATCCGGATCGTCCACCGTCCAGGGAGCCACCAGGTAGCCGCGGCGGCGCCAGGAGCGGATCGCCGCCGGCGTGGCGAGCACGTCCTCCGGGTGGAGCGAGACGGCGCCCAGCGCGGGCGCGGCGAGCGCGTGGCGCAGGAGGAACGAGGAGTCGCGCTCGAACAGCAAGGCGCGCGGCACCTCCGGAGCGAGCGCGCGCGCCCGCCACAGGCAGAACGGGTTGAAGCTCGAGAACAGCACCCGCCCCTCCGCGCCCGCCTCGCGGACCACCGCGACGGCCGCGGCGGTGAGGCCCCGGTCGTCGGCGCGATCGCACTTCAGCTCCACGTTGACGAGCAGCGTGGCCGGCGTCTCCGCCAGCACCTCGGCCAGGAGCGGCACGCGCTCGCCGCGGAACTTCTCCGAGAACCGCGCGCCGGCGTCGAGCGTGCGCACCGTCGACCAGGGCGTCTCCGCGAGCAGCGCCGCGTGACCCGTGGTCCGCCCCAGGGACTCGTCGTGGAGCACCACCACCTCTCCCGTGGCGCAGCGCTGCGCGTCGAGCTCGACGCCGTCCGCGCCGACCTCCGCCGCAAGCCGGAAGGCGGCCAGCGTGTTCTCCGGGGCGGCCCGCGACGCGCCGCGGTGAGCCCAGACGAGCGGCCGCCCGGCGCGCGAGAACTGCTGCGGCGAGGCCCGGCCCGTGCTAGCGTTCACCCTGCGCACCTCGAAGGAGCAGCGTACATGGGAAATCTCGGGTTCGGCGAGCTCCTCCTCATCTTCCTGGTGGTGCTGCTCGTCTTCGGAGCGAGCAAGGTGCCGCAGCTGGGAGACGCCCTCGGACGCGGCATCCGCAACTTCAAGCGATCGATGAGCGGCGACGACGCCATCGACGTCACGCCCAAGAAGATCGAGGAAGGGTCGCAGCAGCAGCCGGCCGCCACCGACAAGTCCACCCAGGCTGCCGCCACGCCGAAGAAGTAAGGCCGCTCGAGCCGCCAGACCACGTCCCACGGCATCGGCGTTGGCGAAAAGCGCAGCGCCGCCGAATACGGCGGCGACTGGCCGCTCCCCTCATTCCGCCACGGGCCCGGTGCGGTGCGCGAGCAGGAGCCGCGCCTGGACCCGCACCTCCGGGGAGATGGTCCCGTCCGAGGCGATCTCGCGCAGGTCGGGCAGGGTGAGGATCGCGAGCGCCGAGATGGCCAGCGACGGTGGGCTGTAGGGATTCTGCGCCAGCGCCTTGCGCACGCGCCGGTTGGTCGCCCAGCGGCGGGACCGGAAGACCTCCTGCAGCACCCTGGTCCGGACCGGCCTGCGAGAGGCCGCCACCAGGGCCTCCCGCTCGGTGCAGCGCGGGTTCTCCAGGAGGTTGCGCACCACCATCGGATCCTGGTCCTGCGCGAGCCGGGCGAGCAGGTCGCGGTTCCGCCCCCGCGCCATCGCCTTGCGCTCGCCGAGGCTGCGCGCGCGCATCTCGCGGTCCACCCAGCCTTCCTTGTCGAGATCGAAGGTCCGCACCGCGCCGCTGCGGGTGAACAGCGCGGCTACCGCCCGGGTGCCCTTCGCGTCCGCGGCCGAGCGCAGCCGGGCGGTCAGCTCCTCGGGGACGAAGGCGTGCAGGCCCCGGAGCAGACCTTCCAGCGCCGCCGAGTGAGGGTCGCTGCGGCGGTGCGTCCGCCGGAGCAGCTCGTCGAGCGCCTCGACCGCCTCGTCCTCGGACAGCTCGCCGAGGAACTCCGCCGCGCGCCGCGCGCGCAGCTCGAGATCGTCGATGGCGCCGAGCAGGCGCGAGATGCGCTCTGCCGCGTCCACCGCGCTACTTGATCGCCTCGGCGGTGCGCGGCGGCGACCAGGCGTCGATCGGCTCGAGCCTGAGGTGCAGCCGGTGGCGCTGGAGGTCGGTGGGCGGATCGGCGATCACCGCGAAGAAGGGGAGGCTGGCGCCGGGGGCGAGCCTGCGCTCCGCGTCGGCGCCGAGCAGCGTGCGCTGCAGCCTGTCCGCGTCGGCGGCGCTGCGCAGCGCGTAGACGTCCTCCGGGCTGGGCTCGGCCCCGGCGATCGCCTCCGCCTTGCCTTCCGTTTCGCCGCCCGCCACCAGCTCCGCGACCACGCGCACGGGGCCGTGCGGCTTGCGCCCGCGGTTCTCGACGCGGCCACGTACGTAGAACACCGGCTTTCCCGAGGCGGTGTCGTACAGGCCGCTGACGATGCGCGTCGCCACCACGTCCGAGCGGGCCGTGTAGCCCAGCCAACCGGCCGATCCTTCGTCGGATACGGCAGCCACGAGCACCACCACCACGGCCAGGGCCGCGCCGACGAGCCCGGTGAGCGCGCTGGAGATCAGCTCGCGCTTGGCCGAGGGCGGCGGCTGCGGCGGCTGCTGGAAGATCGACTTGTATTGCTTGCCCGATTTCGACTGCTTGTCCGTCCGCGGCTTCTCGATCGGCTTGGAGTCGGGCCTGCCGCCCGCGCCGGCCGGCCGGCCCGCGGCGGTCCCCTCGAACGGGTCGAGCGAGAGGTCCACGCTTTCCCCGGTATTCTTCTCCAGGGCGCGTTCGTCCAGCTCCAGGCCCGAGGAACCGTCACCGACCTCCCGGACGGGGCCCGTCTTCGGCTTGCGTCGGCCATCCGCATCCAGGGGACCGGTCTTCACCTTCATGAGCGGGGCGATGGGGCCGGTCTTCGGCCGGGGAGCGGGGCTTTCGTCGGCCCGCACGGGCCCGGTCTTCGGTCGGGACGGAGCCGGCTCCTGCTTCATCGGTCCGGTCTTCGTCTTGGAAGTGACCGGCCGGCCCGAGGCGAGCGGGCCAGTGGAAGGTTTTGCGGGCGCGAGCGGCTCGTCCTCGAGCCCCAGGTCGAGCGCGTCGAAGTCGATGCCCGATTTCGCCTTGGCGGATGCGGGCGCGGACTTCCGCGCCCCCTCCCCGGTCAGCTCGTCCATGCCGAACAGGTCGTCCACGTCGAGGCGGCTGGCCTTCCCCCCCGGGGGCGGCGGCGACGCTCGGCCGACCGCGGGAGCGGCGCGGGGCGGCTTCGCGGCGGACGAGCCGCTCGAGCTTCCGACCGGTCCGGTCCCGCCGCGCCGCGCCGGGGCGACGGGCGGATCCAGCGAGGAGAGGTCGATGGTGTTCCCGGACGTCCCCGAGGAGGCGAGCTCGGCGGCGCCGGACTTCTTCACCGAGAACACATCTTTGCAGCTACTGCAACGCACGCGGACGCCGCGGTCGCTCACCTTCTCGTCGGCGACGCGGAAGCGGGTCTGGCAGCTCGGGCACTGGACGACCACGCTCCCATTCTCGCAGTGCGAAAGCGAGGCTGACAAGGAAATCGGCAGAGGGGAAACACCCACTCCGGAGCGCCTTGACACACACCGGCACCTGTGGGGGAATCCCCGTCCGGCGCTTCGCGTCAGAAGCGCCCTTGGAGCTTCCCCGATGAATGAGCAAGAGCAGGTAGCGGCCCCCCAGGGCGGAAGCGACGCGCCGGAAGGGCGCAAGGAGCCCAAGGTCATCAAGCGGTACACGAACCGGAAGCTCTACGACACGGTCGAGAGCCGGTACGTGACGCTCGACGAGATCGCGCAGATGATCAAGGGCGGAGCCGAGGTGAAGGTGCTCGACAACCGCACCAAGGAGGACCTGACCTCGGTCACTCTGGCGCAGATCATCTTCGAAGAGGAGAAGAAGCGCTCGCAGATGCCGCTCGGCGTCTTGCGCGAGATCATCCGGCACGGCGGCGAGGCGGTCGCCGTCTTCTACCAGGACAAGGTCGGCAACAAGCTGAGCGAGCGCATCGAGGAGATGAAGAGCCGCACCGACGCGCTGCGCGAGAACATCGAGCAGAAGGTCCGGGGCGTGACCTCGCTCCTGCGCGGGTCGGAGGAGAAAGGGACCAGCCCGGTCAAGGAGGTCCTGGCCGCCGGCCAGACGGCGGTCGAGGAGCTGCGCGCCAAGGTGGACCAGAGCGTGAAGCAGGCGCTGGACTCCTTCGGCAGCGGCTCGATGGCGCAGGAGATCGAGAAGCTGCAGCGCAAGATCGAGGCGCTGGAGAAGAAGGTCGAGCAGATCGGCAAGTGACCACCCTGGCGCAGGCCCTGATCCCGCTCCATCGCGGGTACCTGCGCCGCCTGGGCGAGATGGCAGCCCGCATCGGTGACGAGGCGGTCCTCCGCGAGCCCGCCGCGCGCGACGAGGCGCAGCGGCTGGTCCGGCACGAGAGCGGCTTCGTCCTGCGCTTCGACCTGGCCGACTCCCGCAGCGGCGAGACGTTCGAGGTGCACGGGGCCCGCCCCGACGAGCCGGCCGGGCGCGAGGTGCGCGTGGGCGCGGTGCCGTTCCGGCTCGAGCCGGGGAACTGGGAGGAGCTGACGCTGCGCTGCGCGTTCGCAGGTCAGCCCGCGGACGAAGACGTCGCGGCGCTCGCCGAGCTCCTCCACGGCTGGGCGGTGCTGGCGGCGCACGGCGGATTCGCCGCGCGCGGCGAGGAAGCCGGCCGGTGGACGGGCAGGCTGCACTCGGCGGCAGTGCGGCTCGACGGAGTGGAAGTCGTGGCGGCGCTCGACCTGGGGACCTGCCCGCCCGCCGCCTTCGACGTCCTCGCGGACGCCCTGGCGGCTTTCGCCGGCGATCGGACTCCGCTGGCCCGCGTCGTCATCGGCGGAACGCGGCGCGAAGACTCCTGACACGTCATGTCAGCAGGCCGGAGTAGACTGCCGCCCGTGCTGAAAGGCTTCCATCCCACCGTCGCCAGCTGGTTCGAGGGCCGATTCGGCACCCCCACCGAGCCGCAGTCCGCGGGCTGGCCGCGCATCCAGGCCGGCGAGGACACGCTCATCGCCGCCCCGACCGGCTCGGGCAAGACGCTCGCCGCCTTCCTCGCCTGCCTGGACGCGATGATCCGGCAGGGAGACGCGCTGCCGGGCGAGACGCAGGTCGTGTACGTCTCCCCCCTCAAGGCCCTCGCCAACGACGTGCGCAAGAACCTCCTCGAGCCCCTGGCCGAGCTGCGGGCGCTCGGCGTGCCGGACATCCGCGCCGCGGTCCGGACCGGCGACACGGCGCAGGCCGAGCGCCAGCGCATGGTCAAGGCGCCGCCCCACGTGCTGGTCACCACGCCCGAGTCTCTCTACGTGCTGCTCACCTCCGAGAGCGGCCGGCGCATGCTGTCCACGGTGCGGACCGCGATCGTCGACGAGATCCACGCGGTGGCGCGCGACAAGCGCGGCGCGCACCTCGCGCTCTCGCTGGAGCGGCTCGAGGCGCTCTGCAAGGCGCGGCCGGTGCGCATCGGCCTGTCGGCGACGCAGCGGCCCATCGAGGAGATCGCGCGCTTCCTGGTCGGGACCGCGCGGGTCGAGGCGGGCGGGAAGCCGCGCTGCGCGGTGGTCGACGTGGGCCGCAAGCGCTCCTACGACCTGCGCATCGAGGTGCCGGGCCAGGAGCTGTCCGCGGTCGCCTCCAAGGAGCAGCGCGAGGAGGTGTGCGACCGGGTGGCCCAGCTCATCCGGGAGCACCGCACCACGCTGGTCTTCGTCAACACCCGCCGGCAGGTGGAGCGGATCGCGCACGCGCTGGGCGAGCGGCTCGGCGAGGACCAGGTCTGCGCGCACCACGGCAGCCTCTCGCGCGGGATGCGGCTCGCCGCCGAGGAGAAGCTGAAGCGGGCAGAGGTGAAGGCGGTGGTCGCCACCGCCTCGCTCGAGCTGGGCATCGACATCGGCGCGGTGGAGCTGGTGGTGCAGCTCGACTCGCCGCGCTCGCTCTCGGTGGCCCTGCAGCGCATCGGGCGCGCGGCGCACACCCGGCACGGCGTGCCCAAGGCGCGGCTCTTCCCGCTCACCCGCGACCAGCTGGTCGAGTCCGCCGCGCTGGTGCGCGGCATCCGGGCCGGGCGGCTGGAGGAGACGCGCATCCCGGCGCACCCGCTCGACGTGCTCGCGCAGCAGATCGTCGCCATCGCCGCCTGCGAGGAGATTTCCGAGGACGCGCTCTACGCGCTCGTGCGCCGCGCCTGGCCGTACCGGGAGCTTTCGCGCAAGGACTTCGACGCGGTGATCGAGATGCACGCCGAGGGAGTCGCGCGCAGGGCGGGCCGGCTGGTCGGCGCGCGCCTGCACCGCGACGGGCTTTCGCGCACCGTGTCCGGCCGCCGGGGCTCCCGCCTCGCCGCGATGACCAGCGGCGGCGCCATCCCCGACACGGCGCAGTACCAGGTGGTGGCGGAGCCCGAGGGCGTGGTGATCGGGCAGCTCGACGAGGACTTCGCCATCGAGAGCCTGGCCGGCGACGTCTTCCTGCTGGGGAACGACTCGTGGCGGATCCGGCGCGTGGAGGCCGGCCGGGTCCGGGTCGAGAACGCGCACGGCGCTCCGCCCACCGTGCCCTTCTGGAACGGTGAGGCCCCCGGCCGCACCGCGGAGCTGTCGCGGGTCGTCTCCGAGCTGCGCGCCGAGCTGGAGCCGATGCTCGGCGACCGCGCCTCTGCCGCTGCCTGGGCAGTCCGCGAGTGCGGCCTTGCGGAGGCGGGGGCGGAGCAGGTCGTCTCGTACCTGGCCGCGGGCAAGGCGGCGCTCGGCGCGCTGCCCACCCAGGACGTCTTGATCGCGGAGCGCTTCTTCGACGACTCCGGCGGCATGCAGCTCGTCGTCCACGCGCCGTTCGGAGCACGGCAGAACCGCGCCTTCGGGCTCGCGCTGCGCAAGAGCTTCTGCCGGACCTTCGACTTCGAGCTGCAGGCGGCCGCCACCGACGACGCGGTGCTGCTCTCGCTGGGCCCGCAGCACAGCTTCCCGCTGGAGAGCATCTTCGACTTCGTGCACCCCTCGCGCCTGGACGAGGTGCTCACCCAGGCGGCCCTGCAAGCGCCCATGTTCGGCGTCCGCTGGCGGTGGAACGCGACCCGGTCGTTGGCGCTGTTGCGCCACACGGGCGGCCGCAAGGTGCCGTTCAACATCTTGCGGATGCGCTCCGACGACCTGCTCGCGCAGGTGTTCCCCGCCCAGGTCGCCTGCCAGGACAACGCCGCGGCCGGGCCGCTCGAGCCGGTGGACCACCCGCTGGTCAACGAGACCCTGCGCGACTGCCTGCACGAGGCGATGGACTCCGAAGGGCTCCGCGCGCTCCTCCAGAGGGTGGTGGGCCGCGAGGTGCGCCTGGTCGCGCGCGACCTGCCCGAGCCGTCTCCGCTCGCGCACGAGGTGCTGAACTCGGCGCCGTGGGCGTACCTGGACGACGCGCCTCTCGAAGAGCGCCGCTCCCGCGCCGTCTCGCTGCGCCGCACGCTGCCCGAGAAGGACGGCGACCTGGGCGCGCTCGATCCCGCCGCGATTGCCGAGGTCGCCGCGCAGGCGTGGCCCGAAGTGCGCGACGCGCGCGACCTGCACGATGCTCTCCTCTGCCTGGGCCTCTTGCCCGACGCCGAGGTCCCGGACGGCTGGCGCGAGGCGCTGTCGCAGCTCGCGGGGGCCGGGCGCGCGGTGCGGCGCGGCGAGCACTGGGCGGCCGCGGAGCGGCCCGAGCCGGAGCTGGTCGAGGTGGCGCGCGGCTGGGTCACCTGCATCGGCCCGTTCACCCAGGCCGGCCTCGCGCGCCGGCTGCGGCTCCCGGTCTCCGAGGTCGAGCTGGCCCAGCTCGAGTCGGAGGGCGTCCTGCTGCGCGGCCGCTTCACCCCGGGCGCGGGCGAGCAGGAGTGGTGCGAGCGGACGCTGCTCGCCCGCATCCACCGGCTCACCCTGGGGCGGCTGCGCCGCGAGATCGAGCCGGTCGCAACCGCCGACCTCTTGCGCTTCTTCTTCCGCTGGCAGCACGTCCAACCGGGCACGCAGGTGCACGGGGCCGCCGGCCTGTCCGAGGTGCTGGGGCAGCTGCAAGGGTTCCAGGCCGCGGCGGGCGCCTGGGAAGGCGAGATCCTCGCTGCGCGCGTCGCCGGATATGCGCCCGCGCTGCTCGACCAGCTGTGCCTCTCCGGCGAGGCCGCCTGGGGCAGGCTGTCCTGCGCGCCGCTGGATCCGGAGGCGCCTCGCCGGCGCGCCGCGCCCAACCGGCTCACCC
>DASWGI010000153.1:0-4083 GCA_036393835.1 Myxococcales bacterium | reverse complement strand
GCGAAGTAACCCAGCCGCACGTTGTGGCCGAGGTGGACGGTGCCCGCGTCCGGCGCCAGCTCGCCCGCGAGCAGCCGCAGCAGCGTGGTCTTGCCGGCGCCGTTCAGGCCGATGACGGCGATGCGCTCGCCTCGCAGCACCCGGGCGGAGAGGTCCCGGTATACGGGCCGGTCGCCGTATGACTTGCTCACGCCCTCGAATCGCGCCACCTCTCGGCCGCTTCGCGGCGCCTCGGGGAAGCGGAAGCGCACCGTGGCGTGCTCCTCGCGCACCTCGATGAGCTCCTCTTTTTCGAGCTGCCGGATCCGGCTCTGCACCTGCCGCGCCTTGGTCGCCTTGGCCCGGAACCGCTCGATGAAGGCGAGCGTCTGCGCGCGGCGCTTCTGCTGCCGCTCGGCTTTCGCCAGGAGCTGCTCCTCCTCGGCCGCGCGCGCGGCGAGGTAGTCCTCGTAGTTCCCCGGGTACGTGCGCAGGCCCTCGGGCTCCAGCGCGAGCACACGAGAGACGTGCCGGTCGAGGAACTCGCGATCGTGCGAGACGAGCACCAGCGCCTTGCGCGAGCGGCGCAAGGTCTCGTCGAACCACTCCAGCGTGGGCACGTCGAGGTGGTTGGTCGGCTCGTCGAGGAGCAGCAGCTCGGGATCCTGCAGGAGCAAGGCCGCAAGCGCCGCGCGCATGCGCCAGCCGCCCGACAGCTCGGCGGCGGGCCGCGAGAGCTGCGTGGGAGCGAATCCCAGGCCGGTGAGGATCTCCTCGGCCCGGTGCCGCCCGTACCGCTCCTCGTGATGGGCCAGCTCCTCGTGCAGCCCGGCCAGCTCGCCGCCCAGCTCGACCTGTTCCTCCTCGGAGGTGGCCGCCTCGAGCCCGGCCTGCGCGGCCTCGAGACGCCCCTCCAGCTGCCTGCGGCCGGGCACCGAGGCGAGCACGCCTTCCAGGATCGAGCCCGGCGGCAGCTCCGCCAGCTCCTGCGGCAGGTAGCCCGCCCGCGACCTGCGCACGAGCTGGACCTGGCCCGCGTCGGGCTCCAGCCCGCCCGCCAGGACCTTGAGGAGAGACGACTTGCCCGACCCGTTGGGCCCGATGAGGCCGGCCCGGTCGCGCGCCCCGAGCACGAAGCTGGCGCCGTCGAGCAGCACCTTGCCTCCGTAGCGCAGCGAGAGGCCGCGCGCGATCAGCAGGGACACGGCGGCTACCCCGCTGCGAGGAGATCGGCGAAAGCGAATCCACCGCGCTCCTCGACCCGCCCGCGCGCGATCGACACCGGAGCAGGGAACATCGGGCCGGCCCAGGCGAAGGTGTGGAACTCGCCGTTCTCGCCGCAGGGATCGCACGAGGGGGGCAGCTCCCGGAGCAAGGCGGCGTCGAACTCGCGCCCGGACAGGCGGGCGGGGAGCTTGCCGAGGTCGACGCACACGAGGGTCGCGCGCAGCCCGCCGGCGATCATCTCTTTCGCGAGCCCGGCGGTGTCGCGGCCCCACAGCGGAAACAACGGACGGACGCCGCTCCCCGCCAGGAGCGACTCGCGGTAGGCGCGGATGTCCGAAAGGAACAAGTCGCCGAAGACGATGGCCTCGATCCCGTCACCGCGGGCCCTCTGGAGATGGGCCCGCATCGCCGACTCGTACTCGGGGTTCGGGCAGGGCCAGGGGAGTGGCACTTTCCACAGCGGCAGGCCCACCGCGGCGGCCTGCGCTTCGACGAGCCCGGCGCGCACCTCGTGCATGGCGACGCGATCCCCGGCCAGGGTGGTCAGCAGCCCGGCCACCTCGAGGTCCTGCCGGCGCGCCAGGTGCAACGCCCAGGCCGCGTCCTTGCCCCCGCTCCAGGCGATCAGCGCCTTCATCGCGCCCCCGACGCGCGCATCAGCCCACCACGGCGAGGGTCAGCTTGCGGTTCCGGTAGAACGCCATTCACTCCTCCGCGGCGGAGAGGCACTCATCGATCTGCCACAGACCGGCGAGGTCGTGCACGTCCTTCCGCAGGCGCGGCACGACGTACAGCGGCACGTCCGGCAGCGTGCGCGACAGCTCCTGCACCTGCCGCCGGTCCAGGTCGGCGAGCGTGGCCTGCTCGGCCAGCGTGCGGGCGAGTCGCTGCGAGAGCGGCGGATCGCCGCCGTCGGGGATCTGGGCGAGCTGCAGCGCCTCGCGCAGCGCGGGCGCCGAATCCGGGCCTCCCAGGCGGTGCGGATCGCGCTGGAGGCGGTTCACCACCACCGCCGCGGTGGAGATGCCGTCGGCCTGCAGCGCGCGGTGGAAGAAGAGCGCATCCTCGATGCTGAGCGGGCTCGGGGTCGTGACCAGCACGAACGCGGTCTCGGGTCCGGCGAGCAGCCGCTTCACCTGGGCCGCGCGCTGCTTGAAGCCCTCGTACATCCCCTCGAAAGCGACCATGAAGTGCGCCAGGTCGCGGAGGAAGTCCTGGCCGGTGAACTTGGCCAGGGTGCGCAGCACCAGGCCGGTGGGCAGCGCGAAGAGCTTCAGGCCGATCCGGCTCGCCTTGAGCATCGGCCCCAGCAGGATCCGCATCGCGTCGTTGTCGAGCACGTCGAGGATGCGGTCGGGCGCGCGGAGGAAATCGAGGGCGTTGGTGGTGGGCGGGGTATCGAGCACCACGACGTCGAAGCGCCCCGAGCTGCGCAGCTCGGAGACCTTCTCCATCGCCATGTATTCGAGGCTGCCCGCCATCGCGGTGGACAGCTTCTGGTACAGCCTGTTCTCCAGGATCTGCCCGGCGCGCTCGGGCGAGGGCGCCTGCCTCTGCACCAGCTCGTCCCAGGTCAGCTTCAGGTCGAGCATCATGGCGTACATCTCGCCGCGCGGGTGCAGGCCGGCGGCGCGGAAGAGGCCCTGGTCGATGCGCGTCTCCCGGTTGCCGAGCGCCTTGAGCCCCAGGCTGTTCGCCAGGCGGCGCGCGGGATCGATGGTCAGGACCAGGGACCGCTTCCCGGCCATCGCGGCGCGCAGCGCGAGCGCAGCCGCGGTGGTCGTCTTCCCCACGCCGCCGGGTCCCACGCAGCACACCACGCGCCGGCGCGCGAGCACCTGGTCCAGCGGGGGCCGGCGCGCGATCGCGCGATCCTCCGGCCGACTCACAACGCCGCCTCGATCGCGCGCGCGACCTTCTCGATGGCCTGCGGGCCGAACGACCGATCGAACAGGTACGGCATCGTCAAGAGCGGGAGCCGCACCTCGTTGCGCAGCAGCTGCTCGTAACGCACGGAGAGGTCCGCGCGCGCCTCGTGCGATTCCACGGCGTCCGCCGCCGCCGCCAGGAGGGGACCACCGCGCGCCACCTGGGTGCGCTCCTGCGGGTTGAACCGCGGCTCGAAGACCCCGTTCAGGAAGAGCGCGCCCTGGGGGAGGCCGTGCTGATCGAGCGCCCGGTGCAGCTCGATCGCCTCGTTGGCCGGCATCTCCTCGGGCAAGGTGACGATGCAGGTGCGGCAGCGCGCCGGGTCCTTGAGCAGCGACTGCATGTCGCGCATGTCGCGGGCGAGCGGCCCCTCGCTCACGATCGAGAGGAACACGTCGGGCACGGTGAGCAGGGTGAGGCCGTGGCCCGTCGCGGGGGCGTCCAGCACCACCAGGTCCCACCGCGGCCGCCCGCGCTCCATCTCGCGCGCCGCGTGCCACCACACCTTGCCGAGCATGACGATCTCGGCCAGCGACGGCGCCGCGGTGAGGAAGTAGCGGACGACCTTGTTCTCGAACACCAGGTTGTAGAGCGTCTCGTAGCGCAGGATCATCAGCGCGTACTCGCGCATCGCTTCCGGCGGGCGCACGTGCACCGAGTACAGGTTCGGCGCCAGCTCGTGGATCTGCGTGCCCGAGGCGGGACGGCCGAGCAGCTCGCTCACGCGCTCGCGCGCGGTGACCTCGCACACCAGGACGCGCTTGCCCCGCCGCGAAGCCGCCAGCGCCAGCGCGGCGGACAGCGTGCTCTTGCCCGTTCCCCCTTTCCCGGTGACCACCACCAGCCGCCGGTCGAGCAGCCCGGCGCGAGCGTCTGGTACGGCCGGTGGCACGGGAGCGCGGGACTGTAGTTGCGGGTCTGTGGGGTGTCAACGAACGGCGATCGCGG
>DASWGI010000152.1:0-11702 GCA_036393835.1 Myxococcales bacterium | reverse complement strand
GCGAAGTACCAGAAGTGCGCCAAGGTGGTCGGCACCATCATGGGCCAGTACCACCCGCACGGCGACGTCGCGATCTACGACGCCCTGGTGCGCATGGCGCAGGACTTCTCGCTGCGGTACCCGCTGGTGGACGGGCACGGGAACTTCGGCTCCTTGGACGGCGATGCAGCGGCCGCGATGCGCTACACCGAGTGCCGGCTGGCGCCGCTCGCCTCCGAGCTGCTCGTCGAGCTGTCCAAGCGCACCGTCGACTACCGGCCGACGTACGACGGCACGATGTTCGAGCCGATCGTCGTCCCCGCGCGCTTGCCGCAGCTCCTCATGAACGGCACCACCGGCATCGCGGTGGGCATGGCCACGAACATCCCGCCGCACAACGTGCAGGAGCTGTGCGAAGCGCTGGTCGAGCTGATCGCCCACCCGAAGCTGGAGACCAAGGACCTCCTCAAGTTCATCAAGGGACCCGACTTCCCCACCGGCGCGCAAGTGCTCAACTCCCGCGCCGAGCTGCGCCAGATCTACGAGTCGGGCCAGGGCTCGCTGCGAATCCGCGGCGAGTGGAAGCTGGAGGAGCTGCCGCGGGGCGGCCAGCAGATCGTCGTCACCAGCATCCCGTACACGGTGAACAAGTCTTCGCTGGTGGCGAAGTTCGGCGACCTGGTCCGCGAGCGGAAGCTGCCCCCGCTGGTCGACGTGCGCGACGAGTCCACCAAGGACGTCCGCATCGTGCTGGAGCTCAAGCGCGACGCCGATCCCGACCTGGTGATGGCGTACCTCTACAAGCACACCTCGTCGGAGATGAGCTTCAACGTGAACCTCACCTGCCTGGTGCCCAGCAAGAACCCGGCGGTGGGCACGCCGCAGCGGCTCGGGTTGAAGGAAATCCTCCGTTACTTCCTCGATTTCCGCTTCCAGGTCGTCACCCGGAGATTCCAGTTCGACCTGCAGGAAGTGCAGAAGCGGCTGCACATCCTGGAGGGGTTCGAGAAGGTCTACGACGCGCTCGACGAGATGATCAAGATCATCCGCAAGAGCGACGGCAAGGAGGACGCGGCGGCGAAGCTGATGAAGCGCTTCGAGCTGGACGAGATCCAGACCGACGCCATCCTCGACATGCGGCTCTACAAGCTGGCCCGCCTGGAGATCCTGGTGGTCCAGAAGGAGGCGAAGGAGAAGCGCGCCGAGCAGAAGGAGCTGAAGGCGCTGCTCGCCTCCGACAAGGCCCGCTGGGGCGTGGTGCGCGACGAGATCAAGGAGATCGCCGCGCAGTACAAGGACGAGCGGCGCACGCGCATCGGCGGGGGCCGCGAGGAGGTCGAGTACACCGAGGAGGCCTTCATCGCCGACGAGGACGCGCATGTGGTGCTCACCCGCGACGGGTGGCTCAAGCGCGTGCGCGAGATGAAGGACCCTTCTTCGACCCGCCTGCGCGAGGGCGACGAGGTGCTGGCCGTGCTGGCCGGGTCGCTCAAGTCCAACCTGGTGCTGTTCTCGAACTTCGGCACCGCGTACGTGACCCGGTTCAACGACATCCCCGCCTCGACCGGCTACGGCGACCCGGTGCAGAAGCTGTTCAAGTTCGACGACCAGGAGCGCGTGGTGGGCGGGCTGTCGCTCGACCCACGCCTGCCCCGGCCCGAGAAGCTGGTCGGCGTCTCCAGGCGCGGCTACGGCCTGCGCTTCCCGCTCGCCCCGCACGCCGAGCTGTCCACGCGGGCGGGCCGCCGCTACGCCAGGCCGGGCAAGGACGACGAGCTGATCGGCGTCGTCCCCGCCGAGGACCGCGACCTGCTCGCGGTGGTCACGCAGTCCAGCCACGCGCTCGTCTGCAAGGTGAAGGAGATCAACGAGCTGGCCGGCCCCGGGCGCGGCGTCACCGTCATCAAGGTGCCGGCCGGAGACCAGGTGATCGCCTTCCTCTGCACGACCGACAAGGAGCAGCGCATCGAGCTGGAGAGCGGCAAGGGCAAGAAGGTCTCGCTGGGCGTCAAGACGTACGAGCTGTCGGCGCGCGGCGGCAAGGGCCGCGAGATGGTCAAGAAGGACAAGGTCAAGGTGGCGCAGCGGCAGATCGCGTTCGTCCCGCTTCCCGAAGCGAAGGGGGAGAAGTGATGGCGGCGCGCAAGACCAGCTACACCGCGCAGGACATCCAGGTGCTGGAGGGGCTGGAGCCCGTCCGCAAGCGGCCCGCCATGTACATCGGGGGCACGGACACCACCGGCTACCACCACCTGCTCTGGGAAATCCTCGACAACTCGGTGGACGAAGTGATCAACGGCTTCGCCACCCGCATCGAGGTGACGCTGCACGAAGACGGCCGCACCGTGACCGTGATCGACGACGGCCGCGGCATCCCCGTCGACGTGATGCCCAAGTACAAGAAGCCCGCCATCGAGGTGATCCTCACCACGCTGCACTCGGGCGGGAAGTTCGACCAGGGGAACTACATCCACTCCGGCGGCCTGCATGGCGTCGGGTCCAGCGTGGTCAACGCGCTCAGCTCCAAGCTGGTCGCCGAGGTGAAGCGCGACGGCAAGCGCTGGGTGCAGACCTACGCGAGGGGACACGCGCTCTCGAAGCTCAAGGCCGAAGGCAAGGCGAAGGGGACCGGGACCAGCATCACGTTCGAGCCCGACGCCGAGATCTTCGGGCTCAAGCTGAAGTTCGATCCGGCGCTGATCCGCGATCGGCTCGAGGCCCGCAGCTACCTGCACCGCGGGATGGAGGTGGTGTTCCGCGACAAGACCGCGGAGCCGGCCGCCGAGGTCACCTTCAAGCACGACGGCGGGATCGCGGAATTCCTCGGCAAGATGGTCGCCGAGCGAGGGAAGCCGACCGTCCCTCCGCAGAACGGCGCCAGCCCGCAGTTCTACCGCTCCTCGGAAGGCGACGGACGCATGGAGGTCGCCTTGATCTGGACGGAGGCGACCGACGAGCACGTCCGCAGCTACGTGAACGGAATCCCCACCCCGCAGGGAGGCACCCACGAGGCCGGGCTGCGCAGCGGCGTGGTGAAGGCGGTGCGCAACTACATCGAGACGCACGACCTGACGCCCAAGGGCGTGACGCTCACCGCGGAGGACATCCGCGAGGGCATGGTCGCGATCCTCTCCGTGTACGTGATCGAGCCGCAGTTCCAGGGGCAGACCAAAGGCAGGCTCAACAACCCCGAGACCAGCGCCCAGGTGGACGGAGTGGTGCGTCCGGCCCTGGAGAAGTGGCTGAACGACAACCGCACGGTGGCCGAGGCGGCGGTCGCCCGCATCACCCTGGCGGCGCGGGCGCGCGAGGCGTCGCGGGCCGCCTCCCAGGCGGTGCAGCGAAAGACGGCGGTCTCGCACCGCCTGAACCTTCCCGGGAAGCTGGCCGACTGCGCGTCGACCAACCCGTCGGAGAGCGAGCTGTTCATCGTCGAGGGCGACAGTGCCGGCGGCTCGGCCAAGCAGGGGCGCGACCGGCGCACGCAGGCCATCCTCCCCCTGCGCGGGAAGGTGCTCAACGCGGAGCAGGCGTCGACCGACAAGGTGGCCCAGAACAAGGAGCTGCAGGACATCGTCAGCGCGCTCGGCTGCGGCATCGGAGCGGGCTTCGACGTGGCGAAGCTGCGCTACGGGCGCATCTTCCTCTTGATGGATGCGGACTCGGACGGGCACCACATCGCCACGCTGCTCCTGACGTTCTTCTACCGGCACCTGCGCGAGCTGATCAAAGCCGGCGCGGTCCACATCGCCCAGCCGCCCCTGTACCGGATCGACGTCGGCAAGGAGACCTGGTGGGCGCTCGACGAGGCCGACCGCGACCGCATCCTGAAGGAGAAGGTCAAGGGGAACGCCAAGCCGCAGATCATGCGGTTCAAGGGCCTGGGCGAGATGACCGCCGACGAGCTGAAGAGCACCACCCTGGACCCGAAGAAGCGCATCAGCCTGCGCGTCACGGTCGCGCCCGGCGACGAGCAGGAGACCGACCGGGTCATCAACGACCTTTTGGGCAAGGACGTGTCGGCCCGCTTCAAGTTCATCATGGAGCGCGCCGGCGAAGTGCAGGAGCTAGACGTCTGAACAGCGGAAAAAGGATCAACGCGGAGACGCTGAGGCGCGGAGTTGGGTTGGCTCCGATGACCCCAGCTTTCTCCGCGCCTCCGCGCCTCCGCGTTCTGCTCTTGGTCCTTACCAGGGCCTAAGCGGCGACCCGCGTGGTGGAGGGAGCGGCTTCGAGGACCACGGTGGCGGTGGTGCCGCAGCCGGGTTCGCTGTCGATGCGCAAGTCGCCGCCGATACTGCGGAGCAGGGCGAGCGAGACCGCCAGCGAGAGCCCCATGCCCTTGCCCACGGGCGTGGTGCTGAAGAACGGCTCGAACACGAGCGCCAAGGTCCGCTCGTCCATGCCGCTGCCGTCGTCGCTCACACGGACGACCACTCGGTCCGCCTCCTTGGCGGCACGGATGCGCACCGAGCCGGCGCGGCCCTCCGGGATCGCCTCCGCGCCGTTCCTCGCCAGGTCGACGAGCACCTGCTGGACCAGGGCCGCGCTGCCGAGCGCGGACAGGTCCGCGGGCGCCTCGACGACGAGCTCGACGTCGCGCCTCAAACCGGCGCGTGCGCGGTCCGCGGCGGCAGCCACGGCCTCGGCGACAGGGAATCCCTTGGCGTCCTCCGTCCGGCCAGCGTTGGTCCCCGCCAGCAGCTTGCGGACGATGTCCGTGATGCGGCGCACCCCGTCGCGGGCGTCCGTCAGCGCCTCGGACACATCGTCGGGTAGCTCCCTCCCGCGCGCCCGGCTCTCGAGAACGTAGTCGAGATTGCTCGAGACCGCCGCGGCCGGGTTGTTGATCTCGTGCACCACTCCGGCGGCGAGGCGGCCGATGGCGGCGAGCCTCTCGGTGCGGGAGAGCGCGCGCATCGCCTGCTCCAGCTCCAGGGTGCGCTGCTCGACGCGCGACTCGAGCTGGGCGGAGAGCGCCGCGAGGGCCCTCCACCGGCGTATCAGCACCAGGCATGCGCCCGTGCCGAGCGCGAGCAGCGCGAAGAGGGTAGAGACCAACGCCGGGACGGTGAGCGGCACGTCCGGCGGATCGGCACATCGTGGGTGAAGTTGAGCCGGTCAGGCGGACTGCATGCGGACCGGGTTCAGCTCCTTCACCACGCGTGCAGGGTTCCCGGCGACCACGGTGCGCGGAGGTACGTCCTTGGTCACCACCGCGTGCGCCCCGATGACCGCGCCTTCGCCGACGGTGATCCCGCCCAGGAGCGTGGCGCCTTCAGCGATCCACACGTCGTCCCCCACGATCATCTGGCGCAGGTCCGCGGCCGGCGCCGCCTCGGTCCGGCGTGCCACGGGATCGAGGGGGTGCCCGGGATCCGACGACAGGACCACGTTGGCGGCGATGGTCACGTGCCGGCCGAGACGGATGCCCAGGCCGGCCCGCAGCACCACGCGGGAGCCCAGGTAGACGCCGTCGCCGATCTCGATGTGCGCCTTGCCCGGAGCGTTGCGCGCCCCCTGGAAGGTGGTGCGCGCGTTGATGCGCCAGCCCGCGCCGAGCACCAGCGCGCAATTGTCCACGAACGGAAGCTTCGACTCCGGGGTCAGCTCCAGGCGGCCGCCTTCGCCCGATCGCTCGCACTGCAGCTCGAACAGGGGTTGGTAATAGAGCAGGCGCGACAGCTCGTCCCAGGCGCCCCGGCGCAGGGACCGTTCGGCCAGGAGCACGCGGTGCAG
This sequence comes from Myxococcales bacterium, assembly GCA_036393835.1. GTDB lineage: Bacteria > Myxococcota > Myxococcia > Myxococcales > 40CM-4-68-19 > VBKO01. The sequence continues at coordinate 5,984 of DASWGI010000152.1, read as the reverse complement.
AGGCGTCGGAGGGACGCGCGCGTGCAGGATGCCGCGCACCGCGTCGCGGAGGCGGCGGCTGCGGCGCAGGCGGGCGCGGAGCAGCGCGACGGGATCCACGCCGTGCAGATAGGCATTCGCCCGTCCGGCGGCAGGCTTGCAGCGCGCCGCGGCGTGTGCTTGTGAACGCGTCCATGTACGTGCGCCAGCTGAAGCTCGGGCCGATGGACAACTTCGTGTACCTCGTCGGCGCGGACGGCGCACGCGAGACGGCCATCGTGGATGCCGCGTGGGACGTGGACGCGGCGCTCCGCGCGGCCGAAGAGGACGGGCGCGCCGTCACGAACGCGCTGGTCAGCCACCACCACTTCGACCACGTCAACGGGCTGCCGGCGCTTCTCGCCGCCCGGGGCGTCCGCGTCCACGCGCACGCCGCGGACGTGCCGAGGTTGCCCGCCGAGTTGCAGGGGGAGGTGACGCCCCTGCGCGGAGGCGACGCGGTGGAGGTCGGGCCGATGCGCATCCGCGCGCTGCACACGCCCGGGCACACCCCGGGCTCGACGTGCTGGCAGGTGGAAGGCGCGGAAGGCGGCCTGTTCTCGGGCGACACGGTGTTCGTGAACGCCTGCGGGCGCTGCGACCTCTCCGGCGGCGATCCGGAGCAGATGTACGAGAGCCTCAAGCGCATCTCGGAGCTGGATCCCGCGCTCAAGCTGTACCCCGGGCACGACTACGGGGACGTGCCGGTCTCGAGCATCGCGCGCGAACGGGAGAAGAACCCGTACTTCGCGCGGCTCGGGTCGCTGCCTCAGTTCGTCGGGTACCGCATGCGTCCCCGGAAATGAGCCGCTACAGCTCCTCCGCGGCGCGGCGCAGGACGACGGGTGCGTCGCCCTCCACGATGCCGCCATGGCACGGCACCAGGCGCTTGAGGCCGGGCCGCCCGGAGAGGCGCAGCAGGTGCTCTCGGAAGACGGCGCGGTCGCCGACGATGAACCAGCGCGCGATCGGGGTGACGCGCGCCCGCCCCGACGAGCCGAGCAGCCGGAACAGGAGCCCGCCCAGCCCCGGCTTGTGCGGGAGGTTCATCAGCGCGTCGCCGAAGAAGCACAGCGACACGCGCCCGCCGCTGCGCACGGACACCACCGCCTCGTCGACCTTGGTGCCGCCGAGCGATTCCACCGAGACGTCGGGATCGCGGGGAGCGTCGTTCCAGCTGCCCTCGACCGGGACCTTCTCCTCGACGCGCTTGCGGGACCCTTCTCCCGCCAGCACGCGCAACTGTGGATAGCGCTGCTTGTACGCGGCGATGTCCAGCCGGTGGTAGCCGTTCGGAACCAGCAGAAAGGCGGGCTTGCCGAACGCCTCCATCTCGCGCATCGCCTCCTCGCGCAGCGGGACGCCGTTCATGAGGAACAGCCGCCCGTCGCCCAGGCGCGCGATGCACATCCGGCGCGACAGCTCCCCGGCGGGCATTTTGATTGTGCCCTCGACGGCCCAGAGATTCGGCTCCAGCTTCTCCAAGGGGCCGTGGGGAAGGACGGTCCAGGGGCGTGGCATCGGGCTGTCTTACCATTCCGTCGGACCAGTCGCCGCCGTATTCGGCGGCGCTGCGCTTTCGGGATGCGCTGAGGCTCCCGAAGGCTTGGCGGGCAGCGCGTCAGGCGGTCCCGAAGCGAGGATGTGGCGCAGCGTCAGCGCGACCAGCCCGAGCGACAGGAGCCCCCATCCGGCGCCCCAGACGACCGCGGGGATGAACGTCAGGCGCGCCAGCGCCGCGGCGTCGCTGGGTCCGCGGGAAGCGAGGTGCAGCAGGTCGTCTTTGATGTCGTAGAGAGCGTAGGACACGCTGAAGGTGGCGAGGAACACCAGCAGCGCGCGGCGCAGCAGGGACGGTCCGTAGCGCGCCACCATGCCGAGCGCGAACGCCGCGCCCCCGACGAAGAGCAGGGTGAATCCGTCGCGGACCCAGAGGATCGCCACCAGCCCGGTCCACGCGGCCAGCGCAAGGAGAGGCCAGCGGCCCGCGCGCGAGCGGGCCGCCATCCAGAGCAGCACGCAACCCGAGACGGTGGACCCAACGTATCCGGCGCTCGAGACGACGATCTGCCGCCACATCGAGGGCACGATGCGGCCGAGCGTCACGCCGGCCTCGTCCGGTCTCACCTGGATGCGCTCGACGGAGCCGCCCACGAGCAGCGTCGCCGCAGCGTGGCCGCTCTCGTGCATCAGGACCACCAGCAGGCGGAAGGGCCACAGGGGCCAGGCGGTCCAGAAGACGAGCCCCACGACGAAGCTCACCGCGAGCGCGACGAGGAGCGGCGTGTCGAGGTGGTGGCTTGCGCGGTCCACGGAGGGAGCATAACCCGGCGGACGCTTGACGCCGTCCGTCGGTCGCTCTACAGCCCGGGGATGCACGACGAGCTGCTCGTCGTCGGGACCCTGCACACACAGGACCCGGCGCGGCCGCGCGCGCAGGCGGCGTTGATCCGGGGCGGCCGGTTCGCGTGCGTGGGCACCCGCGAAGAGTGCGAGCAGCGCGCCTCGTCGTCGGTCCGGTTCATCGAGCTGGGCGCGGGCTGCGCCACGCCCGGGCTGATCGACGCGCACGGCCACGTGCAGTTCTTCGGCCGGTCGCTGGGCGAGGTGAACTGTTCCGGCGCCGCCAGCGAGGCCGAGTGCGCCGCGCGCGCGGCCCGGGCGGCGGCGGGGGTGGCGCCGGGCAGCTGGATCCGCGGCGTGGGATGGAAGCAGGACGAGTGGCGCGAGCCGCGACTCCCGACCTCCGCCTCGCTCGGCGCGGCGGTGCCGGACAATCCCGTGGCGCTGGCGCGCAGCGACTCGCACGCGCTGTGGGTCAACGACCTGGCGCTGCGGCGGGCCGGGATCGGCCGGGAGACGCCCGACCCGGAGGGCGGCCTGATCGTGCGCGATGCCGCGGGGAACCCGACCGGCGTCCTGGTCGACAACGCCATGCGCGCCGTGTTCGAGGCGATGCCGCGACCCGCGCCGGCCGACGTCGAGGCGCTGATCTTCCGCGGGCTCAAGGCCCTGGCGGCCGTCGGCCTCACCTCCGTGCACGACGCGGGCGTCGACCGCGACTCGCTCGAGGTCTACCGGAAGATGGCCGAGGAGGATCGGCTGCCGGTGCGCGTGTACGCGATGCTCGACGGGCAGCAGCCGATGGAGAAGCTCGCCGCGCAGATGGAGCTGTGGCGGCGCACTCCCCAGGTCGGCCGGCTGACGGTGCGCTCGGTGAAGATGTTCGCCGACGGCGCGCTGGGCAGCCGCGGCGCGAAGCTGTTCGAGCCGTACGAGGACGACCCGGGCAACTCCGGCCTGTGGCTGACCGAGCCGGGCGAACTGGCGCGGCGGATTGCGGCGGTGGCGGCCGCCGGGTTCCAGCCGTGCGTGCACGCCATCGGCGACCAGGCCTGCGCGGAGGTGCTCTCGGCCTACGCGGGCCGCCCCGAGCTGCGGGCGCTGCGGCCGCGCGTCGAGCACCTCCAGCTCCTCCGGCCGCGCGACGCGCACCTCTTGCGCGCCTCGGGCGCGGTCGCCTCGATGCAGCCGACCCACGCCACCAGCGACGCTCTCTGGGCCGAATCGCGGCTCGGGCGCGGGACGGAGCGGCAGAAGGGCGCCTACGCGTGGAGGCAGGCGGTGGACTCCGGCGCGCCGCTCGCCTTCGGCTCGGACTTCCCCATCGAGAGCATCGATCCCCGCCCGGGCCTGCGCAGCGCGGTGGCCCGGCGCACCGCGGGGGGCCAGGCGTGGATGCCGGAGCAGCGCCTGACGCGCGACGAGGCGCTGCGCGCATTCACCGCCGGCGGGGCGTACGCGGAGCATGCGGAGGGGCGGCGGGGCATGATCCGCGAGGGCTATGACGCGGACCTCACCGTGTTCGAGCGCGACGTGCTCGAGGTAGCCGTCGACGAGCTGCCGGAGGTGCCCATCGCCGCCACCGTGGTGGGTGGCGTGGTCGAGTACGCCGGTCCTTGACGCAAGGCCGGATCGCGGGCGAACTGCGGCCTCCATGGAGCCGGTGACGCAGAGGCCAGTGCCGCCGCGCGCGGATTGCCCGGACGTGGAGGACTGCGTCGCCGATCCGAGCGAGATCGGGCGCGTCTGCGTCTACGGACCGATCTGCGGGACCTGCGCCGTGTACCGGGTGATCGAGACCGACCGCGGTCTCCTCCTCGGCACCTGCCGCATCCGCGTCGATCGCGGCGAGTTCCCCTGCACGGCGCCGATCTGCGATGCGTACGTCCCGCGCGCGGGGGCTCCGGACGCCAAGGGCCGCCCGACGGATGCCCCGGTCGCGCTGCAGTTCGCGAGGAAGGCCGCGCGCGCGCGCCGGGAACCCGAGTCGCAGGCGAGCACCAGGATCCCGGATGGGCCCGTGGGAGTCGTCGAGATGACCCGAGAAGAGCTGAAGGACCTGATCCGCGAAGCGATGGACGAGGAGCGCGGCGGCGGCGTGGCGCCGCTCGCGCCGAGGTGGGAAGGCGGCGTCGCCGTGCTCAAGCCGGGCGACCCCGCGCTGCAACCGAAGGAGCTGCCGCTCGAGTCGCTCTTCCACAAGGTGGTGATGATCCGGGACCGCCTGCGCGTGCTCGAGCAGAAGATCAACGCCAGCAAGCTGACCGACGCGGAGAAGGTCGATCTGCAGGCGTACATCACCGGCTGCTACGGGTCCCTCACCACCTTCAACGTGCTGTTCCGGGACCGGGAAGACGGGTTCGCGGGGACGGGCGGGAAGGAGAAATGAGCGCGCTCTTCGTCGCGGCGCTGATCGCGCAGGCGACCTCGAACCCGGCCGCGACCCCGAGCCCGAACGCGAGTTCGAGCCCGGGCGCCGCGCCGACCGGCCTCTCGCCCGAGCAGCTCGCGCGCATCCAGGCCGCCCTGCAACAGCAGAAGCTCGACGGCTGGCTGTTCTACGATTTCCGCGGCTCGGACCCGATCGCCTACCGCGTGCTGGGCCTCGACCCGCGCGGCATCCGCAGCCGGCGCTGGTACTGCTTCGTGCCCGCGCGCGGGCAGCCGCAAAAGCTGGTGCACGCGATCGAGCCGCACGCGCTGGACGGAGTGCCGGGGCCGGCCGCCACCTACGCGTCGTGGCGGGTGCGCGACCGCGAATTGGGACGCATCCTGCGAGGGTCCCGCCGCGTCGCGATGCAGTACTCGCCGCGCAACGAGATCCCCACCGTGTCGCGCGTCGACGCGGGCGCGGTCGAGCTGGTCCGCGCGATGGGCCCGGAGGTGGTCTCCAGCGCCGAGCTGGTGGCGCAGATCGGGAGCGTCCTGACCTCGGAGGAGCTCGCCTCGCAGTCGATCGCCGCCGAGCTCCTGGCCCAGGCGCAGGAGGCGACCGCGCAGGAAGCCGCGCGCCGGCTGCGCGCGGGCCAGCCGGCCAACGAGCGCGAGCTGGGCGAGTTCGCCCGCCAGCGCATGGCGGAGCAGGGCCTGGCCGAGGCAGGAGCGATCGTCGCGGTCGACGCGCATTCAGCCGATCCGCACTCGGAGGCGCAGGACGGGATCGCCGGCAGGAACAGCCTGCTGCTGCTCGACTTCACCGGGCGGGTCGGCACCGGTCCGCACGCCATCCAGGGCGACCTGACGCGCGTGTACTTCCTGGGAGAGCGCGTGCCGGACGAGATCCAACGCGTCGCGGCCGTCGTGTTCCAGGCGCGAGACGCGGCCCTCGATCTGCTGCGGCAGCGATGGCCTGCGGGGCGCCTGGTGACCGGCGCGGAGGTCGATCGCGCGGCGCGCGAGGTGATCGAGCGGGCCGGGTTCGGCGAGCAGATCCTGCACCGCACCGGGCACAGCATCGACGTGCGCGTGCACGGCGATGGCGTGAACAACGACGACTTCGAGACGCGCGACGGCCGCCGCCACCTGGCCGGCACCTGCTCGTCGGTCGAGCCGGGCATCTACCTCGCGAACCGCTTCGGCATCCGCAGCGAAGTCGACGTGTGCCTGCTGGAAGGCGGCAGGGT
>DASWGI010000151.1:0-17780 GCA_036393835.1 Myxococcales bacterium | reverse complement strand
GTTCGACGGCACCTCGTTCGGCCGGCTGGCGGTGAAGCTCCCCGCCCGCCGCGCTCCGCAGGCGCTCACCCGGCTCATCGAGCTGTACGCGGCGGAGAAGCAGTCCGACGAATCGCCGGAGGCCTACTTCGCCCGCGTCCCGCTCCCGCAGGTGCAGGCGCTGCTCGCGGACCTCACCGAGATGACCGAAGCCGAAGCCACCCCGGACGACTTCATCGACCTCGGCGAAAAGCAATCCTTCGAGGTCGTCCTGCAAGAAGGAGAGTGCGCCGCCTGAGGATTGCCACTGCGGACCACAAGCGTTTCAAGGGAGCGCGGAAGGAAAAGGGGAGCGCGGGAGAACTTTGGGGTTCGAAAAACCCAAACCTCCTGCGCTCCCGAATCTCCCGCGCTCGCCTGAAACGTTTTTTTGACGCTCCGCGGCTCTACTCCGGAGCGGGGGCGCCTTCTTCGAGGGGGAGGTGGCACTTCTTGTATTTCTTGCCGCTGCCGCAGGGGCAGGGATCGTTGCGGCCGACGCGCGGGCCGGCGCGGGTCACGGTTCCTCCATGGGCGGCGGGAGCGCCGTCGCCGCGCGCCGCCGGGGTCTCGCCGTGCGTCTCGACGGTCCGGATCGCCCGGCGCTGGGGCATCGAGGGAAGGCTCGCCGACGCGGCGCCCTGGGCCGGCGCGCGCGTCGCCGTCTGCGCCACGGCCGGCTGCTGCACCGGCTCGATGCGCATGGTGGTGGCGATGATGCTGGAGGCGATGCGGCCCTTCATGATCTGGAAGAGCTCGAAGCCTTCCTTCTTGTACTCGATCTTCGGGTCCTTCTGGCCGTACCCGCGCAGGTGGATGCCTTGTCGTAAGTGATCCATCTGCAGCAGGTGGTCCTTCCACAGCTGGTCGATGGCATAGAGGTACGAGTACTGCACGAACTCGCGGTACATGTCGCCGTAGCTCTCGAACTTGAACTTCAGCTTCTTCTCGACCACGTTGAAGATGTCGAGTTGCAGCCTTTCCCGGTCCGGCGCGGCGTCCTTCAGGTTGATGTCCACGTTGAACTGCTCGCGCACGCGCAGCGCCAGAGCCTCCGGCTCCCACTCCTCGCTCTTCGAGCGCGGCACCGCCTCCTCGACCATCTCGATGATCAGGTCCTCGATCAGATCGTAGAGCTGCTCCTCCTGGTCCTTCCAGGAGACCATCTTCTCGTGGCGCGTCTTCTTCTTCGTCTTGGGGTCCTCGGTGAACCAGACCAGCGGGATGCCCGCTCCCGCCGCCAGCACCTCCTTGCGCATCCCGTAGATGGTCTTGCGCTGCTGGTTCATCACGTCGTCGTATTCGAGCAGGTTCTTGCGGATGTCGAAGTTCTGCCCCTCGACGCGCTTCTGGGCGCCCTCGATGGCCTTGGTGAGCCAGGGGTGCTCGATGGGCTCGTTCTCCTGGACGCCGAACGTCTCCATCAGCTTGGAGATGCGGTCCGAGGCGAAGATCCGCATCAGGTCGTCCTCGAGCGACAGGTAGAACTTGGACGAGCCCGGGTCTCCCTGGCGGCCCCCGCGGCCGCGCAGCTGGTTATCGATGCGGCGCGACTCGTGCCGCTCGGTCCCGAGAATGTGCAGGCCGCCGACGCCGACCACCTCGTCGTGCTCGGCTGAGCACTCCGCCCGGTAGCGCGACAGGGCCGCGTCGTAGCGCTGCTTCCACTCGCCGTGCACCCTGGACAGCTCGGCGTCGACCTCGGCGGCCGTCACCGGAGCGAACTTGCCGTCCCCGCTCTCTTTGGCCTTCGCCACCCGCTCCTGCACCAGGCGGCCCTCGATCTCCTCCGCGGTGGGCTCCTGCCCCGCCTCGCGCTTGGCGAGGAACTCGGGGTTGCCGCCCAGGAGGATGTCGGTGCCGCGTCCGGCCATGTTGGTGGAGATGGTGAGGCGCCCCTTGCGCCCGGCCTGCGCGACGATCTCCGCCTCGCGCTCGTGCTGCTTGGCATTCAGCACGTCGTGGGGGACGCCGCGCTTCTTCAAGAGGCCGGAGAGCACCTCGCTCTTGGCGATGCTCACCGTGCCGACCAGCACCGGCTGCCCCTTCTTCCACTTCTCCTCGATCTCGTTGCAGACGGCGGTGAACTTCTCGCGCTCGGTCTTGTAGACGGTGTCCTGCTGGTCGGAGCGGATGTTCTTCTTGTTGGTGGGGATCACCAGCACGTCGAGGCGGTAGATCTTGTTGAACTCCTCGGCCTCGGTGTCGGCGGTGCCGGTCATGCCGCACAGCTTGGTGTAGAGGCGGAAGTAGTTCTGGAAGGAGACCGTCGCCAGCGTCTGGTTCTCGTTCTCGATCTTGACGTTCTCCTTCGCCTCCACCGCCTGGTGCAGCCCGTCCGACCAGCGCCGCCCAGGCATCAGGCGGCCGGTGAAGTCGTCGACGATGATCACCTCGCCGTCCTTCACCACGTACTCGTGGTCCTTGCGGTACAGCGTGTGCGCGCGCAGCGCCTGCTCGACGTGGTGGAGCGTCTCGATCTGCTCGGGGTCGTAGAGATTTCCCACGGCCAGCCGCGCCTCGACCTTCTCCACGCCCTCGTCGCTGAGCACCACCGAGCGAGCCTTCTCGTCGACCGTGTAGTCGCGATCGCGGATCAGCCCGGGGATGACCTTGTTGATCTTGTAGTATTTGTCGGTCGACTCCTCCGACGGGCCGCTGATGATGAGCGGCGTGCGGGCCTCGTCGATGAGGATCGAGTCCACCTCGTCGACGATGGCGTAGTGCAGCTCGCGCTGCACGTAATCCTGAAGGCGGAACTTCATGTTGTCGCGCAGGTAGTCGAACCCGAACTCGTTGTTCTGGCCGTAGGTGATGTCGCAGCCGTACTCGTGCTGGCGCTGCTTGTCGGTCAGCCCGTGCACCACGCAGCCGGTGGTGAGGCCCAGCGCGCGGTAGAGGCGTCCCATCCACTCCGCGTCGCGGCGGGCCAGGTAGTCGTTCACGGTGACGACGTGGACGCCCTTGCCTTCCAGCGAGTTGAGCACGCAGGGAAGCGTGGCGACCAGCGTCTTGCCTTCGCCGGTCTTCATCTCGGCGATCGTCCCGCGGTGCAGCGCCATCCCGCCGACCAGCTGCACGTCGAAGTGGCGCATGCCCAGCGCGCGGACGCTCGCCTCGCGGGTGAGCGCGAAGCAGTCGGGCAGCAGGCGGTCGAGCACCGCCGACTTCTCCTTCTCGGGGGCGTCGGACACTTCCTTGCGGAAGGCGCGGATCTGCTCGCGCATGCGCTCGTCGGAGAGCGACTTCGCCCAGCCTTCGCGCTCGTTGATGCGCCCGACCACGGGCTGCATGCGGCGCAGCTCGCGCTGGTTCTTGGTGCCGACGATCTTCTTCAGGACGTAGTCGAACATGATCGGGAAACCTTCGTGAAGCGAAGCGGAAAGGAACGGAAAGGCGGGGAGCCCGCGGTGGCGGGCGGACGCGCTACGAGCGCGCGGCGGGAGGAGCCTGGCTCGGCGCCGGTCCCGACGGGGCGCGCCAGGCGGCTGCGCGCTCGCCGGCCGGAGGAGCGCTCGCGGCCTCGGGCCCGGTGGGGCTCGCGGCCGTCCGCCGCTCGACGCGGGCAGGCACGGACCGGGAGGCGGCGCGCTGCGCGAACGCGGAGTGCTGCTGCTCGGCGGCGCCGCGGGCGGCGGCCAGCGACGCGCAGGCGAAGGCGCCCGGCGAGGCCAGGCCCATCAACACCGCCGCGCATGCCGCTGCGAACGCTCCGCGCATCATCCTCCCAGGGACCCGGCAAAGCGTAAGCCGTGGGGCACGCTTGTCAAGCGAACGGCCCACTCGCCGCCGTCAGTCGCCGCCGATAGGGCGGCGCTGCGCTTCAGTCGCCGCCGTATTCGGCGGCGCTGTGCTGTTCATCGCGGCGCCCTACTCCTCGAGGATGAACTTGCGCGGGTTGTCCGCTACCCCGTTCACGCGCACCTCGTAGTGCACGTGCGGGCCCGTCGAGCGGCCGGAGTTGCCTACCGCCGCGACCACGTCGCCGCGTCGCACCTTCTGGCCCACCTTCACGTCGATGCGCAAGAGGTGGCCGTAGCGGGTCTTCAGGCCATATCCGTGGTCCAGCACCAGCACGTGGCCGTATCCGCCTTCCAGCCCGCTGAACACCACCGTGCCGTCGGCGGGAGCGCGCACCGGCGTCCCCATGGCGGTCGCGATGTCCAGACCTTCGTGCATCACGCGCTCGCCGGTGTACGGGTCGAGGCGCACCGAATAGTCGGAGGTCACCCAGCCGCGCACCGGCCAGATGGAGGGCGCCGAGGCGAGCAAGGCTTGCTGGTCCTCGAAGTAGCTCTTCAGGGAGCGCGCTTCCTGCTCCTGGGCCTTGACCTTCTTGCCCAGCTCATCCAGCTGCTTGAGCAGGTCGCCCTGGTCCGCAGGCCCCGGAGCCGAGTCGCCGTCGGCGATCATGCGCCCTTCGCCGCCCGCGGCTGCTCCCTTGGACATCCCCACCGCGCCCATACCGGCCTGCGCGGCCTCGGTGGCGATCCCGCCGCCGACGAACTCCGGGCCGCCGCCGCGCGTGGGCTCCGGCGCCGCGATGCTGAGCTTGCGATCCGGGTCGTTGAGCTGGGTGATGTGCCGCAGGTTCGCGTTCAGCCGCTTGACCCGGTCCAGCTCGTCGTTGATGTGGGCGAACTTCTGCTCGGCCTCGCGCCAGCGGTTCTGCAGCTCGAGGTTCTCGTCGCGCAGGACCTTGTTCTCGGCGACCTTGCCAACCACGTTGAAGTAGTGCGCCATCGCGCCCGCCAGCGCGGCGAGCACCAACCCGAGGCAGAGGGCGGCCCGGACGAGCACGCGGTGCTCGACGCGGATCTTCTTCACCTTGGCGTCGCGATCCGGGACGACCAGGATCGTGTACGACTTGTCCAAGGACCTCCTCCTGCCCCTCGCCGGCCGCGGCGCGCCTTTGCCAGCGCGCGGCCCGGCCGTCTTCCCACCAACCTTCCGCCGGCGCGTCCGCTTCCCGCGGATTCGAGGCCCCGGACCGGCCAGCAAGGTGGGCGCGCGGCCGACCGGCCGCAAGCTTGCGTCCAGTATCGGATTCTCCGGCGCGCCGTCAACAACGGGCGCGTCCGGAGCGACCCTTCTCCGCGTCGTCCAGTGAGCACTCAGGGGCGGGGTGCGTGCAGGGAGTCCATGCACCCACCCGCAGCCCGGATCGGGTGCCGTGCCCGATCTCGACGCTTCGGAGCTACCTTTTCGCGAGCGGCGAGGTGAGTGCCTGTGGGTGGCGCACGCGCTTTGGTAAACAAATGGTTACCGAAACGCAGGATTCTGCATTTCATATAGCAGCGCTCGATTATTGACGAGCCGCACCGATCTCCCGCTAGATGGCTGCAGGGGGTCAGGAGGGATGCGCAAACTTGTCACGGGTGTGTTGCTCGCATGCGCGGCCTGCAAGGCTTCGCCCGATTTGACGGACGCGGAGCGCTCGCTGCTGGGTGGGTACGCGCTCGGCGCGTTGCCGCCCGACCCCACCAACGCGGTCGCCGACGACCCTGCTGCGGCGGCGCTCGGGCAGCAGCTCTTCTTCGACGCGCGGTTCTCCGGTCCGCTGGTGGTCGGCGACAACGGAGCCAACGGCGCCACCGGCCCGGCGGGCGCGAGCGGCACCGTGGCCTGCGCTTCCTGCCACAACCCGGCGCAGGGCGGCGCCGACGTCCGCTCCCGGCCCGGAAATACCAGCCTGGGCGCGTCGTGGACCGGCCGCAACGCGCCGACCGTGTACAACGCGGCCTATTCTCCCTGGCAGTTCTGGGATGGCCGGCGAGACTCGCTCTGGTCGCAAGCGCTCGGCCCGGTGGAAAGCCCCGCCGAGCACAACTTTTCGCGGCTGCAGGTCGCGCACCTGATCGCACAGCTGTACAGCGGGCCGTACGGCGGGGTGTTCGGCGCCATGCCGGACCTCTCCGACAGCGGGCGCTTCCCGCCCAGCGGCAGGCCGGGCAACGCGAGCTGGGACCAGATGGCGCCCGCCGACCAGGCGGTGATCGACCGCATCTTCAGCAACTTCGGCAAGGCGATCGCGGCCTACGAGCGCAAGCTGATCGATCGCGACTCGCCCTTCGACCGGTACATGGCCGGGGAGACCACCGCGCTCGCGCCCGCCGCGGTCCGCGGAGCCCGGCTCTTCGTCGGGCGCGCCTCCTGCAACGAGTGTCATTTCGGCCCGACTTTCAGCGACGGGCGGTTCCACAACACCGGCGTTCCGCAGACCGGCGCGACCGTGCCGGCGCTCGACGACGGGCGCCTCAGCGCAGTGTCGAAGGTCATGGCGGTGGAGTTCAACGCCGCGGGACTCTACAGCGACGCGCCCGACGGCGCCCGCCTGCAAGCGGCCGCGGCCGCGTTGGCGGCCGACCCCGAAGCGGCGCGCGGCGCGTTCAAAACGCCGGGGCTGCGCGGGGTGGCCCGCACGGCTCCGTACATGCACACCGGCGCGTTCGCGAGCCTCCGCGAGGTGGTCGTCTTCTACCGCGACGGCGGCGGGGCGTCCGGCTTCTCTGGAACGAAGGACGTCGCCATGCAGCCGCTCCTTCTCTCCGACCGCGACGTCGACGACCTGGTGGCATTCCTCGAGTCGCTCGGCGGCGCACCATTGCCGGCGGCGCTGGTCACCGCTCCGGTGCTGCCATGAGAAACGCGGCCCTCGCGCTCCTCGCTTCGGCCCTGCTCGCGCCGTCCCTGCGCGCGGAGGACGCCCCGGTGCGCGCCGGCGAGGGGGGACGGGGACTCGCTCATCTCTCGCTGATGGACGGCGTCCGCCTGCGACTCACCGGCTACGTCGACGCGGGCTTTTTCGCCACCCAGGGAGACGGCACCGCCTACGTGCGCGACGCGGGCAAGCTCCTGCACCCCGAGTACCAGGGCGTGGTTCCCTGGGTCTTCCTCGGCGATCCGTGGGGTAATCCCATCAACTCTCAGGGCGACTCCGCCGACCTGGGGCTCGACCGCACCAACGTGCCGCGCTTCGATCCCATCCAGTCCGCCGGCCACCCCTCGTTCCTCGTCAACATGGTCGATCTGGGTCTCGCGGCCAGCATCGGCGAGTCGTTCTTCTTCGAGACGAGCATCGGCTTCGAGCCGCGGCAGGGACGGCTCGGCTCCTCCGGAGACCAGTTCGACGTGGACCTCGCCTACCTGGAATGGGTGCCGTTCAAGGCGGTTGACCTGCACGTGTTCGCCGGCAAGTTCGAGTCGACCTTCGGGATCGAGTACCGCACGCGCAAGGCGCCGGACCGCTTCGGCGTCACCCCTTCGCTCATCTCCCGCTACACGGTGGGGACGGTGACCGGCCTCAAGGTCCGAGGCGGGTTCTTCGACCAGCGCGTCACGGTGAATCTCGCCGTGACCAACGGCGGCACTTTCACCGAGAAGTTCGCCCACTTCTTCAACGAGGTGGACATGAACGGCGGCAAGACGCTCTCCGGCCGCGTGTCGGTGGTCCTGCCGCTGCCCTTCACCGCCGAGATCGGCGCGTCCGGCGAGATCGGCGCGCAGGACGAGCAGCCCTCCGACACCACCGTGCAGTGGCTCGCTGGGGCGGACTTGCGCCTGAGCGCGGGCAACGCGACCCTCAAGGCCGAGATCCTGCGCGGGCACGCCGACGGAGGAGGCATCGACCAGGCGGCACGCCTGCGGGTGACGGGGTGGTACGGGGAGCTGCAGTACCAGCTCCTTCCCTGGCTCGGGCTACTCGGGCGCGTCGACCGCCGCAAGGCGAACCTGCTCGCCTTCCCCAACCTGTACCTGACCGACCTGCTGCGCGTCACCGGCGGCGTGCGGTTCGACATCAGCTGGAACGTGATCGCCAAGCTCGAATACCTGCACCTCGTCGAGGTCACCGGCCCGGAGCTCGCCGACGACGTGTTCACCAGCTCCGTCATCTTCAAGTTCTAGGTCAGCAACAGGAGACGGCATGCGCAATCGATGGTTCATGCTCGCGATCGCGGTTGCGGCGGCCCTTCCCGCGGCCGCCGCCCCGGGAAGCATCTCCGGCACGGTCACGCCGGTAGGCGGAAGCGCCCAACTCACGGTGGTGTACGTGGAGAAGGGCCCGGAAGCCGCCCCGCGCGCCGCGCCGGTCCGAAAGGACCTGGAGCAGAAGGACACCGAGTTCCAGCCGCGCGCAACATGGGTGCGCGCCGGCGATACGGTGCAGTTCACCAATCTCGACAACTTCTACCACAACGTCTTCTCGCCCACGCCCGGCAACGAGTTCGATCTGGGCCTGTACAGGGGCGGGGTCGCCAAGTCGCTGGAGCTGACCCGGGCGGGCGAGATCGACGTGTACTGCAACATCCACCCGAACATGAAAGCCAAGCTGCTGGTGGTGCCGGACGACCGGTCCGCGCAGGTCGCGGCGGACGGCCGCTACTCGCTTTCGGGGTTGCCCCCAGGAGACTACGTCATCGTGGCCTGGTCGGCCGTGCACGAGCCCGTGCGCCGCGAGGTCCGCGTGCGCGCCGGCGAGACGACTCGGTCGGACTTCTCGCTCAAGGCGCGGGGCGCGGCGGGACCCCACCTCAACAAGAATGGCGAGCAGTACGGCCGGTACCGGTGACTGCAGCCGTGCGGCTCTTGCCCAAGCTCAGCGGCGCAATGCTGCTGGTCGCGGTTTCGGTGACCGTTTCCCTCTCCAGCATCGCCACCCGCAAGCAGGTCGATTCCCTGACCGCGCAGTACCGCTCGAAGGGCGAGGCGATCGCCCTCGCGCTGGCTTTTTCGCTCTCGTCCAACACGCGGCAGACGCTGGTGAAGAGCGTCGGAACGGTGCGCGACCTGATCAACGACAGCAAGAGCATCTCCGGCGTGCGGTACATCTACATCCAGGACTGGGAAGCGAGCATCCTGGCCCACACCTTCGAGCAGTTTCCGGCCGAGTTCACCGAGAACAACTGGATCGCCGCCGGCGCGCTGGATCCCGGCCAGCGGGTCAAAGTCGCGGACTCGGTCCAGTTCCAGACACCGCACGGCACGGTGTGGGCGATGGACGTCGCGGTCCCCATCGCCGGCGGATCGCTCGGGGTCGTCCACGTGGGGATGAATCGCGCCGCCATTTCGCGCGACGTCAGCGCCCTGCGACGGGAGCTGCTCGGCGCCGGCCTCGGGATCGGCGCCGGCGGCGTGCTGCTCGGGCTGGTGCTCGCCGCGTACGTGTTCATCCGGCCGATCCGGCACCTCACCAAGGTGACCAGCGAGATCGCGGCGAACGGCGATCTGACCATCCCCATCGAGGTGCGGTCGAGAGATGAGATCGGCGATCTGGCGCGCGCGTTCGCCCGGATGGTGGAGGGACTGCGGGCGATCAACGGCGACCTCCGCGAATCGGTCGGCATCCTGGCGACCTCGGCGAGAGAGCTGGGCAGCTCGGCCAAGGAGCAGGAGCAGATCGTCTCGCGCCACGCGGCGGCGCTCCAGCAGGCGCACGCGACCGCGCAGGAGATCCGGCAGACCTCGGTGGCCGCCGCGCAGAAGGCGGACGGCGTGTTGCAGGTGGCCCGCAACGCGGAGGCGATCACCCGCTCGGGCGAGGTGGCCGTGGAGCAGACCATGGCGGCGATGAACGACATGCGCGCCCAGGTGGCGCAGGTGGTGCAGACCATCGGGCTGCTCTCGGACCGCGCCGGCCAGATCGGGCGGATCACCGACACGGTCAAGGACCTGGCCGATCAGTCCAACATGCTGGCGCTGAACGCCGCCATCGAGGCGGTGCGCTCGGGTGAGCACGGCAAGGGCTTCGCCGTGGTGGCGCGCCAGATCCGCAGCCTGGCGGATGAATCGATCGAAGCCACGCGCCGGGTGCGCGAGGCGCTCGAGGACGTTTCGCGGGCGATCGGCACTGCCGTGAAGATCAGCAAGGCGGGCGAAGAGCGGGTGGAGAAGGGCCTGTCGGAGGTCAAGGCGTCGGGCGACAACCTGCGGGCGCTTTCGGACATCGTGAAGGACAGCTCGGCTGCCGCCTACCAGATCGCCGAGGTGGTCAGGCAGCAGGACGCGGGCATCCGGCAGATCTTCACCGCGGTTTCCGAGCTCTCGGAGACGACGGGCGAGACGGTGAAGCGGCTCGACGCCACCGGCGCCGCCGCCGGCGCGGTCGAGGAAGTCTCGCACAGGGTCTCGAAGCTGGTCGATCGATACCGCGTCTGACTGCGCCGTTCAGCTGGCGCGGTGGATCACGATCACGGTGATGTTGTCGTCGCCGCCACGCTCGTTGGCGAGGTCGACCAGCGCGCGGCAGGCGCGATTGGGGTCGTCGTGACGCAGGAGCTGCGCGCCGATCTCGTCGTTGTCGACCAGGTTGGAGAGGCCGTCGGAGCAGAGCAGGTACCGATCGCCCGGCTTCGTCTCAAACCCGATCAGATCGACCAGCACGTCCTCCTCGAAGCCCACCGAGCGCGTGATGATGTTCTTCAGCCGGCTGTGCCGCGCCTCGTCGGGCGTGAGCAGGCCGGCGCGGACCTGCTCGTTCACGAGCGAGTGGTCCTCGGTGAGCTGCACCACCTCGCCCTCGCGCACGGCGTACGCGCGGCTGTCGCCGACGTGGCCCAGGATGGCGATCTCGCCCTGGAGCAGCAGAGCGATGCAAGTGGTGCCCATGCCCTGCAGCTCGGGATTGGCCTTGGAGGTGCGGTACACGGCTGCGCAAGCGCCCTCGATCGCCTCCCGCAGGGCGCCCGCGAGGGGCGCGTCGGCCACCAGGGCGGCGGACGCGAACGGATCGTCAGGCCGCATCCGCGCGCCGAGCAGCTCGCGCTCGATGGTCTGCACGGCGAGGCGGCTGGCCGTCTCGCCTCCGGCGTGCCCCCCCATGCCGTCGCAGACGACATGGAGCCCTAGGTCCTCGTTGATGAGCCAGCTGTCCTCGTTGTGCTCGCGCTTCATCCCGGTGTCGGTCCGGGCCGCGCTGCGGAACGCGTTCAGGGCAGGCTCTCCTTCCAGTGCCGTCGCCGAGTCTACACCTCACCCCGCTTTCCGCGCGGGCGCCGCGCGCCGCGTCCGCGCCTTCTCCAGCAGCTCGCGCGCGTGCTGGAGCGCCACCTGCGTCGCCTGGCCGGAGAGGAGTCGCGCCAGCTCCTGCACCCGCGCTTCCCCCTCCACCGGCGCGACCCGGCTGTGCGTGCGCCCGCGCCGCACCTCTTTTTCGGCGACCTGGTGGCGCTCGGCGAACACGGCGATCTGCGGTAGGTGCGTGATGCAGATCACCTGCCGGCCCCGCGCGACGGCGGCGAGAGCGCGCCCGACCGCGTCGGCCGTGGCGCCGCCGATGCCGGCATCGACCTCATCGAACAGGTACGTGTCGACGTCGTCGGCGTCGGCGAGGACGCGCTTGACCGCCAGGAGCACGCGCGACAGCTCACCGCCCGAGGCGATGCGGGCCAGCGGGCGCAGCTCCTCGCCAGGGTTGGGCGAGAGGAGCAGCTCGGCGGACTCGAGCCCATAAGGGCCCAGCACCTCCCCTTCCGCGGGGATCCCTCCTTCGCCGACCGGACCGAATCGGACCGAGATCTCCGTCCGCGCCATGCCCAGGGCGGACAGCTCCGCGGCCACGGCGCGCGAGAACCCGGCCGCCCCCGCGCGCCGCTTCTCGGACAACGCGCGGCCCAACCGCAGGGCCTGCCCCGCGAGCTCGCGGACGCGGGCCTCGGCGGCGGCCAGCGCCTCGTCGTGATGCTCGAGCGATTCCAGCTCGGTCTTCATCGTCTCGCGCCGCTGCAGCGCCGCAGCCAGGCTGCCGCCGTGCTTGCGCGAGAGCCGCCGCAGCAGCTCCAGCCGCTCGTCGATGGCCTCCAGGCGCTGCGGGTCGCCGCCGGCGCGCCCTGCGTACCGCGCCAGCGTGCGCCCGGCTTCGTCCAGCTCGGCCGCGGCCCCGCGCACCGCCGCCGCCACCGGCGCAAGCGACGGATCGATCCCCGCCAGCTCGTCGAGGCGCTTGCAGGCGCGCGAGGCCGCAACCACCGCCGCTTCATCGCCCGAGCGGAGCAGCGCCTCCGCCTCCTCGGCCCCGGCGCGCAGCTTCTCGGCCGCGGCCAGCACCCTCCGCTCCTGCGCGAGCGCCTCGTCCTCGCCGGCCTGCGCGTCGGCCTTCTCCAGCTCCTCGAGCTGGTAGCGGAGGAAGCTCGCCCGCTCGGCCCGGGCGCTCTCGTCCGAATCGAGGCGCGCCCGCTCCCGCTCCGCCTCGGAGAGCGCCGCGAAGGCGGCCTCGTACTCGCCGCGCGAGAGGCCGGCGTATCCATCCAGCATCGCCAGGTGCGTCTGCGCGTCGAGCAGGCCCACGTGCTCGTGCTGGCCGGAGATGTCGAGGAGCCCCCGCGTGGCCTGCGCGAGCTGGGCGGCGGTGGCCAGCGCTCCATTGACCCAGGCGCGGCTGCGCCCCTCGCGCTGAACGGTGCGGCGCACCACCAGCTCCGAGCCCGCCGCAGGGAGTCCCAGCCCGGACAGCCGCGCGTCGGTGGCGGCCGGATCGCGGGGGCGGAACAGCGCCTGGACCTCCGCCTCGTCCGCGCCCGTCCTGACCGCGTCTGCCTGCGCGCGCCCGCCCAGGACGAGGTGCAGCGCGTCGACCAGGATGCTCTTCCCCGCCCCGGTCTCTCCCGTCAGCACGTTGAACCCGGGCGCGAAGTGCGCCTCCAACTCGTCGATGATGGCGAAGGCCCGGACGCGGAGCAGCTCCAGCATGGCCGCACCTTAGCAGAGCACCCCGACAGTGGCCGCCGACAGCCGCCGCCGATAGGGCGGCGCTGTGCCTGAATCGCGGCTGGACGAGCCGTGGTACGCTTTGCTCGATGGCTGACGCCAGCCTTGCCGAGTTGCGTGAGCTGACCGAGCACGCCCTGGCGGACGGCCTGCGCGACGCCCAGCGCGGGCGCTGGCGGGAGCTGGTCGCGCAGCTCCTCGGGCGCACCCAGTCGCACGAGGGCCGGCGCAAGCACCTCCGGGCGGCGGCCGGCCTCGACGTCCACGTGCTCGAGCCGGACGACCTCCGCGGCCTCGTCACCAGCACCATCGGCGCGGGCGGCCTGTCCATGGCCATGCCGGCGCCGCTTCCGGTGGGCACGCCGCTCGCCCTCTCCATCCAGGTCGCGCAGCGGAAGGTGCCGCTCTTCGTCAAGGCGCAGGTGGCCTGGGTGCGCGAGGGTGAGATCGGCGCGGTCTTCACCGACGCGGTACAGAGCGACCGCGAGCTGCTCGAGGCCATCGCCGTGCGCGCCCTGCTCACGCCGGGCGGGATGCTGCCCCCGTGAAGGTGGTGCACGACGCGGTAGCTCTCGCCGCGCGTTAGAGGGGCGGTGCGCTCCCGCGGCTACCGGGCTCCCCAGCGCAGCTTCTGGCGGAGGATCGCGAACGGGTCCAGGTCGGGGTTCTTCAAGAGGACCGTGCGGTGCGGGGCGGTGCGGATCTGCACTTCGTCGCCCGCCTGCAGGTGGCGGCCGTGCGCGCCGTCCAGCGTGACGAACATCTCGCCGCGCGAGACGAGCTTGACCCGGATGGGCAGGTCCGCCGGCAGGACCACCGGCCGCTGCGTGAGCGCGTGCGGGCAGATGGGCGTGAGCAGGATCGCGTCGAGCGTCGGGTACACGATGGGCCCGCCCGCGCTCAGCGAGTACGCGGTGGAGCCGGTGGGCGTGGCGATGATCAGCCCGTCCGCCTCGTAGGTGGCGGCCTCGCTGTCGTCCACCGACACCTCCAGGCGCGCCAGGCGGCTGAGCGCGTCCCGCGAGACGACCACGTCGTTGAGCACCGCTCCGGAAAGCAGCACCTTCCCGTCGCGCCGCAGCTCGGCCGAGAGCATCAGGCGGCGCGAGGCCTGCAGCTTTCCCGAGAGCGCCGCGTCGAGCGCCTCCCAGAGGCGGTCGCGGGGGAACTCGGTGAGGAAGCCGAGCGTGCCCATGTTGACGCCGAGGATCGGGACCTCGCGCCCCGCGCACAGGCCGGCGGCGTGGATGAGAGTGCCGTCCCCGCCGAGCACGACGATCAGATCCGCGGTCGCCCCGAGCTCCCGCCCCGGCGCCGCCGGGACGCCGGAGACTCCTGCCTCGGCCTCCACGACGGCCTGGACGCCCCGCTCGGCGAGCCGGGCGACCATCTCGCGCGCCAGGTGGGCCGCGGGCTCGCTGTGCAGGCGGGGAACGATGCCGGCGGTGCGCACGGCCGGAACTGTATCAGGCCTGCCCGGCCGCACGATCTCCACCTCCCGCTATGAGCTTATATTGCCCGGCGGATGCAACGGAGCGCGCGATTTGCCGGCGCAAGCTGACCGCCCCAGGTGGCTCGATCGTGTCCGCTGGCTGCTGGTCCCGGCCGCCGGACTCGGAGCGCTCGGCGTGTTCGCCAAGATCGCGAGGGAAGTCCAGGAGCGCGAGACGACCGCGGTCGACCGCGCGGCGAGCCTGGCGTTCCACCGGCTGGGTTCGCCGCTCGTGGACGCCGTCATGCGCGGCCTCACCTTCCTCGGCTCGTTCCCGGCCGTGGCCGCGGTGGTAGTCGCGGCGGCGATCTGGCTGGTGCGCTCGCGCGACCGGAGGAGCGCCGTCACGCTGGTCCTGGTCGCCGCGGTGACGGAGCTCCTCAACCACGCCCTCAAGGAGGCCTTCCAGCGCCCGCGGCCGTCGCTGTTCCACGAGATCGCCACCCTGCAGAGCTACAGCTTTCCCAGCGGGCACGCGATGGCCTCCGCCGCCGTCTACGGCTCGGTGGCGGCCGTCCTCGCCAGGGCGTACCCCGCGCGGCGGCGCGCGATCCTGCTCGGGGCTTGCATCCTCGTGTTGCTGATCGGTCTTTCACGGGTCTATCTGGGCGTCCACTGGATCACCGACGTCCTGGCAGGTTGGGCGGCGGGAGCGTTCATCGCGCTGGCCGCCTCCATTTCACCGTCAGCCGGCTCGGCGACTCCGCGGTGATCTCCGGGGCATCGCGCCACGTTACAATGTCGGCGATGCCTCCCACGTACATGCCTCGCGGCCGCTCAGGGCGCGGCCAGCCGGGCGACCTGTTCCGCTCCGCGGCGTCCCGCGACCCGCGGGTGGTGCCCCTCGCCGAGAGGATGCGGCCGCGCACGCTGGAGGAGGTGGTCGGGCAGCGCCACATCCTGGGGCCCAACACGCTGCTCCGGGAGGCGATCGAGACCGACCAGGTCCCTTCCCTCATCCTCTGGGGCCCGCCCGGCACGGGGAAGACGACGCTGGCGCGCGTGATCGCCTCCGCCACGCGCGCGGAGCTGGTCGCGATCAGCGCCGTCGAGAGCGGCATCAAGGACATCCGCGAGACCGTGCGCGGCGCGGAGCTGCTCCTGGGCGAGCAGCACCGCCGGACCCTGCTGTTCATCGACGAGATCCACCGCTTCAACAAGGCCCAGCAGGACGCGCTCCTCCCGCACGTCGAGAAGGGCACCGTCACGCTGATCGGCGCGACCACCGAGAACCCGAGCTTCGAGGTGATCTCCGCGCTGCTCTCGCGCTGCCGCGTGTTCGCGCTGCGGCCGCTCGAGGAGCACGAGCTGCGCGAGCTGCTCCAGCGCGCCGTCCGCGACGAGGAGCGCGGCCTCGGACGCACCGGATTGCGCCCGTCCGACGCCTTCCTCGATCACGTGGTCCGCCACTCGAGCGGCGACGCGCGCCGCGCGCTCAACGCGCTGGAGGTGGCGGCCGCGCGCGCGCAAGCCGAGAAGCGCACCGAGCTGACCGAGAAGGACGCCGAGGAGGCGCTGCAGCAGAAGACCCTGCTCTACGACAAGTCCGGCGACGCGCACTACGACACGATCAGCGCCTTCATCAAGTCGCTGCGCGGCTCGGATCCGGACGCGGCCGTCTACTACCTGGTGCGCATGCTGGAGAGCGGCGAGGAGCCCCGCTTCCTGCTTCGCCGGATGGTGATCTTCGCCAGCGAGGACGTGGGCAACGCCGACCCGCGCGCGCTGCAGGTCGCGGTCGACGCGCTGCGCGCCTTCGAGCTGGTCGGCCTTCCCGAAGGCGTGCTGCCGATGACGCAGGCCGCGACGTTCCTCGCCACCTGCCCGAAGAGCAACTCCGTGATCGCGGCGTACGCCAAGGCCCGTTCAGCCGTGCTGGAGCGGGGTCCGCTGCCGGTGCCGCTCAAGCTGCGCAACGCGCCCACGCCCCTGATGAAGTCGATGGGGTACGCGGGCGGCTACCGCTACCCGCACAACTTCGAGGGGCACTACGTCCCCGAGCAGTACCTCCCCGACGAGCTGCAGGGGAGCCGCTTCTACGAGCCGAGCGACTCCGGCGAGGAGGCGCGCATCAAGGAGCGCCTGGAAGCGCTCCGCAAGAAGCGGGACGGCGAGTAGTGAGCATGGCGCACGATCCGCGCGGTGAAAAGAACACCGCCGCCGAATATGGCGGCGAGTGATGCTCGACCTCTCCCGGCTGAACCCCCAGCAGCGCGCGGCGGTGCTCCAGACCGAGGGTCCGGTGCTGGTCCTGGCCGGCGCGGGATCCGGCAAGACGCGCGTCATCGCCCACCGCGTGGTCCACCTGCTCGACCGGGGCGTGCCGGCGCGCGCCATCCTGGCGGTCACGTTCACCAACAAGGCGGCGGCGGAGATGCGCGAGCGCATCGCGCGGCTGGCCGGCGACCGCCAGCGCTGCCGGGGACTGACGGTGTCCACCTTCCATGCCTTCGGCGTCCGCGTCCTGCGCGACCAGGGCGCGCGGTTGGGGCTGCCCGAGCGATTCGCCATCTTCGACGCCGGCGACCAAGGCGCCCTGGTCAAGCGCCTGCTCCGCGAGGTGAAGGTGGACGACCGGCGCTTCGACCTGGGAAGGGTCCTCTCGATCCTGTCCCGGCTGCGCACCTCCGGCGAGCCGGGCCACCCGGACGACGAGTACGAGCTGATCGCCGCCGAGCTTCTGCCCCGCTACGAGCTGGGGCTGCGCACCATGGGGGCGGTCGACTTCGACGACCTGCTGCTCCTGCCGCTGCGCCTGTTCGACGACCGCGAGGTGCTGGACCAGTACCAGCGCCGCTACCGGTACCTGCTCGTGGACGAGTACCAGGACACGAACGAGGCGCAGTTCCGGCTGCTTTCACTTCTCGCGGGCGTGCGCCGCAACCTCTGCGCGGTCGGCGACGACGACCAGAGCATCTACGCCTGGCGCGGGGCGCAGGTGCGCAACATCCTCGGGTTCGAGGCGAAGTTCCCCGGGGCACGGGCGGTCTTCCTCGAGCAGAACTACCGCTCGACCGGCGCCATCCTCGAGGCCGCCAACGCCGTGATCGGCAAGAACCCGGGGCGCAAGGCCAAGCGCCTGTGGACCGACCGGGGCCGCGGCGCGAACGTGCGCGTGGTCTGCGCCCCGGACGACGACGCCGAGGCGCGGTACGTGGCGGACGAGGTCCTGCGCGTCGCGTACGAGGACAAGGTGCCGCTCGGCGAGATCGCCGTGCTGTACCGCACCAACGCCCAGGCCCGGCCGCTGGAGGAGGCGCTGCGGCTTTCAGGCGTTCGCTACCGCGTGGTGAGCGGGACTTCGCTGTTCGACCGCAAGGAGGTGCGCGACCTGATCGCCTACCTGCGCGCGGCGCTGAACCCCCGGGATGAGGTCTCGCTGCTGCGCATCGTGAACGTGCCGGCGCGCGGCATCGGTGACCAGACGGTCGCCCGCGCGCAGGAGCTGGCGCGAGCGCGCGGGGTGCAGGTGTGGGAGGTGCTTTGCGCCGGCGCGGCGGAGCTGGCGCACGCCGCGGAGCGCATCGCGGAGTTCGTGGCCTTGCTGCAGCGGTACGGCGGGCGTCTG
>DASWGI010000150.1:0-6448 GCA_036393835.1 Myxococcales bacterium | reverse complement strand
GCCGCGGTCCCGTTCTGAGCGTACGTACGGGTGAGCGCGCGCCTACACGAACCCTTGACACAGCCCCGAGGCCGGATACCCTAAACGGACCCGCAATCGGGGTGGGGTCGGGTTTTTTTGCCCTGAAATCAGCACTGGAAGTCCGGTACGCCGGAGCGTGCCGGTCCACTTTTCTCGAAGGAGTCCGCCATCCGCGACGCCCGCACGAACCGCCGTATCCGCGCCCGTGAGCTCCGTGTCATCGGTCCCGAAGGTGAGCAGCTGGGAGTGCTCCCGCTCGAGGCCGCCCTCGCCAAGGCCCAAGAGTTCGGCCTCGACCTCGTCGAGGTCTCGCCCATGGCCAAGCCGCCGGTCTGCAAGATCATGGACTACGGCAAGTTCAAGTACGAGACCAAGAAGAAGGCCAGCGAGGCGAAGAAGAAGCAGACGGTCGTGAAGCTCAAGGAAGTGAAGTTCCGGCCCAAGACCGAGGAGCACGACTACGCCTTCAAGACGAAGGCCATCCGCGAGTTCCTCGCCGAGGGCAACAAGGCGCGCGTGACGGTCATGTTCCGCGGCCGCGAGATCACCCACCGCGAGATCGGCCAGGCCATCCTCCGCCGCATCGAGACGGAGCTGAAGGACATCGCGGTGGTCGAGCAGACGGCTCGCCTGGAAGGCAGGCTGCTGTTCATGATCCTTGCTGCGAACCCGCGGTTCCTGCAGCAGCAGCGCTCGCTGCAGCAGCAGCAGTCCCCCGCCGGCCAGTCGGCGCGGCCCGGACAGCCACCGGCATCGCGCCCCGGAGCGCAGCCTCAGACTCGCCCGGCAGCCGCTGGTGCGCGTCCCGCCGCGACCCCTACCAACGGCGCGCCCCGGCCCGCCGCTTCCGCCCCCGCGCCCGCCCCAGCGCAGCAAGCGGAAGCGCCCAAGGCATAAGCGCCGGCGCAGAAGGGTTGATTTCGGAGGCGGCCTGAGGTACTAGGCCGCTTCCTTTTTCGAGGACGGGAAATGCCGAAGTTGAAGACCAAGCGGAGCGCGGTGAAGCGGTTCCGCAGCACCGGGACGGGCAAGATCAAGGCGGCGAAGGCCTTCCGCCGCCACAACCTGTCCCTGAGCAAGAACCGCAAGCGCAAGCGCCACCTGCGCCACAGCCAGGTCCTTTCCCGCCGGGACGAGAAGCACCTCAAGAAGGCCCTGCCGTACGGGCTGCCGAAGTAGGAGAAGTCAGCACATGCGCGTCAAGAGAGGATTCAAGGCCCGCCGCCGCCGCAACCGCGTCCTGAAGCTCGCCAAGGGCTTCCGGGGCCGGCGCCACGGCACGTACAAGCGGGCGGTCGAGGCGGTCGAGCGGGCGATGATGCAGTCGGCGAAGGGCCGCCGGATGCGCCGGCGCGACTTCCGCTCGCTGTGGATCGTGCGCATCAACGCGGCCGCGCGGATGTCGGGGCTGTCGTACTCGAAGCTGCTGGCCGGCCTGAAGAAGTCGGGCATCGTGCTCGACCGCAAGGTGCTGGCGGACATCGCGGTTGCCGACCCGCAGGCGTTTGCGGCCATCGCCAAGCGCGCCGCGGCGTAGGCCTTCCGCAGCTCGACTTTCGAGGCCGCGTCGGGTCCACCGGCGCGGCTTTCGTCGTTTCTGGAGCCGTGATGATCGACGAGCTGAACGCATTGCTCGCGCAGGCCAAGGACGAGCTGTCCAGGGCCGGGGACGAGGCGCAGGTCGAGGCGGCGCGCATCAAGTACCTGGGCAAGAAGGGCTCGCTGTCGGCCGTGCTGCGCGGGATGGGAAAGCTCGCCTCCGAGGAGCGGCCGCGCGTCGGCGAGGCGGTGAACTCGGTCAAGGCGGGCATCGAGGACCTGCTCGAGCGCGCCAAGCAGGCGGTCGCCGGCCGCGCGCTGGAAGCCGATCTCCGTCGCGAGAAGCTGGACGTCACGCTCCCCGGCCGCCCGCAGAAGCTCGGCCACCGCCACCCCGTGTCGCAGGCGATGGACGACATCATCGAGATCTTCGCCCGGCTCGGCTTCCACGTGGCCGACGGTCCGGAGATCGAGTGGGACGTGTACAACTTCGAGAAGCTCTGCTTCCCGCCCGACCATCCCGCGCGCGACATGCAGGACACGTTCTCGCTCGAGGCGGCGACGCTGCCCAGGCCGCCCGAGGGCGCGCCCGAGCCGCCCACGCGCATCCTGCGCACGCACACCAGCCCGGTGCAGATCCGCGCCATGCTGGAGGCGCGCAAGCCGCCCATCCGGGTCATCACGCCAGGCAAGGTGTACCGTTGCGACTCGGACGTGACCCACACTCCGATGTTCCACCAGGTCGAGTGCCTGCACGTGGAAGAGGGCGTCTCGATGGCGCACCTGCGCGGGACGCTCGACGCGTTCGTGAAGGCGTTCTTCGGCCCGCACATCCAGACGCGGCTGCGGCCCAGCTACTTCCCCTTCACCGAGCCGTCCGCCGAGGTGGACATCTCGCACCCGCTCTGCGGCGGGAAGGGCTGCAAGATCTGCAAGGGCACCGGCTGGCTCGAGGTGCTCGGCGCCGGGATGGTGAACCCCGACGAGCTGGCCGGCGTGGGCATCGATCCGGAGAAGTACACCGGGTACGCGTTCGGCGTGGGCATCGACCGGCTGGCGATGCTGCGGCACGGGATCGACGACCTGCGACTCCTCTTCGACAACGACGTCCGCTTCCTGCAGCAGCTGTGAAAGGGCCGCCATGAAGCTGTCGCTGAACTGGCTGCGCGAGCTGTGCGCGACCGACCTGCCCGCCGGCGATCTGGCGAGGAAGCTCACCTTCGCCGGCTTCGAGGTGGAGGGCAGGGAGCAGCGCGCCCTCGGCCCGGGCGCGGACGTCGTGGCGGCGCGCATCGCCGCGAGCGAGCGCATCGCCGGCTCCGACCACCTCAGCGTGTGCCAGGTGGAGGACGGCCGTGGCACGCACCAGGTGGTCTGCGGCGCGCAGAACTTCCAGGTCGGCGACGTGGTGCCACTGGCGCGCCCCGGCGCGGTGCTGCAGGGAGGCCAGCGGATCGGGCGCGCGAAGCTGCGCGGCGTGGAGAGCTCCGGAATGCTCTGCTCGGCGCGCGAGCTGGGCTTGTCGGACGATCACGAGGGGCTGCTCATCCTGCCGCGCGATACGCCGATCGGAACGCCGATCGAGCAGGCGCTCGGGCTCCCGGACACGATCTTCGAGCTGAACGTCACGCCGAACCGGCCGGACGCGCTCTCGCACCTGGGCATCGCGCGCGAGGTCCACGCGCTGACGGGCGCCGCGCTGCGCGTGCCCCGACCCAAGCTCGCGGAACGCGGGCCTGCCATCGAGAAGCTGGCGCGGGTGGACGTCGAGGACCCGAAACGGTGCCCGCGGTACATGGCGCGCGTGATCGAGGGCGTGCGCATCGGTCCCTCGCCGCTGCGGCTGCAGGAAAGGCTGCGGAGCTGCGGCGTGCGGCCGATCAGCAACGTGGTCGACGCGACCAACCTGGCCCTGCTCGAGCTGGGGCACCCGCTGCACGCCTTCGATCTGGATCGGCTGGCCGGGTCGCGCATCGTGGTGCGTCGCGCGCGTCCCGGAGAGCCGATGACGACGCTCGACGGCAAGCAGCGCAACTTGTCCGAGGACGACCTGGTCATCGCCGACGGGGAGAAGCCGGTCGCGCTGGCGGGCGTGATGGGCGGCCAGACCAGCGAGGTTTCGGACGGCACCACCCGGATCCTCATCGAGAGCGCGGTGTTCGACCCGGGCGGAACGCGCCGCACCTCGCGCCGCCACGGGCTGCACACCGAAGCGTCGCACCGGTTCGAGCGAGGCGCGGACGAGAAGATGGCCGCGCTCGCGCTGGATCGGTGCGCGGAGCTGGTGGCGCAGCTCGCGGGAGGGAAGGTCGCGAAGGGGGTCGTCGACCGGTACCCGTCGCCGCGGCCGCCGGCGCGCATCTGGGTCCGCCCGGCGCGCGTCTCCTCGGTGCTGGGCACGGCGGTCTCCGCGGCCGAGGTCGAGCAGCGGCTGCAGTCGGTCGGGCTAGAGAAGGTGGAAGAAAAACTGTCGACGCCTCCGCCTCCGTCCGCCTCCGCCACGCTGTGGGCCGTCCCTTCGTGGCGGGGCGACCTGACGCGCGAGATCGACGCCGTCGAGGAAGTCGCGCGCCTGCGCGGGTACGACACCATCCCGGTGGTGGTCCCGAAGGCCGGCGTGGGCGAGACGGCTGCCATCGCGCCGGAGCAGCGCATCACCCGCGCGGCGCGGGCGGCGCTCGCGGCGCGGGGCTTCGACGAGGCGCTGAACTACAGCTTCGTCTCCGAGCGCGAGCTGCTCGAGCTGCGGCCCGACGTGAAGCCGGTCCGGGTGGCCAATCCGCTGACGGTGGAGCAGGCGGCGATGCGCACGACCATCCTCGCCGGCTTGCTGCAGAACGTCGGGCGCGCGCTGAAGCACGGCGCGCAGGACGTCCGGCTCTACGAGCTGGGCCGTGTCTACCTTCCGCGCCGGAGCGAGGCGCATCCCTCCGGCGATCTGGCGTGGCCGGTGGACGAGCCGCGCCGGCTCGGCCTGGTCGCAGCAGGGCACCGCGCACCGCGCAGCTGGGCGGCTCCGCACGACCCGGTCGACTTCTACGATCTGAAGGGGGCGGTCGACGACGTGCTCGGCGCGCTGGACGTCTCCGGCACGTACGCGCCCGCGGAGGAGCCGTTCCTCCATCCGGCCGCCTCGGCGGCGCTGACCGTCGGCGGGCGGCGCGCAGGTGTGCTCGGCCAGATCCATCCCCGCGCGGCGCAGGCGTTCGACGTGCCCGCGACGGTGCTGCTGGCCGAGCTGGACTGGGAGCTCTTGCTCTCGCAGGCGCGCGCGCTGCGCCAGAGCCGAGGCGTGCCGCGGTTCCCGGCGGTCGCGCGCGACCTGGCCTTCGTGGTCGGCGCCGACGCCCCCGCCGCGAGGCTCCTGGCGGAGATCCGCGCGGCGGACGGGAACGGGCTGCTCGAGGAGGTGACGCTCTTCGACGTCTACCGCGGCGCCCAGGTGCCGGCCGGAAAGAAGAGCGTCGCGGTGGGCCTGACGTTGCGCGCACCCGACCGCACATTGACCGACACCGAGGCTGACGCGCTGATCGCCTCGGTCAAGGACCGCCTGAAGGCCTCGCTCGGCGCCGAGATCCGGTCGTAGGCCGTACGCTGGCTGATCTCGACCGGCTCGTCGGACCTTCAGAAGGTCGCACGCAAGTTCACCGTGCCCGAAGCGGTCGACGAGGTAGACGCTGGCAGGGTTGCGTCGAGGCTGCCCCGCATCTGCGGGTATGCCTTGCTCTGGGACAGGCAGAAGGGAGTGCCGACAGAAGTGATGGTGAGCGCGTGTTTGCCCTGCGGCGCGCCCGGGCCGGCCACGGTCTCGGACCATTCCGCGAGATAGGTGCTCGAGTACGCGTACATCACGCTCTTCGCTCCGGGATCGGTGTTCCTGTACGTTGCGATGCGAGGCTCGCCGCGGAAACCGACGGCGATGCTGACGGGCCCTCCCACCCGCTCCGGGTTGCTCGATTCGACGCTGAGCCGGAGGAGGAACTCGTTGTTCAAGCCTTCGTACACCGGGTCGACCGAGCACCTCACGGTATTGGTGAGGGCGCCTGACAAGGCGATCGTGCAGGAGCCGCTGCGGCTCTCCGGGTACCCGCAGTCCGAGGTAAGGTCTGAGCGCGGCGTGCCCGTGCTGCAAGTCGCGGTCGCGAGCGAGAGAATTAGCAGTGCTCCAAGGCGCATCGTCAGCCCTTACCAAGGCTGGAGGAGTCTACCTCGCGGCGCAACAGGCCAGGTGGCCGGCGCGAGGCGTCGTCTTGGGCGTTGCTCGCACCCGACCGCACATTGACCGACAGCGCAGGATGTGGGCGGATGAAGGGGGGCGTACGACCGCTCCCGCTGACCGCAACCCGTTGCTTTGACTCGCCCTTGCGCGTTCGACTATCGTCGTTTCCATGACCAAGGCCGACGTGATCGAGAGCGTGTGCAAGGAGGTCGGGTTCTCCAAGAAGGAGAGCGCCGAGATCGTCGAGATGGTGTTCGACACCATCAAGGACACGCTCGAGAAGGGCGAGAAGATCAAGCTCTCCGGCTTCGGCAACTTCGTGGTCCGCGAGAAGCGCTCCCGCGTGGGCCGCAACCCCCAGACCGGCCAGGAGATCGAGATCAGCGCGCGGCGCGTGCTGACCTTCCGCCCCTCGCAGGTGCTGAAGAACGCGCTGAATACCTCGAACGGCGCCTGAGCGCATCTCTGAAAAGCGCAGCGCCGCCCTATCGGCGGCGACTGGCTCCGGTTCGCGTTGACGGCGCGCGGGGCGGGTGATACTTCCCCCGCCCTCGCCGGCGCCTTGGAACCCCAGAGCTGGCGAGGCAGTGCCGGGGCGTAGCGCAGCCTGGTAGCGCACTTGCTTGGGGTGCAAGTGGTCGCTGGTTCAAATCCAGTCGCCCCGACCAT
>DASWGI010000149.1:0-2430 GCA_036393835.1 Myxococcales bacterium | reverse complement strand
GCGCGCGGGATTCACCAAGCTCGAGATCGGCCTCCAGTCGGTGAACCGCGACACGCTCAAGCGCGTGCGCCGCGGCGGGAGCCCCCAGCTCGTCGCGGAGGCGGCGCACCTGCTGCACGAGCACGGGATCGAGCTGCTCGTCGACCTGATCGTCGGGCTGCCCGGCGACACGGGAGACGACGTGCTCCGCGGCGTGGACTTCCTGCAGGAGAACGGCCTCGGGGCGGAGGCGCAGGTCTTCCCGCTCTCGCTGTTGCCGGGCACGGCGATGCGCGCGACGGCGGCCGAGGACGGCGTGGAGTTCGATCCCGCGCCGCCGTACCGCGTGCGGCGCACCGCCGCCATGCGAGAAGAGGAGATCCGAGCGTGCATCGAGGAGGCGGAGGCGCGTCTCGGCCGCAGGGTGGACGAGGTGCCGCGGCCACACCTGGTGGAGACCGCCACGGATCCGTCCGACGTGTTCCGGCTCGACCTGGACGATCCGGACCTCTCCCGCATGCGGGCTCCGGGCGCGCAGCACGTCGCGCTTTGGGTCACCGGACGCGACCTGTTCGCGCGCCGCGAGGTGGCGTTCGCCGCCATCGAGGCTCGCCTGGCCGTCGACCCGTACTCGACGCTCGACGTGGTGCTCGCGCCGGCGCGCCAGTTCCCGCTCGACCTGCTCGACCTCCTGCGCGCGCGGCTCGACGCCGCACCGGCTTCGTACGCCTCGCGCGCGCTGTCGCACCGGGGTGAAAATCTAATGCGCCGCATCTGCGTGGTCCTGCGCGGCGAAGCGGACCCGGGCTGGGTGGACGCCGTCCGCGGCCGCGTGCCGGTCTTCCGGGACCAGGGCTACCGCCGCGCGCTCGCCGATGCCGCCCGCCTCGGCGCCGGCCTGCCCTGCGCCCGCATCAGCGACCTGCCTCCCGAAGAACCCTTTCGCGACCTCCAGCGCCTTTGCGATCCCGACTCGATTTGCTTTGCCGACCGCGCGCTCGAGCGGGCCTGGCAAGCCGCGATGCTGGGCTGAGTGCGCCATCGCCTGATCGCGGTTACTCTGCGGCGTCCGGCGTGGTAGGGAGCGCCAACCCCTGGAAGGAGCAGGAAAGCGATGCACATTCTGCGGCACCCGGACCGCTTCGTCGACCGCCACATCGGGCCCGACACCCGCGACGTGGCGGATATGCTGGAGGTGCTGGGAAAAGGGTCTCTGGACGCCCTGATCGACGCCACGGTCCCCGCGAGCATCCGCCTCAAGCGGCCGCTCGACCTGCCGGCGGGCCGCTCGGAGCACGGCCTGCTGCAGGACCTGCAGCAGATCGCGGCGAAGAACCAGGTCTTCCGCAGCTACCTGGGGATGGGCTACTCGGACACCGTCACGCCGGCGGTGATCCAGCGCAACATCCTGGAGAACCCGGGTTGGTACACTCAGTATACTCCGTACCAGCCCGAGATCTCGCAGGGGCGCCTCGAGGCGCTGCTCAACTACCAGACGATGGTGATCGACCTCACCGGCCTTCCGGTCGCCAACGCGTCGCTGCTCGACGAGGGGACCGCCGCCGCCGAGGGGATGAGCCTGGTGCACGCGGTCGCCGGGGGCGACGCGAAGGCGTTCTTCGTCGCGAGCGACTGCCACCCGCAGACCATCGAGGTGGTGCGCACGCGCGCCGAGCCGCTCGGATGGCGGGTGGTGGTCGGCGACCCCGATGCGTTCGATTTCCACACCAAGGTGTTCGGGGCGCTGGTGCAGTACCCGTCCACCGACGGGCGCGTGCGCGACCTGCGCGCTTTCATCGAGCGCGTGCACCAGCACGGGGGGCTGGCCGTGGTCGCCGCCGACCTCCTCTCCCTCTGCCTGCTAGCGCCGCCCGGCGAGCTGGGCGCCGACGTCGCGGTGGGCTCCTCGCAGCGGTTCGGCGTGCCGCTCGGCTACGGCGGGCCGCACGCGGCCTACTTCGCCTGCCGCGAGGAGCACGTCCGCCACATGCCGGGGCGGATCATCGGCGTCTCGCAGGACGCCCAGGGCCGCCCGGCGCTGCGCATGGCGCTGCAGACGCGCGAGCAGCACATCCGCCGCGAGAAGGCGACCAGCAACATCTGCACGGCGCAGGCGCTGCTCGCGATCATCGCCGGGATGTACGCCGTCTACCACGGGCCGCGCGGGCTCAAGGCCATCGCCCAGCACGTGCACGGCCTCACCTCGCTGCTCGCCGCCCGCCTGCGAAAGAAGGGGCTGAAGCTCCGCCACCAGCACTTCTTCGACACGCTCGCGGTCGAGGCCGAGGCGGACCCGATCGTCGCGGCGGCGGCCTCCCGGCGCATCAACCTGCGCCGCATCGACGCGCGGACCGTGGGCATCTCGCTCGACGAGACCTGCTCGCGGGAGGACGTGGAGAACTTGCTGGCGGTCTTCGGCGGCGGAGTGGCGCTCGATCAGCTCGAGCCGGA
>DASWGI010000148.1:0-4934 GCA_036393835.1 Myxococcales bacterium | reverse complement strand
GCGCCGTTCTCCGCGCGCCCGGTTCCCGGAGCGACCGTCTCGATGCCGCTGCGCTGGAGCGAGGTGAACGAGAAGCTCGATCCGCGCGCGTTCACCTTGAAGACGGCGCCGGCGCGCCTGCGGAAGCTGAAGCGGGATCCGCTCGCCAAGGTGCTGGAATTGGATCCCGACGTGCCCGAGGCCCTCGAGCGGCTGCGGAAGCGACTCGGTGCGTGAGGTCGGCTTCAGCGCGGGCGGCGCGCGGCTCGATGCGGTCTTCTTGCGCCCCGAGGGCGCGCGCCTCCTCTATGTGCTCGCGCACGGGGCAGGGGCGGGCATGCGGCATCCGTTCCTGGTGGCGATCGCCGAGGCCCTGGCCCAGGAGGGCGTCGCCAGCTTCCGGTACGAGTTCCCCTACATGCAGGACCGCCGCAAGCGGCCCGATCCGCCGGCGGTGCTGCACGAGGTCGTCCGGGCAGCGGTTCTCGCTGCGCGGGAGGCCGCGCCCGACCTGCCGCTCATCGCCGGAGGCAAATCGTTCGGCGGGCGCATGACCACGCAGGCCCAGGCGGACGCGCCGCTCCCCGGCGTCCGGGGCATCGCGCTGCTCGGCTTTCCGCTGCATCCGGCGGGTGCGCCGTCGGTGAAGCGCGCCGACCACCTCGCTCGCGTGGAGGTCCCGCTGCTCTTCCTGCAAGGCACCCCGGACGAACTGGCCGACCTGGGGTTGCTGCGCCCCATCGTGGAGAAGCTACCGCGTGCGGAGCTCCGTATCGTCGAGGGAGCGGATCATTCCTTCCACGTCCTGAAGCGCAGCGGCCGCACGGACGCGGACGTGCTGCGTGAGCTGGCGCGCGCCGTGGCGGAGTGGGGCAGCGGACTCTAGCGCTCGTAAACCAGCGCTACTTCGTTGCGCCGGCATACGCGACGGCAACCGCGACTACAGCCAGGACGAACACACCTAGATTCCAAGCGATCAGGAGTCGGCGGAGGCACCGGAGGAGTCGCATCGCTTCGTCATCGCTGCCTGCCCAGCGTGGTGTCCGGAGCGGCCACACCAGCATGCATCTGTTCGTTGCCAAGCCCGAACGAAACAACCGTAGCGACGGTCGAAACAAGATCTCGGGTCGCCAGAAGATGCCATGCGGACGCCCATCCGCCTCCCACGCGTCGGCGAAAAGATCGTGTTCCCGCTTCACCAGCCGGTCGAAGGTAACGAA
The DNA here is from genome assembly GCA_036393835.1 of Myxococcales bacterium. Taxonomy (GTDB): domain Bacteria; phylum Myxococcota; class Myxococcia; order Myxococcales; family 40CM-4-68-19; genus VBKO01. The sequence continues at coordinate 3,735 of DASWGI010000148.1, read as the reverse complement.
GGCCGGCAGCAGCAAGGCAGCGGCCATGACTACCATCATCGACAGAAGTACCCAGGCCATCGAGTGCTCCAAGGATACACGGGATCATCCGGCCGCTTCGGATGTCAGGGGTGCGAATTATGCTGAAATCAATGACTCGACGGAAGGCGAGGCAGCTCGGGTTCGACCTGCGGTACCGCGGACGCGGCGGATACCGGCCGGGGGCAGGGCGTCCGAAGAAACCCGGAGCTGGCGTGCCACACGTCCGCCGGCCCGCACTCGCGGCAAGGCACCCGGTCCACGTGACCGCGCGCGTTTGTGCCGAGGCAGCGCAGCTTCGCTCCCGCGCCTGCTTCCGCGTGGTCGCATCCTGCATCGGCGAGGGTTGCCAACGCGACGGCTTCCGGCTCGTCCATTTTTCCGTGCAATCGAACCACCTGCACCTCATCGTCGAGGCGCGCGATGCGATTGCGCTCGCCCGCGGAATCCAGGGCTTGTCTATCCGGATCGCGAAGGCTGTAAACCGCGCATTGGACCGCCGCGGGAAGGTTTTCGCTGCTGGGAAATGCGATGATCCATGCGAAACGCGCCGGACGATCCATCGACTCCGATGCCGTGGATCTGCTCACCTCGTACGGCCACCGGCAGTTGGTCGCGCAGCCGCATACCTGGCTTCTGCGAATCGGGTGGACGCTTGGTCTCCCAGCCGGATAGTCCGAAAGACGCTACGCGTGCGTCGGGCGAGCTTGTGATAGGAGGGCCCGATGGGAACAGACGATAAACCGCACCCGATCTTGCCGATGTCTACGCATTATCGGGTTGAACGGATAGACTGGCACATATCTCCCGGTGAGGCTTCGTACTTGGAGCTAACGCTTAGGCGCGGAGACGAAACGAGGTGTTTGCGGTTCGATCAACCGCAGGAAGTGTTCATCGAGAAGGGTTACCACGGGAGTTACTCCGGGTTGACCATCCTCAACATCTCGGGCCGGGGTTGGGAGGACAAGGTGCAAGTGCTGATCGACGAGGCGCACCCTGGCATGGGATTTTTCGCCTCGGACGTCGTCGAAGTCCCGTGCCGGGACGAGTCGAGGGACTTGTAAGTCCCTGCAGGGCGAGCAGACGGGCGCGGCCGTGTCCAGATTGCGGGTGTGAAAACATTCCTCATCGTGGCGGCGATGCTCGCGGCTTGCACGACGGCGCCAGTCACCGGGCGCAAGCAGCTCAATCTGGTCGGCGATTCGACGATCAACCAGCTTGGGATGCAGTCACACCAGCAGGAGCTCGCCAAGGCGAAGACCGCCACCAATCCCGAGCACGTCGACCTGGTTCAGCGAGTGAGCAAGCGACTGGCGGACACCGCCGAGGCGCAGTTCCATCCCGGCTATCAGTGGCAGACGACGGTCATCGACGACCCCAAGACGGTCAATGCCTGGTGCATGCCCGGTGGCAAGATCGCCGTCTACAGCGGGACCTTCCCCATCACCCAGGACGAGAACGGGCTCGCGGTCGTGCTCGCCCACGAGATCTCCCATGCACTCGCGCACCATGGGGCGGAGCGGCTCTCCCGGACGCAGCTGATGCAACTGGGGGTAGGCGGGCCTCCTCGCAGCGGTCCAGGCGAAGAAGCCTGGCGCGGTGCAGAAGACCGAAGCGGCCCTTGGGCTCGGGGCGCAGCTCGGCGTCGAATTGCCCTTCTCGCGTCAGCAGGAAAGCGAGGCGGACCACATCGGCCTCGTGCTCATGGCCAAGGCTGGCTACGACCCGGCCACGGCGGTCGATTTCTGGCAGCGGATGCTGGCGTACTCCAAAGGAAAGGAGCCGCCGGCGTTCCTCTCGGACCACCCTTCCAGCGAGCAGCGGATCGCCGACATCAAGCGCGAGCTTCCCGAGGCGAAGGCGGCGTTCGTCGCGCACAAGTAGCGCGGAACGCATCGCTGGCGCGCGCCGTGGCGGAGTGGGGCAGCGCGCTCTAGTTACGGAGTCCGCAGCTTCGGATCCACGCCCATCGCCCTGGCCGCGGAGTCCAGCTCGTTCCGGGACGAGTCCAGGGACTTGTAGATCTGGCCGATGACGCTCTGGCCGGCCTGGTCCTGGCCGCCGCCGGTGCGCAGGGGCACCGAGAGAGAGCGGAGCTGGCCTTGCGCGCGGACCAGCGTGTTGCGGGCGCGGGTGAGCGGGTCGCGCGCTTCCGGCCAGTTGCCCTGCGCCAGGCCTTGCAGCTCGGCCAGCTGGCGGTCGGCGTCGGTGAGCGCGTTCTGCGCCTGGGTGAAGAGGGCCACGCCGTGCTCCCGGTCCCAGGTGCTCGGCGCGCCCGCCAGGCCGTAGAGGCCCGCGAGGTAGAGCCTGGCGATCTGGAGGTGGATGCCGGCGACGTCGACGTCCTTCTTCGCCTGGTCGGCCGCCTGGTCGGCGGCCTTCTCCCGCGGGGTCTGCGGGCTCGCGGACAGCGCCGCCTCCGGCTGACCCTTGTCGCCCGGCTGCGGCGGCCGCTCGGGCGTCTGCGCGAGCGCCATGGAGGACGCGAGCAGCGCCGCGAAAACGAGCCTCGTGCTCATCGAACTCAAAGCTAGGTACGCGCTTCGCGGGAGTCGACCACTTCGGCGAACGCCCGGCGGAGGTCGTCGAGCGGGATGGCCCCGGTGACCGGCGCATATCCCGGGACGACCAGCGCGGGGATCCCGTTCACGCCGGCGTCGAGCGCCTCCTGGTGCTCGGCGAAGACGCGGTCGCGCAGCGCCGGGTCGGCGAGGGCGCGGTCCACCAGCTCCTCCGGAACGCCGGACGCGCGGGCGGCCGCCCGCAGCTCGGCGGGATCGGAGATGTCGCGCAGCTCGCGAAACATGGCGCCGAAGAGCTGGTCCTCCATCGTCTCGAGTCGCTCCGGGTGCTCGTCCTGGATCGCCGCCGCGACGAGCTGGGCGGGGACGCTGGAGCGCGGGTATTTCTGGCCCACCTTCGGGATGGCGAATCCGAGCTCGGGCATCGTGTCCGCGGCCCGCACGCGGTGCGAGACGACGTACTCGTCATAGGTGGGGCGCTGCCCTTGTCCGGGGAGGAGGAGATAGGCGCGGCGGTCGAACTGGACCTTGCCGGCCAGCTCCCGCTCGAGCGAGCGGCGGCGCCCGGCCGCCACGTAGCACCACGGTCAGAGGAAGTCGTCCCAGTAGCGCACGCGGAGCATGGCGGGAACCTAACGCGCCGCCGCGCGCCCGACCACCACGAAGAGGCCGCCCTCGTGCGACAGCGTGCGCGCCCAGGAGAGCTGGGCCAGCACGTTCTCGACCGGCCAATCGTCCCCGGCGGCCCGGAACAGGCCGTCGCCGGTCAGCTGCTCGGCGGCGAGGAGCGTGTCGGGATACGCGCGCAAGTACTCGACGCGGTTCTCGCGGAACCAACCCTGCACCTCGCCGAGGGTGTGGCGGTGCTCCTCGACGTGGCGGTACTGGTCGCGCAACCAGGCCTCGCGGCGGGCCGGCTCGGCGCGTCGCTCGCGCAGCACGGGGTCCCAGGGGATCCAGCGGAAACCCGTCAATCGCGCCACCCCGCGCCGCAGCCGGTGCGGCAGGCGCGCGTACGCATTGTAGAGCCCCACCACCACCATTCCGCCCGGCCGGAGCAGGCGCGCCACCGCGGCGAAGGAAGCGCGCGGATCCGGCGTGTGGTGCAGCACGCCGCTCGAGTAGACGACGTCGAATGCTCCGGCCCGCAGTCCGGGAGAGCGCAGGTCGGTCTCGACGAAGAGGGCGCGATCGA
>DASWGI010000147.1:0-4938 GCA_036393835.1 Myxococcales bacterium | reverse complement strand
GGCCCTGCTCGCGCAACCGCTCCTCGATGTGGTGGAAGCGCGACTCGAAGCGGCGCACCGCGCCGCGCAGAGCCTCCTCCGGATGCGCCTTGAGGAAGCGGCCCAGGTTGGCGAGCGCGAAGAGCAGATCGCCCAGTTCCTGCTCCACCCGGCCGTGCACCTGGTGCGCGGCGGCGGATTCGGACGAGGCCCCACCGCGCTCCGCGATCGCTCCTTCCAGCTCCCCGAGCTCCTCGCGCACCTTCGCCAGCACGCCTTCGATTTCCGGCCAGTCGAAGCCCACCGCCGCCGCCTTCTCGGTGATCCGCTCCGCCCGGACCAGCGCCGGCAGGCCCACCGGCACGCCGCCGATCGCGCTGCGCGGCGCATCTCCCTTCGCCTTGCGCTCGTCGGCCTTGATCCGCTCCCAGTTCTTCACCACCTCGCGGGACCCGGAGACGCTCACGTCGCCGAACACGTGCGGATGCCTGCGGGTGAGCTTGTCGGAGATGCTGTCGCACACCTGGGCGAAGTCGAACTTGCCCTCCTCGCGCGCGATGCGCGCCTGGAACACGACCTGGAAGAGCAGATCGCCCAGCTCCTCCTTGTGGTGCTGCGCGTCGCCCGCCTCGATCGCCTCGATGACCTCGTGCGCCTCCTCCAGCAGGTAGGGCGTCAGCGTGCGCAGGCTCTGCTCGCGATCCCAGGGGCAGCCGCCCGGGTCGCGCAGCTTGTCCATGATGCGCAGCAGGCGGTCTATCGCGGCCTGCGCCGAGGTGGGATTTTCCATGGCGGGCGGTCTACCACATGCGCCTCTCCGCCAAAGCCGATTCCTTGCTGGGCCTTCGAGCCGGCCGCTAGGATGAGCGCGTGGTTTCCTCGACGACGACGCGGCGCGCGGTCGCGATCGCGGCGCTGTTCGCCTGCGCCGCGGCGGGCGCCGTACGCGCCGAGGACGTCGAGGCCCCGCCCCCGGTCGTCGCGCCCCCGGCACCGCCTCCACCGGGCCAGGTCTCGATCCTGCCCTCGGAGAAGAGCGCCGACCTGATGGTGCACTGGGCCCAGCGCCGCGAGTACCTGCGCGAGCGCGACCAGCGCCGCGCCGAGGACGAGGAGCAGCGCGTCCGCCAGCTCAAGGACGAGCTGGCGCTGGAGAACCTGTTCGGCGTCGCCGCCGCGCTGGTGCGCGAGAGCCACAAGACGCTCGCCGCCGAGTCGCCCGCCCTGGCGCGCAAGGCCTGCAAGCTGGCCGTCGAGCTGGCGCCCGCGCTCCCCGCGGCCCACACGTGCCTTTTGCGTGCCACGCTGGCCGAGGACCCGAGCGCGCTCTCGGCCGCGGGCGCCTCCGCCCTCGCCGCCGTTCGCGCGGCGCTGGCCGACCCGCGCATCGGTCGCGCCCTGGTGGTCAACGCCGGAGGGGTCGCGCTCACGGGCGTGCTGGGCGCGGCGCTCGCCTTCGTGATGCTGCTCTTCCTGCGCTATGCGCAGCTCTACGTCCACGACGTGCACCACCTGTTCCCAGCGGGAGCGCGGCGCTGGCAGACCAACCTCCTCGCGGCGGCGCTGATCCTCTCGCCGCTCCTCCTGCAGGCCGGGTTCGTCCCGCTCCTCTTCACGCTGCTCTTCGCCGTGGCGCTGTACGCCAGCGCCGCCGAGGTCGCGCTGGGCTGCGTCGCCCTGGTGCTGCTCGCGTCGCTTCCGTTCGTGTCCGAGGGGCTGGCGCGCGTGGCCGCGTTCGGCGGGCCGGCCGCGGACGTGTGGATGCTGGAGCACGGCGAAGGCACGCCCCGCGAGCTGCGGCGGCTACAAGAGAGGCTGCGCTCGGACAAGCCGGAGATGGCGGTCGCCTTCGCCCTGGCGCACAAGGCCAAGCGGGAAGGCGAGCTGGCCCAGGCGGAGCAGCTCTACCGCAAGGCGCTGGACGCGGGGCAGGGCGCTTCCTACCGGGCCCTGGCCGCCGCGCACACCAACCTCGGCAACGTCTACCTGCTCCTGAACGACGCGCAGCGCGCGGTCCCCGAGTACCAGAAAGCGATGGACCTGCAGGACAACCTGGCCGCGCCGCACTTCAACCTGAGCCGGGCGTACGCCCTGGGCGGAGTCGACTCGCTGGAGAAGGTGCAGGCCGAGCAGGCGCGCGCGCTGGAGCTGGACCGCGCCGGCATCGATGCCTTCACCGGCGGTCAGCTGTCGGTGAACCGCCGATCGAACAAGTTCCTGCTCGACGTCCCGCTCGACGACTCGATGCTGGGGCCGCTCCTGGACGCCGAGGCGCGGGTGGCCGCGCCCGTGGACGACGAGGTGCGCGCGATCGTCGCCGGTCCGCTGCCAGCGGGCGCCGCGACCGCGCTGCCGTTGCTGGCGGCGCTCGGGTTCGTCGGGCTGCACGCGCTGCGGCACCGGATCCGCCCGAGCGGGCGCTGCGAGCGCTGCGGGCGCGAGGTCTGCAAGCGCTGCGACGGCGACGCCCGCCCCTCCGAGGCGCTCTGCGCGCAGTGCGTGAACGTCTTCGTGCGGCGCACCGGCGTCGACCCGACCGAGCGCATCCGCAAGGAGGTCGCCGTCCACGCCTACCAGCGGCGCCGCACGCTCCTCGTCCGCGCCTTCAACCTGCTCTCGGGCGCCGGGCACGTCCTGCTCGGTTATCCCGTCTCGGGCGTCGTCTTCCTGCTCCTCACCGGCTTCATCGCCTCCAGCGTCCTGTTCTGGCAAGGCGTGGCGCGCGACCCCGTGGCGGTGCGGTCCAACGTCTCGATGCTCCGCGTCGGCGCGACCGTGGCCTGCTTCCTCCTCGTCTGGGCGGTGTGCTTGCGCGATCTGCTGTCCAAGCAGCGCGCGGAGGGCGCGTAGATGGCGCTCTCCGGCACGCTCAAGGACTTCGGCATCGCCGACATCCTGCAGCTCATCGGGCACCAGACGAAGACCGGCACGCTGGTGCTCAAGAGCGGCAACGACGAGGTGGACGTCCTCTTCGTGGATGGCACGGTGGTGTTCGCCACGCAGAAGGCGCGCAACAAGGCGGACCTGTTGGGCTCGCTGCTCCAGCGGGCGGAGCTGATCACGGAGGAGAAGCTACAGGCGGCGCTCACCGAACAGCAGCGGAGCCTCAAGCGCCTCGGCGACGTCCTGGTCCAGCAGAACTTCGTCGACGCCGCGACGCTCTCCCAGGTGATGTGCCTGCAGACCACCGAGACGCTCTACCGGCTGTTCCGCTGGAAGACCGGCACGTACGAGTTCACCCAGGAGGACGTCGACGCCGGCAAGAGCGGGTTCGAGCCCATCCGGGCGGAGTCGATCCTCCTGGAAGGCTTCCGGCGCATGGACGAGTGGCCGGCGGTCCGCAAGAAGATCCCCTGGAACGACGCCACCTTCGAGCGGATGAAGGGCGTGGACAGCCCGCCCGACGGCGACGGCGGCGGCGGCACGCCGACCGAGAACCACCGGCTGGTGTACCGCCTGGCGGTGGAGGGCCGGACGGCCGAGAAGTGCGCCGACGTGTCGCTCCTGGGCGAGTTCGAGGCCCTCAAGGCGCTGGTCGAGCTGCAGGAATGGGGCTACCTCAAGGTGCTGCCGCCGGAGCGCGGCACGCGGGCGGCGGTGAAGGGGCTCGCCGAGAGCGGGCGGCGCCTGGCGAGGAGCGGGGCGCTCCTCCGGCTGGCGTTCTCCGCCGCCTTCTTCGCCGCGACCTTGTTCCTCGTGCACCTGATGGTTCCCGCCCTGGGGGCGACGCGGACGGAGAATCCCGCCCGGCGCGGGGCGGTGGCGCGGCTGCTCTCCCACGGCCAGCTGCTCCGGCTGGAGAGCGCGCTGGAGCTGTACCGGCTGGAGCATGGCGAGTACCCGCGCGAGCTGCGCCAGCTCGTCGAGGGGCGGATGGTGGGCGAAGAGGACCTGCGCTACCCGTTCCGCCAGCCCTATCATTACCGGAGGACGCCGTACGGGTTTGTCTTGCTCCCACCGCTCGATTAAAGAGAGGCTGATGGCAGAACCTTCCGCTCGCCTGGAGCTGATCGACAACGACGGAGCAAGGGCCCTCGCAGGGGGCCGCAGCGAGAACCTGAGGCTGGTGGAGAAGCGCCTCGGGGTCCACATCGGACAGCGCGGCAACGTGTTCCTCATCTCGGGCGAGCCCGACCGGGTGCAGCTCGCCGAGCGCCTGCTCGCGCAGCTCAACGCGCTGATCGAGAAGAAGTACCCGCTGGGCCTGGAGGACGTGGAGCAGGCGTGCAAGGTGCTGCTGAGCGATCCCGGCGCGGATCTGCGGGAAATCTTCCTCGACACCGTCTACATCACCAGCCGCAACCGGCCGGTGACGCCGAAGGGCTTCGCCCAGAAGGCGTACATCGACGCGATCCGCCGGTACGACATCGTCTTCGGCATCGGTCCGGCGGGCACGGGGAAGACGTACCTGGCGATGGCCATGGCGGTGGCCGCCCTGGTGGAGCGGCGGGTGAAGCGGATCGTGCTCTGCCGGCCGGCGGTCGAGGCGGGCGAGAAGCTCGGCTTCCTCCCCGGAGACCTGGCGGAGAAGGTGAGCCCGTACCTGCGTCCCCTCTACGACGCCCTGCACGACCTGATGGACATGGACCGCGCGCAGGACCTGCTCGAGCGCGGCACCGTCGAGGTCGCCCCGCTGGCGTTCATGCGCGGGCGGACCCTCAACGACTCCTTCGTCATCCTGGACGAGGCGCAGAACACGACCACCGAGCAGATGAAGATGTTCCTCACCCGGCTGGGCTTCGGATCGAAGGCCGTGGTCACCGGGGACGCCACGCAGATCGACCTGCCCGCCGGCAAGCCCTCGGGGATGAACGAGGCGCGCGAGATCCTGCGCGACGTGGAAGGCATCCGGTTCGTCGAGTTCAGCGACCGCGACGTGGTGCGGCACCCGCTCGTGCAGGAAGTGGTGCGCGCCTACGAGGCGGCGGCGAAGAAGTAGCGGCTTTGGGCTTGCGGCTC
>DASWGI010000146.1:0-2453 GCA_036393835.1 Myxococcales bacterium | reverse complement strand
CCTCGCGCCGGGGTTGCGGCGGTGCTCCGGGAGGGGCGGTGGGGCGGCGGTACTCGGTGATGGGCAGCACGCCGTAGCCGTCGACGCGGACCGAGATGTTCTCGCCGTCGATCAGGAACCGCTCCAGCACGGGGTCCTTGCGCGATGCCTTGAGGCGCTTGACCATCTGCGCGAACGACTCCTCGCCCGCGCTGTCCGCGGCGAGGTCCGCCGACTCGCCGGCGCGCGCCAGCGGCAGGACGCCCTCCACCACGTAGGTGTTCAAGAGCTGCGCGCAGAGCTCGACGAGCTGGTCGGGCGGCAGGCCGCGCAGCCGGGCGCGCAGCTCCTGCGCCACCTGCGCGGCGGGGTCGAGGTCCGTCCGGGGCTTCGTGTCCTCGCTCATGGGGAAAACCCCGCCGGGAACCGGCAGCCGATCGCCACCGCGCCGCGGAAATCCGCTCCGTCCAGCGCCGCATCGGTGAAGTCCACGCCCACCAGCGTCGCGCCCGCGAACGACGCGCCTTGGAGGTTCGCCGCGCGCAGGGACACGTCCACCAGCCGCGCGCCGGAGAAGTCGGCCTTCTCCAAGGAAGCGCCGCCCAGGCGCGAGTCGAGGAACACGACCCGGACCAGGAGGGCCTGGTCGAACCGCGCGCGGTACAGCTTGGTGTCCTCGAAGCGCGTCACGGCGAGCTGAGCGCCGCTGAAGACGGCGTTCATCGCTTCCGAGCCGTGGACCTTCGCGCGCCGCGCCGCAACCTCGCTGGCGTCCACCTCGTTCAGGTCGCAGAAGTACAGCTCGACGCGCTCCAGGCGGGCGCCGCGGAGCCGAGCCTTGCGCAGCGAGGTGTTAGCAAAGGTCGCTTCGCGGATGCGGGTGCCGGCCAGGTTGGACTGCGAGAGGTCCGTCTTCTCCACCACCACCTTGAGCCAGTCGCTCCCGCTCGCGTAGACCGTGGCCAGCGCGCAGTCCGCGATGCGGTCGCCGTTGAAGCCGCCTTGGTCGCGCAGCCGCTGCAGCGCCATCTGGTCCTGGTGCGCGGTGAACTCCACGCGTTCGACGGTAGCGCACGTGCCGCGGGGCGGCAAGGCGGCGCCCGGCCGCCGTTTGATCGACCTTCCGGGCGGATGGTACCATCCCCAGCCCCATGACTCCCTTCGAGGCCGACCCTTTCGGCGCCAAGAAGCCGGCCCCCGTGTCGCTCGCGGGCGCGCCCGCGATGGCGCTCTCCAGCCAGCCGAAGGAAGTGGCCGAGGAGGTCGCGCGCGCCGCCCAGCTGCGCCGCGTCGACAAGGACCTCGAGCACCTGATGCGGGCCCGCTACCCGCTCATCTACATCCTCAGCTCCGAGGAGAAGCGGGTCGAGGAGTCGATCAAGCGGGTCCTGCAGAGCCGCGAGCGCGACAAGGGCGTCAAGACCAAGGTCTACACCTGGAGCGTCACCGAGGGCGTGCGCCTGGGTACGGAGGCCCAGGGCGACTCGAAGGACCCGCTCAAGGCGCTGCGCTTCGTGCTGGAGGCGAAGAAGGACGAGCGCGCGGTCTTCATCCTGCGCGACCTGCACGCCTTCACCAAGAACCCCGAGGTGGTGCGGCTGCTGCGCGACCTGGGCCGCAACCTGAAGGAGACGCTGAAGACGGTCTTCCTCATCTCGCCGGTGCTGGTCATCCCGCCCGAGTGCGACAAGGAGATCGCGGTCGTCGACTACCCGCTGCCCGAGCTGGCCGAGATCGGGACCATCCTCGACCGCGTCCTCAGCATGGTGCCCAACAAGGCGCCCCCCGGCGGGCAGGAGCGGGAGCACGTGATCGAGGCGGCGCTGGGGCTCACCGCCGACGAGGCGGAGAACGTCTTCGCCAAGTCGCTGGTGCAGACCGGGACCTTCGACATCGACGTGATCCTCAGCGAGAAGGAGCGCATCGTCCGCAAGAGCGGCGTGCTCGAGTTCTTCCGCACGCAGCAGAAGATGGACGACATCGGCGGCCTCGATCAGCTGAAGACCTGGCTGAAGAAGCGCCAGGCCGCGTTCAGCGAGGAGGCGCGCAAGTTCGGGCTGCCGCGCCCCAAGGGCATTCTCATGATCGGCATCCCGGGCGGCGGCAAGTCGCTCACCGCCAAGGCGGTGGGCGCCTCCTGGCGGCTGCCTCTCCTGCGCCTCGACGTGGGCAAGGTGTTCGCCGGGATCGTCGGCTCCTCGGAAGAGAACATGCGCCGGGCCATCCAGATGGCCGAGGCGGTCGCGCCCTCGATCCTGTGGGTGGACGAGCTGGAGAAGGGCTTCTCCGGCACCGGCTCCTCCAACCAGTCCGACGCCGGCACCGCCGCGCGCGTGTTCGGCAGCTTCATCACCTGGCTGCAGGAGAAGACCAGCCCGGTGTTCGTCATCGCCACCGCCAACAACGTGGACGAGCTGCCGCCCGAGATGATGCGCAAGGGCCGCTTCGACGAGATCTTCTTCGTCGACTTGCCC
>DASWGI010000145.1:0-8583 GCA_036393835.1 Myxococcales bacterium | reverse complement strand
CGCCGCGCCCGCGCTGGGCGCCGTCTCGCTCCACCCGGAGGACGTGCTCGCCACGCCGGCGGCGATCCGCTCCTGGCGCCGCCGCGGCTACCTGGTGGCTCCCTGGACGGTGGACGATCCGGATCGCGCGCAGGCGCTGCGTGAGGCAGGCGCGGCGGGGATCATCACCAACGTGCCCGACTTGATGCTGGCCCGGCTCGCTCGATCCTAGAAGGCGAGACCAAGGCGGGCGGAGGCGGTCCAGACGCGGGTGAACTGCGTGGAGATGGTGCCCGATGAGCCGTCGTGCTGGACCGGGTTGGTGCCGAACGCCATGCCGCCTTCGAGGCCGAAGAGCACCGACCCCGCGACCATGCGCACGCCGGCGGCGAAGCGGTGGTAGCGGTTCTCCCAGAATGCGATGCGGTGGAACGACCTGTCGTCCGCGGAGGGATTGGCCGGATCCTCGGCCCCGGGGTTGAAGTCGATGGCGCCGGTGCTCGCGTCGACCAGCGTGATGCCGTACTGCGCGTACGGTTGCAGGCGCACGCTCCCGGCCACGCCGAAGCTCTTGGAGACGAGGATGTCGGCGCCGCCGAAGGACAGGTTCAGCTCCTGCGCTCCGATCAGGTGGCTGGCCCAGGCGCGAAGGGCGACGTCGGGCAGCCCGTAGAGGCCCTCGAGCGCCGCCCAGCGCACCTGCCCGCTCAGGCCCACCGTCTGCGAGCCGGCCAGGAGCGACACCGCCGCGCCCAGCTCGACCGAGCCGCCCAGTCCCTTGCGCACCGTGATCGTCGGAAGGAAGAGCATCTGCGGCGGAGCGCCGGTCCCCAGGGTCCCCTGCGAAGGCCACTCCTGCTCGGACAGGCGCGGGAAAGCCACCTTGGTCCCTGCGCCCACCTCGAACCCCGCCTGGCCGGTGGTCTGCGCCTGGTCCTCGAACGCGGGCGCGAAGGCGAGCGCGAGCGTGGCCGTCATCCGCGCGAAGCGGAACTGCGCGGAGGGATCGCCCGGCACCACCACATTGTCGGCGCCCAGGCAGATCGTGCACACCGTGATGTTGTCGGGGCTTCCCAGCCGGAACAGCTGCAAATCGTTCGTCGCCGCGCGGGCGCCGGCGGAGCAGAGCAGCAGGAAGACGAGCGCAGCGCGCCGCACGTGTCGTGCGTAGCACGTGGCCGGAGCCGGTCAACTTTGCGCCCCGACCCCGACCCCGACCCCGACCTCGACCTCGACCCCGACCTCGACCCCGACGCGCTCTTCCGGAAGGCGCCATCCGCCCGGGATCCGGGACGGTGAACGCGCGGGCAGCGCGGCGCGGTCAGTTGATGTTCACCCGGCTGGCCTTGAGCTTCAGGTTGCCGCTAGCCTTGATGCTTGCGTCCGCGTCGACCTTCAGGCTGAAGTTGGTGCCGACGTCGATCTTGGTCGTCTTGGAGGTCTTGATCTCCAGGTCCTCGCAGTCGAGCACGATCTTCTTCTCGGCGTGCAGCTCGATGTCGCCTTCCTTGGCCTCGACGAGGAACTTCTTGGCCTTCACGTCGAAGGTGATGGTGCGGTTCCCGGACTTGTCGGCGATCACGATCTTCTCCTCGCCCGACTTGTCGCAGAGGACGATCTTGTGCCCGGACTTGGTCTGGATCATCCGGGTGGTGTTGTCGTCGGCGTAAGCGGCGGCCATCGGCTTGTCCTTGCCGTTCCACAGCGTGCCGATGACGTACGGCCGGCTGGCCTGGCCCAGCTCGAAGGCGATCAGGACCTCGTCGCCCACCTCGGGCAGCCAGTAGAACCCGCGCCCGGCGCCCGCGGCCGGCTGCGCGACGCGGGCCCAGTCCGACTCGGGGCCGCCAGGCAGGCGTGGGAGCTGCACCTTGATGCGCCCTAGCTTCTGGGGGTCCTTCACGTTGGTGACGATGCCGACCTCGACGCCGTAGCGGTTGGAGTCGTGGCCGGCGCCCGACTCCTTCGACTTCTGCATGATTTCGTAGAACATCGGAGGGCCTCGGCGCCGGCGCTGCTAGAGGATGGGCGGGAGCGTGAGCACCGTGCCGGGCTTCACGTCCTTGGGATCCACGATGCCGTTGGCGTCGGCGATGCGGCGCCACTCGGCCGCGTCGTCGTATTCCTCGTGGGCGATGAGCGCCAGCGTCTCGCCCATCTTCACCGTGCGGCGTTTGCTGTGGTCCGGAGAGTTCTTCTCCTTCGTCGTGGTCTGGTCCTTGGCGGTCTCCCACTCCTTGATGCTCACGGTGGCCACCGCCCGGCAGGCGGTGCCGTCGGAGAGGAACATGGTGAAGCGCATGTTGAGGGTCTCCACCACGCCCTTGAACTTGACCTTCCCCCACTGGAACATCACCACCGGCGGCTGGTGCTTGTCGGGGTCCACCAACGCGTAGTTCTGCAGCTTGTCGGTGTACTCGTGGACGCTCTTCTTCTCCTCGTACGTGTCGAAGAAGAGCTCGACCGTGAGGATGCGCGGGTTGCCGGAGGTGAACTCGTGCTCGGGGAGGTCCAGGCCCGGCGCCTTGTGCGGCTCCCACTGGACGGTCTTCTGGATGGAGAACTCCTTCGGGTTGAAGAGGACCGTCAGGTCGTCGCCCGACTTGTCGAGGTTGATGATCTTCGCCTTCACGAGCGCCATGGGACTCTTCCTTCCGGAGGGCTAGCCGCCGAAGCGCTCGCGATCGCTCGCGATGCGCCGCCGGATGCGGTGGTAGATGCGCTGCGCAATGGCGTCGACGGAGCCCTCGATCCTGGACTGGCTGACGGCCTCGTCGGCCTTGTGCTCCCCGCCCGGCGCCTGCCGCTGGCGGGCGAGGACCTGGGGGTGGGCGGGCGAGGCGCCTCCGCCCATCGTATGGAGCGGCGGCGGGCTGGGTGGGACGGCGGCGACGATGCGCATCTCGACCGACTGCGCGAGCGCCTTCCCGCGGCGGACCTGCCCGGCCGTGGCGGGGCCGGCGCGGCCCTGCTCGTCCATGGCCACGTAGATCGTCTCGGGCCCGCGCGCGGCGGCAGCGGGCGCCGCTGCCTTGCCGCCGCCGACCAGGCCCAGCGAGACCAGGACGTCCATGCGGCGCTCGATGCCGGACAGCCCTCGCGCCGGCTCATCGTGGCCCCGGTCCATGCCGCCGCTGAGATCGTCGGCCGGCGCGCCGGCGAAGATCGACCGCCAGATTGCCGCGGCCGAGTTCGCGGCGCGGAAGCCGGAGCGCACGGCGCGCGAGGCGGAGGCGCGCTCCTCCCCGTCCGGCGCGCGGTCGCGCAGCGCGCTCGACCACCACAGCGGCGCCGCGACGTACCGGAAACGCATGCCGGTGGGGATCGAAGGAAGATCCCGCCGGGGAAGGGGAGCCAGAGCGACGCCGCCCACCGCTGTGGTCGCCGGCCCGCGGAGCTCGCCCGAGTAGGTCCACGGGACGTATCCACCCGCCGCTCCGGGCAGAGCGCCGCTCCAGGCGCCCGGCGGCAGGCCCTCGATCCCGGACGCCGAGGCGACCAGGATGCCGTCCGGTGCGGTCGAGCCGGGAACGGCCGCCGCAGCGCGCAGCTCGGCGCCCGGAAGACCCGAGGAGAACGGGCCCAGCGACGGCCGGGGCGGCAGAGCGCGACCTTCCACCTCGCCGGCGAGGCGCATGGCCGACCGCACGGCGCCTGCCATCGATCCGCTCGCCGCGGCCGCCGGAGCTTCCGCCGCCCGGCCGGCTCCGCGCAGCGGAGACAGCGCGCCCGCGGGGAGCTGCCGGAGGGCCGCGCGCCGCGCCGCCACCGCCTGGGCATCGAGCGACTCGCCGACGCGCATGCGGCCGCGCGCGGAGGCCAGCGTCGAGCCGTCGTCCAGCGGCACGTGGCCGAGGACGAGCTTGCCGCCGGTAGAGTCGGCGCGGGCGCCACCCTGCAGCCGGGGCCGCAGGCGGATCCCGGTGGGCCCGGACAGCTCGACCACGCCGGGGGTGCCCGGAGGTGCCGCGTCGTCCGCATCGAGCAGCCGGAAGCCGGCAGGCCTCACCAGGCTGTAGGTGCCGAGCGGGGGCGCGTAGGAGGTGCGCGCGACCGGCGAGGCCATCACGTGATCGGTGGAGCTGGCCTGCCCGCGGCCCATCTGGGCCCACAGCGGCATGGGAATGACGATCTCGTCCTCGCCAGGGCCCAGGAGCCGCGCCGCGGCGGGCTCCGCCGCCGGCGCCAGAACCAGCTCCGGCGCTTCGAACGGAGCGGCCAGCGCGAACTGCCGGATGGCGCCGGGCATCGGCGCGCCCGGGCCGGGGCGGAATTCGCCGGAGGCGAGCACGGCCCGGTGGAGCAGCGGCGGCAGCGCCGAGAGCGTCTCCGAGGCGCCGGCCTGGAACGCGGCCGTCGCGCCGAGCTCCGCCTGCGCGCGCCGCGCGTAGGACAGCGCGAGCGGATGCAGGGAAAGTGCGCGGGCGAGGGACGTACCCGGAGACGGCGCCGCGACGGCGGGCAGCACCGGCACCACCGGAGCGGCGAGGTAGGCGTTGAGCGCGTCGGCGAGATCGGGTCCGACGTGCACCTCGCCCGGGTTGGGGAACGGCATCGAGAGCAAGAGCCGGGCGACCTTGGACCCCGGATCGCCGGTCAGCGACGCGGGGGCGGCGAGCGAAGCGGCGCGGCGGCGCGAATCGTCCGCCGCGAGCGGCAGCGAGCGCCCGGCCTCCACCGCCTCGGGCGCGGCCGCCAGCTCCCCGACCGGAAGCTTGTACCCGCCCGCGACAGCGGTGCGCTCGAGCGCGATCCGCAGCGCCGCCAGCGCGGTGGCGGGGAGCGCGCCGGAGCGCGGCGCGAGTCGGGTGACGCGCGGCCGGCGCCCATGGATCGCACCGGACGGCGCCGCGTCCCCCAACGCGGCGCCGTCGGGCGAACCCCCCTCCCGGTCCCGATCGATCGCGGCGAGGCGAATGGGTCCGCGCTCGCCGTTCAGCACGAGAGTGCCGTCGGGCGCGCGGAACGCCACCACCGGCTCTCCGCGCAGCCGGATCTCGCGCGGGAACCGCTCGCGCAGCGCCCTGGCGGCGAGCGGAGCGGCCTCGCCGGATCGGCCGACCTGCAAGGCCCAGTCGGCCCACGGGTCGCCGGTGATCTGCCCGAGCTGCAGCGGCTCGCCCGCGGCGACCTGAGGTCCGGACGGAGCGTCGAGGCCGGCGGAGGGATCGGACCGCGCGACCAGCTCGCGATCCTCCCTGGTGGGCGCGAAGACCGTCTCCGGCTGCACCCAGTACCGGTCGCGCGTCTCCGCCCCCATCGAGATGGGCGCCGCCCAGCCCGCCACGATCCTGGCGGCGCCCGCGGCGACGGCCTGCGCCAGCTCGTCGTCTCCCAGCACGCGCACCGGAGCGAAGTCCGCCCGCGCGGCCACCACGCCGTCGCCCCGCGCCGCCGCCGTCCCGCCCACCGCGCCGGGCGCGAGCCGGGACTCGCCGCCGGTGAACACGGCGCTCACCTTCCCTGCCTGCACGGTGAACCGCTGCGTGCCCGACACGGCGACCGAGCCGCCCGAGCTGGCCAGGAGCCCCGCGCGGCGCGCCCAGTCCGATACCATCCGGTGCCAGCGCGCCGCCGATCCCATCTCGGGCCGGGCGAGGGAGCCGTCGGGGAGCAGCACCAGGACCGCGGGCGCGGCCGTGCTCGGGCGCGCGTCGGCGATCGGCCCGTCGTCGAGGCCTGAGGTGCGCGCGCGCGGCGGGACCGGCATCGACAGGAGCCGGTCGTTCTCGCGCAGCGCCCGCTCCTCGCTGCGGGCGGTGAGGCGACGCACGCGCGGCTCGAAGGGAAGGAGGCGAACCGGCGGGCGAACCACCGCGGGCGCGGAGACCTGCTTGACCGGGAGGCGCGCGATGGCCGCGGCGAGCTTCTGCACGTCGAGGACGACCAGGTCTCCGTCCTGGCGGACCAGGTAGGCCCGGGGCTCCGACGAGGCGCGGTCCACGGCGCGGCGCTCGAGGCCGCTGCGGTCGCGGACCACCGCGGAGGCGATGGCCTGCTGCGCCGGCCGATCGTTGGTGAGCGCGAACTGGCCGAAGTCGCTCACCACGACCACCTGCTCCTCTTCCTCGATCACGACGTAGTCGAGATGGCCCAGGTCGAACTGGTACACGTGCAGCCGGGCGGGGGTGGAGCGGACGATCGCCTCGGCCATGTCCGCCTTGCGCGCGAGCTCGGGATTGCCCTCGACGAAGCGCTCGACGAACGCCTCCTCGGGCAGCTCGCCGTCGAACGCGCCGGCGATGCGGGCGGCGAACTCCTCGGCGTCGAGCACCGCCGGCTCTTCGGCGAACCGGTCCATCGTCCGCCAGAGGATGTCCTCCAGCGAGGGTCCGGCCAGCTCGGTCGCGCTCTCGGACATCGCCACTCCGGCGTTCCTCAAGTGCCCTTCTTGATCGACTCGACCGCCAGCTCGAGGATCTCGCACTGGGCCGCGCTGCCCATCGAGTCGAACTCGCCCATCTCCCAGCGGACGGGGATGGCGTTGAAGAACCTCCAGCGGGTGACCTCGTTCATCTTCGAGTCGTACTGGATGATGGAGCCGCTCTTGCGCACCTTCTCGCCGGAGCTCACCACCTGGTCGCGCCAGTCGTAGAGCGCAGCGGCGTTCACGAACCCCGAGGTGAGGACGATGTTGCTCGCGCGGGATTGGCCGATGAGCTTGCGGACCAGCGAGTTCTCCCCGCCCTCCTGCAGCTCGTACACCTCGGTCTCCGTCTTCAGGCCGGAACACTTGCTGAAAGCGGCCCCGTCGATGCCCTCGATCTCGACGTGGAAGAGAGAGACGATCTCGGGATCCCTGCGCTCCCCTGTCTTGGCCATCGCGCGCGCCCCTCCGCGGCCCCCCACGCCCCGAGCCATCCGAGGAGAGAGCCCTGACGGTTAATAGGTTACCACGAAAGCGAGCGCCCGTCCAGTACCGTATTCGGCGGCCCTGGGCTCTTGGTCTGCGGGCTTCGGAGCGTCACGCCCCGGCGGCGCCGGCCTGCGGGGGCGCGCTCTCTGCGTTCGCCTGGTCGGTGCGCTCGCGGGTGAACTGGTGGATGCGCACCACGATGAACTCCGCCGGCCGCACCGGGGCGATGCCGATCTCGCAGAGGAGCTGGCCCACGTCGCGCGCCTCGGGCGGGTTGGTCTCCTCGTCGCATTTCACGTAGAACGCCTCGCTGGCGGTCGCGCCCAAAAGCGCGCCCTTGCGCCAGAGGCCGTCGAGGAAGGCGTCGATGGGGGTGACGAGCCTCTTCCAGAGCGCGGGCTCGTTGGGCTCGAACACCACCCACTGCGAGAACCGCTCGACGCTCTTGCGCACCAGGATGAAGATGCGGCGCACGTTGATCTGGTTGAAGGCCTGGTCCGAGGAGAGCGTCCGCGCGCCCCACACCCGGATGCCGCGGCCGGGGAACGCCACCAGCGTGTTGACGCGGTGGTCGAACGCCCAGTCGCGGTCGCGCTTGCGCACCCGCTGCGCCACGTCGACGAGCCCCTGCAGCGCCTGGTTGGCCGGAGCGCGGTGCACGCCCTCCGCCGCGTCGTTGCGCGCGATCGATCCGGCCACGTGCCCGGAGGGCGGCACCGGCGGGAGCACGTCCTCGCCCCGGCGGATCCGGATCCAGGGGAAGTAGAAGGCGGCGTGGCTCGAGTCGAAGTGGCCGCGCCACTCGACCGCGGCGCGCAGGTCCATCCCCGGCAGCGCATCGAGCAGCGCCATCCGGTCGTGCATCCGCTCGCAGTGGTCGACCATGGCCAGCTGCACGGCGAGCACGTGCTCGGGCTGGGTGAACCCGAGCGACTTTCCGTACTGCTGCATCAGATCGGGCGCGGCGAGCAGATCGACGTCGTCGAGGCGCTCCAGGGCGCGCAGGCCGCGCCACTCGGCCCCCATCGCTCCGATGTAGTCGTCCGGGGTCGGATCGAGACCGCCCTCCGGCTCCACGTTGACGACGTAGGCGGTGCGGCCGCCGTTCTCGAAGAACCCGCGCACGGCGGCGGAGAAGAAGCCCTGATCGTCGCCGAACAGCTTCTCGAAGTGCTCGAAGGAGCCGATGCGGACCGGCTGCTGCCGCGGCCCCTGCTGCGTCACGCCGAGGAACGCGGTGACGCCCGTCTCGACCGCTTCCAGCGGGATGTACCGGTCGCCGGCCGATTCGATGTGGACGCCCGGTGACTTGTACAGGCTCGCCATTGATCCTCCCGCGCTTGTTGGCGCGGCGTTCAGCTCACTTCGCCTTCCGGGGGCGTCTTCGAGGCTTCGTTGATCTTCTTGTTGATCTTGCTGATCTCCTCGATCCACATGTGCCGCTCGTCGTGCTCCAGGTCGAGGATGTCGTCCATTTGCCAGTGGAAGTGGTAGGCGATGTAGGCTACCTCGCCGGCGAGTTTATCCAGCGGGTAGCTTATGATTCCCCCAGCGCGGTCGCCCCGGTGCCGATGTCGACCTGGAACTCCTGGCCGCAGCCGGGGCATTTGGCGCTCACGTTCGCCGTGCCGCTCTCGTTGATCTGCCGGTAGAACTCCTGCAGGTACGACAGGTCGGCGGAGAACAGCGACTCGACCACGCCCGGATTCATCGCGCCGGAGTCGAGATCGCCCAGCTTGGTGATCACC
>DASWGI010000144.1:0-7024 GCA_036393835.1 Myxococcales bacterium | reverse complement strand
CCGGACGACTCGCGGATCGCCCGCGTCATCGCCTCGAGGTACGCCCCCAGGGCACGGGCCAGCTCGTCGGGCGAGAGACGCTCGGAGAGCCCGGTGAATCCTTCCAGGTCGGTGAAGAGGATGGTCAGCTCGCGCAGCTCGCCTCCCAGCGTCGGCTCCGCGTTGGACCGGTAGAGCTGGCGGACCAGGTCGATGGGGACGTACTTCCCCAGCGCCCGCAAGGCCGTCTTGGCGCGCTCGAGCCCGTCCATCACGTCCTGGACGTCGCGGAACGGGGCCTGGGCGGGGGCGGCGGCGAAGTCGAGCTGCCGCATGCGCGCGGCCGAGGCGCCGATCCGTCCGAGGCTGCGCCGCAGCGCCAGCAGCGCCGCTCCACCGCCCGCCGCGATCAGCGCGGCCACCGCCAGCGCGGCGACGAGGAACCGGATGCGCAGCGCGTGCAGCGCACCCGTGTACGCGCTCTCCGGCACGGCGATGCCGACCAGCCAGTCCTGGGTGCCCTGGAGCGGGCGGAAGGTCGCCAGCCACCGCTCTCCCCCGACGCGCAGCTCGCCGGATCGCTCCTCGCCGTCGTCCGCCGCCTGCTTCAGCACGGGGCTTCCCAGCGCCGCGGCGAGGGACTCGGGCAGGTGCCGGGGCGAGACCCGCAGCGCATCGCCCACGTCCGTCAGCTCGTCGTCCGGCGCGGTGCGCGTCACCAGATGCCCGGCGGGATCGGCCAGGAAGACCCGGTGCGGATCGCTCGCGGCCCGATCGTCGACCCGCAGCATCGAGATCGCATCGATGGCGTGGGTCAGGAGCCCCGCCCGGACGACGCCCGCAAAGCGCCCCCGCGCGTCCGCGATCGATTCCTGCACGCTGACCACCACGCGCCGTCGGGCGACGGGCAGCGCGGAGTCCGACTGCGCGTACGACAGGTCCGTCCAGATCGGGACCCCGTCGTAGTCGCGCGAGGCGGCGGTGCGAAAGGTCAGGTGCTCGGTTGGATCCGGCGCGGCTCCCCGCGGGCGGAAAGCAGCGGAAGAGAGCCCGCCTCCTTCGACCCGTTCGCGGAGCTCCAGGGAGAACCCACTGCCCTGCGGCCGCGTGTAGCGCGTCACCAGCGGCCCGCCGTCCGTGCGGACCACCGACACCTGCCAGCGGCCGGCCGGCGCGAGCGCGGCCGCGCCCTCCCCGTCGAACCCGTTGCGTTCCGCGCGCGTGAAGGTCACCTCGGCGAGGTGGGGATTGCGCACCAGCCCGGCGAACAGCGCGGACTCGATCGACGCGGGGACGTCCGGATCCGCGACCCCGAGCCGGATGGACTGCTCGACGTCGCGGACTGCCCGGCTCGCGCCGTCGAGCTCCTCGCGCACCAGCGCTTCGATGCGGCGGGCCGCCGAGTCCCGCAGCGCCTCGGCAGTGTCCAGGAGCGACCTGCGGGTGGCGGCGAAGAACAGCGCCAGCAATGCGCCGAGGAGCAACGCGAGCGCGGCGGTGCTCCCGGCGAAGACCTGCAGCAGCGTCACGCGCGGAGCGCGCATCAGCCTCCCGAGGCAAACTCAGGATACAGCGTCATGCCTCCGTCCACGAACAGGCTGGTCCCGTTCACGTAGTCGGACTGGTCCGAGGCGAGCCACACCGCCGCCTGCCCGATGTCCTCGGGCTCGCCGATGCGCCTGTAGGGAATGAGCCGCAGCAGCGCTTCGAGCGCCTCCGGGGTGCTCCACGCCTCCCGGTTGATGGGGGTGCGCACCGCGCCGGGCGCGATGCTGTTCACCCGGATCCGATGCGGGGCCACCTCCTGGGCGAGGCTCTTCATCATCAGCATCACCCCGCCCTTGGACGCGGCGTAGTTGACGTGCCCAGCCCAGGGGATCACCTCGTGCACCGAGCTGATGCAGATGATCTTTCCGGCGGCCCGGGATACGGCGGGGACGACGCCGCGGCGCTTGAACTCGCGCACCGCCTCGCGCGCGCAGAGGAACTGGCCGGTCAGGTTGACCCCGATCACCGCGTTCCACTGGTCCAGGGTCAGGTCCTCGAAGGGCGCGTCGCGCTGCAGGCCCGCGTTGTTGACCAGGATGTCCACCGTGCCGAGCTGCTCGATGGAGCTCCGGAACAGGTCCTTCACCTCGGCCTCTCGCGAGACGTCGGCGCGGATCGCGATGGCGCGGCTGCCTCCCTGCGCGATCTCCTTCACCACGGCGACCGCCGCGTCCTCGCCGTCGCGGTAGTTGACCACCACGTCCGCTCCGGCGCGGCCGAGCGCCGTCGCGATGGCCTTGCCGATCCCGGAGTTCGCTCCGGTGACGATGGCCTTCTGGCCCTGCAGCGGCGATCTGTCGGTCATCTTCGTCTCCGATCAGGTGGACGGGAACTCCAGTCCGCGGAGCCGGCCGGGCGTTACGCGCCGCAGGCCGGCTCGCGGACTTGGCTCACGGTCCGGTGCCCTCCCGGACGGGAGGCGGATCCAGCCGCGTGAGCGTGAAGCTGCCGACGCTCGAGCCCGCCTTGCTCGCCACCGTTCCGGCCAGCGTCCGCCCGGCGAGGCGGCCGTCGAAGACGAGCGCCGCAAGCTCGAGATGCACGTCGTCCGAGGTGCGGCGGACGCCGTCGAGCATGATGCCGGGCTGGCTCTCCAACGACATCCAGCTTCCCTTGTACGACCCCTCGCTGCGGTCGATCATCACGGAGAGCGGCCTCTGCCGGCAGGTCTGCCGCGCGGGCGGAGCGTTACGGTGGAATGCCGCGGAGGCTTGCGCCGCTCAGGATGCGGGCTCGATCGCGACGCCGGCGGGAACGGAGGCGGGCTCGTGCGCGCGGTGGTCGCGCGCGATCAGCAAGTAGATGGCCGGCACGAAGAACAGCGTAAAGACGGTCCCGATCGCCATCCCTGCCACCAGCACCAGCCCGATGCTGTTGCGCGCCGCCGCGCCCGGACCGGTCACCAGGGTGAGCGGAAAGTGGCCGCACACGGTTGCGACGCTGGTCATCAGTACCGGCCGCAGTCGCGTGACGGCGGCGTTCTTCACCGCCTCGAGCTTCGACTGACCTTGCTCCTGCAGCTTGTTGGCGAACTCCACGATGAGGATGCCGTTCTTGGAGATCAGCCCGACGAGCGTGACCAGCCCCACCTGCGAGTAGACGTTCATGGTGGTGGTCCACCCGTTGGTCCAGAACGGGATGTTCGGGTTCGGCATCTTGAGGAAGGTCATCAAGAGCGCGCCGAACATGGCCAGCGGCACGGAGCCGGCCAGGATCACGAACGGGTCGCGGAAGCTGTTGAACTGCGCCGCAAGCACCAGGAAGATGAGCACGACCGCGAGCATGAACGCGGGCAGGAACCTGTCGCCCTCGGTGCGGAGCTGCCGCGATTCGCCGGTGTAGTCGACGGTGTACCCCTTGGGCAGGACCTGCGCCGCCTCGCCTTCCAGGTACCGGAGCGCCTCGTCGAGCGGGCGGAAGGCCACCCCGCTGAGCTTGACGGCGTTGAGCTGCTGGAAGCGGTTCAACGCGCGAGGCGTCACCGAGTCGCGGATGGTGGCGATGGTGCTGAGGGCGACCAGCTGGCCGTTGGGCCCGGTGACGTGCACGTCCTGGAGCTGCTCCGGGTTCATCCGCTCGACGCGGAGCAGCTGCGGGATCACCTTGTAGCTGCGCCCCGCCACGCTGAAGCGGTTGACGTAGTTGCCGCCGACCGCGGCGCCCAGGTCCTGGCCGACGGTCTGGAGATTCAGCCCCAGCTCCGCCACCTTGTCGCGGTCGATGTCGATCTCGGACTGCGGCTGATCGATCTTCGTGTCGATGATCGGGGGGAAGGCGAACATCCCGCTCTGGGCGGCCTTCTGCTGGATCTGCTGCGCGAAGCCGAGGATCTCGCTCGGCTCGGCGGTGGAGGCGATGACGAACTCGACCGGGAACTGCCCGCCCCCCGGCAGCGCGGGCGGCAGGATGGCAAACGACTGCACCCCGGGGATGGGCGCCACCTTCGCGGTCACCTCGGGAAGGATCTGGTAGGCATTCCGTTTGCGCTGGTCCCACGGCTTGAGGCCGACCCCCCAGAAGCCGCTGTTGGGGAAGGTGAGCTGGAACGTGAACTCGGCCTCCGGGATGGTGAAGGCTTCCTTGTTGATGGCCCGCGTGGACTGCGTGACCTGGTCGAGCGTCGAGTTCGACGGCGTGTTGATCACGCCGAAGATCACGCCCTGGTCCTCCGCCGGCGCCAGCTCCTTGGGGGACTGCCCGAACATGAGCAGCGCGAGGATGCCGATCACCACCCAGGCGGCGTAGATCGCGCCCCGCGCCCGGAAGGTGGTCTCGAGGGCGCGCGCGTAGGCGGCCTTGACGCGATCGAAGGTACGATTGATGACCCCGGAGAAGCCCTTCTCCTCGTCGCTCGCCCGCAACAGGTACGCCGACATCACCGGCGAGAGAGTCAGGGCAACCACCCCCGAGATGGTGACCGCCCCGGCCAGCGTGAGCGCGAACTCGCGGAAGAGCGAGCCGGTCAGGCCGCCCTGGAAGGCGATGGGCGCGTAGACCGCCGCCAGCGTGATGGTCATGGAGATGATGGGCCCGACCAGCTCGCGCGCTCCTTTGAGGGCCGCGTCGATCGGCTTCATCCCTTCGCGCAGGTGGCGCTCGACGTTCTCCACCACCACGATGGCGTCGTCGACGACCAGCCCCACCGAGAGCACGATGGCGAGGAGCGTCAGCAGGTTGATGGTGAACCCGAACACCTGGATGAGGAAGACTCCGCCGATGAGCGACACCGGGATGGCGAGCACCGGCACCAGCGCCGACCGGAAGGAGCCGAGGAAGAGGAAGATGACCACCACCACGATGAGCAGCGTGTCGCGAAGCGTGCTGACCACCTCGCGGATGGCGCTGCGGATGTACGCCGTCCCGTCGTAGGCGATGGTGGCCTTGATCTGCTCGGGCAGCTCCTTTTGCAGGGAGTCCATCTCCACGCGCACGCGCTTGATCACGTCCAGCGAGTTGGCGTTGGGCAGCGCCCAGATGCCGATGAACACCGCCGTCTGTCCGCTGAAGTTGACGACGGTGTCGTAGTCCTCCGCGCCGAGGACGACGTCGGCCACGTCGCGGAGGCGCACGGTCGAGCCCCCGCCCTGGCGGATCACCATCTGCTCGAATTCGGCCGGCGAGCGCAGGTCGGTGTTGGCGGTCAAGTTGACCTGGACCAGCTGCCCCTTCGTCTGGCCCACCGCCGCCAGGTAGTTGTTCGCGGCCAGCGCCTGGCGCACCTGCACCGGGCTCATGTTGAGCGCCGCCATCCGGTCGGGCTTCAGCCAGATTCGCATGGCGAAGGTGCGCGCGCCGAGGATGTCGGCCCGCTGCACGCCCTCGACGGCGGTCAGCCGGGGCTGGACGATGCGGACCAGGTAGTCGGTGATCTCGTTCTGCTTGAGGAACTCCGAGGAGAAGCTCAGGTACGCGGAGGCGAACTGGCTGTCGGCCGACTCGATGTTGATGATCGGCACCTGCGCCTCGGGCGGCAGGTCGCCGCGCACCTGGTCGACCTTGGAGCCGATCTCTGCGAGCGCCTTGGTGGAGTCGTAGTTGAGCCGGAGGCGCGCGCGGATGATGGAAACGTTCTGTTGGCTCTCGGACTCGATGTAGTCGATGCCGTCCGCGGCCGCGATGACGCGCTCGAGAGGAGTGGTGATGTACCCGCGCACCAGCTCGGCGTTGGCGCCGACGTAGGTGGTGGTGACGGTGATCGCCGCGTTCTCGCTGCGGGGGTACTGCCGGACGTTGAGCGAGCGGATCGCCTGCACGCCGGCGATCACGATGATGAGGTTCACGACCAGCGCCAGGACCGGCCGCCGGATGAACAGGTCGGTGAGTTTCATGGATGGCCCTCCCGGCGGTTCACTTGTCGACCGGCTTGGGGGCCAGCTCGGCGCTGGGCGCCAGGTCGTTCCGCACCACCACCGCGGTGCCGTTGCGCAGCTTGAAGGCGCCGCTGCTCACCACGGTCTCTCCCGCGGCCAGCCCGGAGACCACGGCGACCAGATCTCCCCGGCGCTCTCCCAGCCGCACGAACTTCTGCCGCGCGACCAGCGTGGGGTCGCCGCCTGCATCCTTCTTCTCCTCCAGCGCGAACACCGAATCCCCGTACGGCGCGTAGATCACGGCAGTGGCCGGAATCACCACCACCGGCCGCTTCTCCGGCGAGATCACGTCCACGTTCGCGAACATCCCCGGCCGCAGTCGCCCGTCGGGGTTGGGGAAGGTGGCGCGGACGCGCACGTTGCGCGTCGACACGTCCACCTCAGGGTTGATGGTGGTGACGACGCCGTCCCAGCCCTGCTGCGGGAACACGTCGGTGCGCAGCCGGACCCGCATCCCGGGCGCCAGGTCAATCAGCGCCTGCTGCGGAAGCCAGAAATCGGCGTGGATGGGGTGGATCGACTGCAGCGAGGCGACCAGCGTGCCGGGGGAGAGCACCTGGCCCAGCTCGACCTGCCGGATGGCCACCCGGCCGTCGAACGGGGCCCGGATGGTCTTCTTCGCGATCGTGGCTTGCAGCATCGCCACGTTGGCGACCGTCTGCTTGGCGC
This sequence comes from Myxococcales bacterium, assembly GCA_036393835.1. Taxonomy (GTDB): domain Bacteria; phylum Myxococcota; class Myxococcia; order Myxococcales; family 40CM-4-68-19; genus VBKO01. Next base: position 458 of record DASWGI010000144.1, on the reverse strand, counting down.
GCGCGTCGGAGGCATCGAGCTCGGCAGCCGAGCTGTAATCGGAGGCGCGCAGGGTCCGCGACCGCTCCAGCGTGGCCCTGGCCAGCTCGGCGTCGGCCCTGGCCGCGGCGAGCTGCGCCTCCTCGGTCGAGGCGTCCAGCTCGACGAGCACCTCGCCGCGCCGGACGAACGCGCCGGAGTCGAATCCGATCCTGCGGACCAGCCCGGGCACTTCCGACGCCACGGTCACGGCGCGCAGCGCGACCAGGGTGCCGACGGCCGCGCGCGACGCCTCCCATTCGGTGGCCTGCACCTTCGCGGAGGTCACCGATTCCGGCGGGGGGGCGAACGACTTGCCGGCGTTGATCATCGAGCGGATCTGCGCCGCCTTGATGCCCACCAGGATCAGAACCACCCCGACCAGGGCGGCGACGGCCACGATCCAGATGCGGCGCCGGTTGGACGAGCGGGGAACGTGA
>DASWGI010000143.1:0-1560 GCA_036393835.1 Myxococcales bacterium | reverse complement strand
CTCCACCGGATCGATGCCCAGCTCCTTGGCGGCCAGGTCGACCATGCGCTCCACGACGTAGCAGGCCTCGGGGCGCCCCGCGCCGCGGTAGGCGTCGACGGGAGTGGTGTTGGTGAACGCGCCGGTGACCTCGACGTGGATGGCCGGCGTGGTGTACGCGCCGGCGAGGAGCGTGCCGTACAGGTACGTCGGCACCGAAGGCGCGAAGAGCGAGAGGTACGCGCCCAGGTTGACGGTCGACTTCACCCGCAGCGCGAGGATGCGGCCGTCGGCGTCCAGCGCCATCTCCGCGTCGGTCTGGTGATCGCGCCCGTGCGCGTCGGTCATGAAGCTCTCGCGCCGCTCGGCCGTCCACTTCACCGGGCGTCCCAGCGTACGCGACGCCCAGGTGACCACGCACTCCTCGGGGTACACGAAGATCTTCGAGCCGAATCCTCCGCCCACGTCCGGCGAGATCACCCGCAGCTTGTGCTCGGGGATGCCGAGGACGAACGCCGCCATCAGCAGGCGATGGACGTGTGGATTCTGGGTCGTGACCCAGAGGGTGATCTCGCCCGTCGCGGAATTGGCGCTGGCGAGCGCGGCCCGCGGCTCGATGGCGTTCGGGATCAGACGGTGGTTGACGAAGTGCTCCTTCACCACGCGCGGCGCGCCGCGGAAGGCCGCGTCGGTCTTGTCCTTGTCGCCCAGCGACCAGCGGAACGACACGTTCTCGGGCGCCTCGTCGTGCAGCTTCGGCGCGCCCGGCTGTGTCGCGCGGACCGCATCGGTCACCACCGGCAGCGGCTCGTAATCCACCTCGACGAGGTCGGCCGCGTCCCGCGCCACGTACGGCGATTCCGCGATGACGACCGCCACCGCGTCGCCCATGTAGCGCGTGCGATCCACCGCGAGCGGCAGGTGCGGAGGCAACTTGATGTTGGGCAGGAGCCAGCCGACCGGAAGCGATTTCACTCCGCCCGCCGAGAGGTCCTTGCCGGTGTACACGGCGACCACGCCGGGGAGCTTGCGCGCGGCGCTCGAGTCGATGCCCTTGATGCGCGCATGCGCGTGCGGGCTGCGCACGAACGAGGCGTAAGTCGTGCCGGGGAGCTTCACGTCGTCGACGTAGACTCCCTTGCCGGTGATGAGCCGGGGATCCTCCCGGCGCTTGATGCTGGAGCCGAACAGGCGTTCCGTGGCGGCCATGGGTCACCTCGCTCCGTGGTCGGCCATGTTGCGCGCGGCGTGCTGCACCGCCTTGACGATGTTGGCGTAGCCCGTGCACCGGCACAGGTTGCCTTCCAACCCCTGGCGGATCTCCGCCTCGCTGGGACTCGGGTTCCGCTCCAGGATCTGGCACGCCGAGATGATCATCCCCGGCGTGCAGAACCCGCACTGGAGCCCGTGCTGCTCCCAGAAACCCTCCTGCATCGGGTGCAGCTTGCCGTCCTTGGCCAGGCCCTCGATGGTCGTCACCGACCGGCCGTCGGCCTGCACCGCGAACAGCGAGCAGGACTTCACCGCCACGCCGTCGAGGAGGACGGTGCACGCGCCGCACTGGCTCGTGTCGCAGCCGAC
>DASWGI010000142.1:0-20503 GCA_036393835.1 Myxococcales bacterium | reverse complement strand
GCGCGCGCCGGGAGGCTGCAGGAGGCGCAGGCGAAGCTCACCGAGCTGCTCGAGAAGCACCCGAACACCTCGTTCAAGAAGGAAGCTGCCCTCGAGCTGGCGGCCGTCCAGACGAAGCTCGGCAACACGCAGGCGGCGGCGGAGGCGATGAAGACCGCCGTCTCGCAGATGTCCGACGCCGAGAAGCAGCAGGCGGCGCGGAGCATCGCCGAGGCCTACGCGAAGACGGGCGAACCAGCCGAGGCGGTGCGATTCGCCGCGCGCGCCGTCGACGCGGCGCAGACGCCCGAGGAGCGCGCCGCGCGCCTCGTGGACTACGAGAAGGCGCTGCACGCCGCTCCGGGGCCGGTGGTCGCGCAGCTCGTCGCCGATCTCGACCGCCGCAGCGCCGCCTGGCCGCCGGCGGCGCTGAAGCTGGCGCGGCTGCAGCTCCACGCCGGCGACCGCGCGCATGCCGACGAGCTGGCGCGGCAGATCCTCTCCGAGGTGAACACGGGCCCCGTGGCGCAGGGCGCCCAGGCCATCCAGCTCTCCCTCTCCTCGGCAGGGAACGTGAAGCCGAACCTGATCGGCATCGTGCTGCCGCTCACCGGCGAGTACAAGGCGCTCTCCGACCTCATGCTCAACGCGATCGCGCTCGCGGTCGATCTGCAGAACCGGGGCGGCGTGCAGGTCTCGATCAAGGACTCGAAGGGCGAGGCGGACGCCGCCGCGCAGGCGGTGGAGGACCTGGTGCGCGACGGCGCCATCGCCATCCTCGGCCCCATCGCGCTGGCCGAGGGGCAGGCCGCCGCGGTGCGCGCGCAGCAGCTCGGAGTGCCCATCGTTTCGCTCTCCCGCGCCGAGGGGCTGACGCAGATCGGCGAGTACGTCTTCCGCGACATGCCGACCAACAGCGCGCAGGCGCGCGCCATCGCGCAGTACGCGCAGAAGAAGCTGGGCGCGCGCAGCTTCGGCATCCTGCAGCCCGACTCCAGCTACGGCGACGAGGTCACGCGCTTCTTCTGGGACGCGCTCGACTCGGGGGGAGCCGCGGTGACGGCGTACGACCACTACCCGCAGCGCACCACCACCTTCAAGCCGTTCGTGCAGCGCCTGGTGGGGCGGACGCAGGAGGACCTGGAGGGACGCAAGGAGTTCAGCGACGAGGTGGAGAAGATCAAGCAGCAGATCACCAACCCCTACCAGCAGCGCAGGGCGCTCACCGCCCTGCGCAACCAGAGCGCTCCGGTGGTGGATTTCGACGCGCTCTTCATTCCCGACAGTGCCCGCACCGTCCGGCTGATCGCGCCCGCCATCGCCGCCGAGGACGTGATCACCTCCGGCTGCGATCAGCGCGAGCTGGAGGTGGTGCGCAAGACCACCCGCAGCGAGAAGAACCTGCGGACCGTGCAGCTCCTCGGGACCAACCTGTGGAACAACCAGGACCTGGTGGACGAGCGCATGGGCGCCGCCAAGTACGTGCAGTGCTCGATCTTCGCCGACAGCTTCTTCTTGCAGAGCCAGCGGCGCGCCACCCGCAAGTTCGTCGAGGACTACGACGCCGCCTACCACAGGTCCCCCGGGTTCCTCGAGGCGCACGCGTACGACGGCGTGGCTATCTTGAGGAAAATCGTCGAGGAGCGCCGGCCGCAGTCGCGCGACGACATGCGCAACGCGCTGGCCGGGATGGGGAGGCCGTTCGACGGGGCCACGGGCGACACGGTGTTCGGCCGCGACCGCGAGGCGCAGAAACCGCTGTTCTGGCTGTGGATCAACCGCGGGACCATCCAGGAATTCGACCCCGAGGGACCGCCGCCCGTCCCGCCGGCGCCGGACACCCGGACGGGCTCGCGCTGAACGTTTCCTGCCTGACAGCGGGAGTCGGCGCCAGGGCCCGAGTACGTTCCATTACGGCCGCGCCGTGAAAGGCGTAGCGCCGCCCAATACGGCGGCGACTACACTCCCCGCAAATGGGCGCCAAGCAGGTGATGGTGTTCCCGTTCACCGTTCCCATGGACGGCGGGGGGCAGATGCGCGACGCGGCGCAGGGCGTGTACGCCCGCTCCCTCGCCCGCACGCTCGCCGAGCGGCTGTCGGTGGGTCCCGGCGTCTCCGCGACCGCGGCCACGCTCACCGCCGACGGCCTCGAGGGCCGGGCGCAGGACCACGGCTGGGTGGTCGCGAGCCACCCCTGGACGCTGGAGGAGGCCTGCGCGGTGGGCCTCCCGGAAGGCACCGAGTACCTCCTGCACGGGGCGGCCGAGCTGACCGACCGGGTGCGGCTGCGGCTCATCCTCGTCGACCAGAAGGAGCGGCGGACGGCGCTGGACCACGTGGTGCTGCGGCCCCGCTCGGAGCTGTTCGGCGCGCTCGAGGAAGCGGCCGGAGCGGTCGCGCAGGCGCTCGGGCTCGAGCTGCCCGCGGCGGAGTGGCCCACCGGGGACGTGGAGGCGTACGTCGCGTACCTGCGCGGCCGCGACCTTTCGGCCGCGCACGAGGTGGGCGTGCGCGTCATCGATCCGGCGAAGAGCTTCGATCCGTACCTGGAGGCCGCGCAGCGGGATCCCGCCTTCGCCGACGCGCAGGACCGGCTGCTCTCGCTGGCGCTCGACTTCGCGCTGGGCGGCGCGGGGCCGTCGTCCGCGGCGCGCGCGGGCTGCGAGAAGCTCTTGCAGCTCGATCCCACCGCGATGAAGACGCACGCGGCCCTGGCGGAGATCGATCTCGCCGAGAGGCGGCCCGCCGAGGCGGCGGACCGGCTGCAGGAGGCCTTGCGCATCCGGCCCGACTGGTGGCCTGCCTTCGAGCGCCTCGGCACCGCGCTGGTGCGCCTCGGGCAGCACGCCGAGGCGATCCCCTGGTTCGAGAAGGCCCTGGCCGAGAAGCCGGAGGACGCCGACGCGCTCACCGGCCTGGGCGTCGCGCTCGCCGAGACGGGGCGGCTGGAGGAGGCCGTCCAGGCGTGGGGACGCGCCCTCCGCTCGGGCGACGGCGGCGCGCACCTGCACGAGAACCTCGCCCGGGCGCTCCGGCGGCTGGGCAGGCGCGCGGAGGCCCGCCGCCACGGGGCCATCGCGCGAAGACTCCTGGGCCGGGGCGGCGTCTTCGGTTACCTTCAGGACGCATGGGAACGGCTGACGGGAGCTCGGAGTGAGTGAAGCTCCTCTGGAGGTCCCGCGGCCGCTGCCGGGCACGCTCGGCAGCCTGCGCCCGCCGCTGCTCAACCTCCTGCTCTTCGTACTGACCGCGGCGTCGGCCTTCGTCACCGGGAGGCTCTGGACAGACACGCGGCTCCCGCCGCCCACCCAGGCCGAGGCGATCCGCCACGGGCTCGCCTTCTCCGCCGCGCTGCTCGCCATCCTGCTGGCGCACGAGATGGGGCACTTCGTCCTGGCCCGCCGGCACGGAGTCGACGCCACCTGGCCGTTCTTCATCCCGGCTCCCGTGCTCTCGCTCATCGGGACGCTCGGAGCGGTCATCCGGCTGCGCAGCGCCCCGCGGACCCGCCGCGCGCTGGTGGACATCGGCGCGTCGGGCCCGATCGCGGGCTTCCTGGTGACGATTCCCGTGCTGGTGATCGGGCTGCGGCTCTCCACCATCGTGCCCGAGGAGGGGCCTTTCCTGCACTGGACGCTGTGGGAATCGCTGCTGACGTGGGTGCGCGAGGGCCACTTCCTGCGCCTGCGCGAGGGGCTCGAGCTCGGGGCCCCCCTCGGAATGACGCTTCTCGAAAAGCTCGCCGTCGACGTTCCGGCGGGCCACTCGATCGCGCTGCACCCCGTCGCCGTGGCGGGCTGGTTCGGCCTGCTCCTCACCGCCTTGAACCTCCTCCCGCTCGGGCAGCTCGACGGCGGGCATTGCCTCTACGCCGCCTCGCCTCGCCTGCACCGATGGGCTTCCGCGCCGCTCTCCGCGTTCCTCCTCGCCCTGGGCGTGTTCACGCCTTTCCTCGGCTGGGCCGTGTGGGGCCTCATCACCGGGATCTTCCTCAACCACCACCCGCCGGTCGCCGAGTCGGAGCCGCGCCTGTCCGCCGGCCGGCGCGCGGTGCTGGTCGTCAGCGTGATCATCTTCGTGCTCTCCTTCGCGCCCGTGCCCCTTTCGCCCCTCGCGGGGTAGAACGCGGGCGTGCCGTCGCTTTCCGATCTCCTCCAGGGCGAGCTCCGGCGCGCGCTGCCGGTCTTCGAGCCGCGGCCCTCGCAGCTCGCCATGGCCGAGCACGTCGAGCGCGCGCTCTCGCAGGGCCGGGCGCTGGTGGTCGAAGCGGGCACCGGGACCGGCAAGACGCTCGCGTACCTCCTGCCCGCGGCGCGCAGCGGACTCAAGGTCGTCATCTCCACCGCCACCAAGACCCTGCAGGAGCAACTCGCCGACAAGGACGTGCCGCTGGTGCAGGCGCTCGGGGTGAAGGCTCGGTTCGCCTTCCTCAAGGGCCGGCAGAACTACCTGTGCCTCTTGCGGAAGGAGCACTTCGACCGCCAGCCGACCTTCGCCGCGCGCGAGGAAGCGGGGATGTACGGCCAGCTGCACGCCTGGGCGCAGGAGACGCGCACCGGCGACCGCGCCGAGCTCGCCGGCCTGCCGGAGAGCTTCGCCACCTGGCGCGAGGTCAACTCGACCGCCGACACCTGCACCGGCCAGAAGTGCCCGCACTACGACCGCTGCTTCGTCTTCTCCATGCGGCGGCAGGCGGCGGACGCGGACGTGGTCATCGTCAACCACCACCTCTTCTTCGCCGACCTCGCGCTGCGCAGCTCGAGCGCGGGCGACGCCGGCGCGGCGGTGCTCCCCCGCTACGACGCCGTGATCTTCGACGAGGCGCACACCGCGCCGGAGGTCGCCACCGAGAACTTCGGGGCGCAGCTCTCCAGCTTCCGGGTCGCGGAGCTCGCGCGCGACGTGCTCCGCGTCCCGGCCGCGCCGCAGCACGCGAAGGACCTGGCGGGGCGGCTCCTGCGCGAGGGGTCGGCCTTCTTCGAAGCGGCGGCGCGCTGCCGGCCGCCGTCGGGCAAGTTCTCTCGCGACGCCGACCGGTGGTCGCTGCCGCCCGGCTCGCTTTTGCCGGCCGAGCGCGAGCGGGAGGGCCTCACCGAGCTCTTGCGCGGGCTCGGCGCCGCTCTGTCCGGCAGCGGGAGCGACGAGGCGCAGTTGCTCGAGCGACGCTGCCTCGCGCTCTCGGCCGACCTGCTTCTCTTCGGCGCCTCCCAGGCGGTGAGCGGGCGGGGGGACATCGAGTACGACGAACCGCGCCCGCCCGATCCGCTCGTGCAGTGGGCCGAGCAGCGCTCCGGGCACCTCTTCCTGAACGCCTCGCCGATCGACGTCGCCGGGATCTTCCAGGACCACCTCTACGACCGGGTGGGGCCCGTGGTGTTCACCTCGGCGACCCTGGCCGTCGGCGGGTCGCTCGACTACTTCGCGCGCCGGGTGGGGCTCAAGGACGCGCGCGGGCCGCTGTTCCCGCTGGACGAGGCGGTGCTCCCGTCTCCGTTCGACTATGAGGCCAACGCGGCCATCTACCTGCCGCAGCGCATGCCGGACCCGCAGGACGACCGCTTCGCGGACGCGGTGGCCGACGAGCTGCGGCGGCTCCTGCCCATCACGGGCGGGCGCGCCTTCGCCCTCTTCACCTCGCTGCGCAACATGCGCCGCGTGCACGAGCTGCTCGCGCCCGAGCTGCCCTGGCAGGTCCTGCTGCAAGGCGAGCGCCCGAAGGCGCAGCTCCTGAAGGCGTTCCGCGACAGGCCCAGCGTCCTCTTCGCCAGCCAGAGCTTCTGGGAAGGCGTCGACGTGCAAGGCGACGCGCTCAGCCTGGTAGTGATCGACAAGCTGCCCTTCGCCTCGCCGGGCGAGCCGCTGGTGCAGGCGCGCATCGAGCAGCTGCGCGCGGCCGGCGAGGATCCGTTCTCCGCCTTCCAGGTGCCCGAGGCCGCTCTCGCCCTGAAACAGGGCTTCGGCAGGCTGATCCGCTCCGCGCAGGACCGCGGCATCGTGGCCCTGCTCGATCCGCGCATCGCGGGCCGCGGCTACGGCCGGCGCTTCCTCTCGAGCCTCCCGCGCTGCCGCGTGGTCCGATCGCCCGACGAGGCGCGAGGCTTCTGGACTGGCCTTCCGAAGCGGTAGAGTCCCCCCATGGCGGGGGCAGAAGACGCGGTCGAGCGCGAGCTCGACATCCCCGACGTGCTGCCGCTGTTGCCGGTGCGCGACGTGGTGGTGTTCCCGGCGATGGTGGTGCCGCTCTTCGTCTCGCGCGAGATCTCGCTCAACGCCGTCGAGCAGGCGCTGAAGGCCGCCCAGCGGGTGGTGTTCGCCGTCGCGCAGCGGGACGGGAACGACGACGCGCCGCGCGCGCCCGACGGCGTGTACCGGCTGGGCACCATCTGCCAGATCATCCGCCAGCGGAAGCTGCCCGACGGCCGGGTGAAGGTTCTCGTCCAGGGGCTCCTGAAAGCCACGCTGGAAGAGATCGTCGCCGACGAGCCCTGCACGCGCGCGCGGGTGACGAAGATCCACGAGCTACCCTTCGCGGACGGCGGCGATCGCGCGCTGGAGGGCGAGGCGCTGGCGCGGAGCGTGAAGGGCCACCTGGAGAAGCTGATCGCCACCGGCAAGGGCATCTCGCCCGAGCAGCTGCTCCTGCTCAGCAGCGTGCAGGACCCCGGACGGCTGGCGGACCTCGTCGCCGCCAACCTCTCCATGAAGGTGCAGGACGCCCAGGAGCTGCTCGAGCTGATGGATCCCTTGCAGCGCCTGAAAGCGATCCACGAGCGGCTGGCGAAGGAGGCCCAGCTCCTGGCCATGCAGGCGCGCATCCAGAGCCAGGCCAAGGAGGAGATCAGCAAGACCCAGCGCGAGTACTACCTGCGCGAGCAGCTCCGCCAGATCCAGCACGAGCTGGGCGAGCGCGACGAGAAGGCCGAGCTGGCCGCCGAGCTGAAGCGGCGGATCGACTCGGCCCAGCTCCCTCGCGCCGCCCAGGACGAGGCGGACAAGGCGTTGCGCCGCCTCTCCGCCATGACGCTCGAGTCGGCCGAGGCCGCCGTGGTGCGCGCCCATCTTGAGTCCATCTGCGAGCTGCCCTGGACCCGGCGCAGCCCGGACTCGCTCGACATCTCTCGCGCGCGGCAGGCCCTGGAGGAGGACCACCACGGGCTCGCCAAGGCGAAGCAGCGCATCCTCGAAGCGCTCGGGGTGCGCAAGCTCAAGCCGGACGGCCGCGGCCCGATCCTCCTCTTCGTGGGTCCGCCCGGAGTGGGGAAGACCTCGCTGGCGCGGAGCATCGCGCGCGCCATGGGCCGGCAGCTGGTCCGCGTCTCGCTCGGCGGAGTCCGCGACGAGGCCGAGATCCGCGGGCACCGGCGCAGCTACGTGGGCGCGCTCCCGGGGAGGATCCTGCAAGGGATGAAGCACGCCGGGACCCTCAACCCCGTGTTCGTGCTGGACGAGATCGACAAGCTCGGCGCCGACTTCCGCGGCGACCCGTCCTCGGCGCTCCTGGAGGTGCTGGATCCCGAGCAGAACCACGCCTTCCGCGACCACTACCTGGACCTGGAGTTCGACCTCAGCAACGTCCTCTTCATCGCCACCGCGAACGCGCTGGACCCCATCCCGCCGGCGCTGCGCGATCGCATGGAGCCGATCGGGATCCCGGGCTATTCGGAGGAGGAGAAGCTGCACATCGCCGAGCGCCACCTGCTCCCGCGCCTGCTCGCGGAGCACGGGCTGCGCGAGGGCCAGCTCGAGCTCCCCCGCACGACGCTGCTCGCCGTCGTCCGCGGCTACACGCGCGAGGCCGGCCTGCGCGAGCTGACGCGCGAGCTGGCTTCGGTGTGCCGGAAGACCGCGTTGCGAGTGGCCGAAGGAGGGCCGCAGAAAACCCGCATCCGCGTGCGCGAGCTGCACGCGCTCCTCGGGGCGCCGCGCTACGTTCCCTACGCCGAGCAGGAAACGGAGACCATCGGCTGCGCGACGGGCCTCGCCTGGACGCCGTACGGCGGGGAGATCCTCCGCGTGGAGGTGGCCGCAATGGCCGGCCGCGGGCAGCGGGCCGGCGGTCTGATCCTTACCGGGCAGCTGGGGAGCGTCATGCAGGAGTCCGCCCAGGCGGCGCTCTCCTACCTCCGCAGCCGCGCACCCGACCTCGGCGTACCTGCGGACTGGTTCGAGACGCACGAGATCCACCTGCACGTCCCCGCCGGGGCAATCCCCAAGGACGGGCCGAGCGCCGGAGCGACCATGGCGTGCGCCCTCGCCTCGCTCCTGTGCAGGCGACCATGTAGGGCCGAGGTCGCCATGACCGGCGAGGTGACGCTGCGGGGCAGAGTCTTGGCGGTGGGCGGGCTTCGGGAGAAACTGTTGGCGGCTGCACGCGCGGGGGTGAGAATCGTCTGTATCCCGGAGGCAAACCGTCGGGACCTGCTCGAGCTGCCGCGGCCGCTGCGACGCCGCATGCAGGTGGTGACGGTGAGCACGCTGGACGAATTGTTCGCGCACGCGCTCTCGGGCGGCGCGCCGCAGTCAGGCCGGCAGGCGCCGGTCGCGAAGGCATGAGGTGAGGAGACGGTGCAGTTCAACACGGCCCAGCGGGAGCTGACGCTCAAGATCGTCTATTACGGCCCCGGGCTTTCCGGGAAGACGACCAACTTGCGCGCGCTCTACCAGCGAATCCAGCCGGCGCTGCGCGGGCACCTCATGACGCTCGACACGGCCGACGACCGCACCTTGTTCTTCGACACGCTGCCGCTGGTGTTCAAGAGCGGCAACCTGAAGGTGAAGCTGAAGCTGTTCACGGTCCCGGGCCAGGTGATGCACAACTCCACGCGCCGCATCGTGCTCCAGGGCGCGGACGCGATCGCCTTCGTCGCCGACAGCCAGCCCGCCAAGCGGCAGGAGAACTACAAGTACTGGATGAACATGGTCGAAAATCTCAAGATGAACGATCTCTCCATCGACTCGCTGCCCTGCGTGGTGCAGTGGAACAAGAAGGACCTGGGCGACGCGACCACCGCGGAGTCGGTGGCGAAGATGCGCGGGGAGAACAAGCAGCCCGTCTTCGAGGCGGTGGCGGTGCGGGGCGAGGGAGTGGTGGAGACGTTCCTCGCGCTCGTCGACCTGACCTTCGAAGCGATCGACAAGACCTACCTGCTCCGCGACAAGATCGGCCTCGACCGGCAGGCGTTCATCGAGGAGGTTCGTCGCTGCCTGGTCGACCCACCGCGCATCGAGGACATCCTGCCGCCGCGCGGCGGCGGGAAGAACGGAAGCGGCGCAGGCGGTTCCGGTGTGGGGGGCGATCCGTCGTCGATGGCCGGCGGAGCGTAGGAAAAGGTGGCGGAGAGCATCCTCCAGAAGAAGCTCGTCCTCGGCGAGCTGCTCGACCTGCCTACGTTCACGCAGGTGTGCAAGACGTTCGTCGATCTCTACAAGATCGGCCTCAAGGTCTTCGACGCGAACGGCACCAAGCTGGTGGACATCAAGATCGCCAGCGGCGATTTCTGCGCCTACATGTTCACCGAACCCAACGGGCGGCGGCTGTGCACCGAGACGGTGACGCACATCAAGGTGCGGCCGCTGGAGGAGCCGCAGATCGCGGTGCGCAACTGCTTCAGCGGGCTGCGCTACCTCATGCTGCCCATCCTCTACGAAGGAGACATGCTGGGCCGCATCATCTTCGGGCCGTTCTTCCCCGAGGACGTGGGCGACCTGGGCCAGGACCTCAAGTCGCTCGAGGGGGAGTTCGACCTCGCCAAGGCGCGCGACCTGATCGGCCGCATCCGCCGCGCTCCCGAGAGCACGGTGCGCAAGGTGCTGGACCACTTCGCCCGGCTGGTCGACGTGCTGGTCTTCACCTCCCACAAGGCGCTCATCACCTCGCAGCTGCACATCGAGAGCGTGACCGAGAGCTACCGGGAAGTGCAGGAAAAGAACAAGAAGCTCTCCGAGGCCCTGGAACGGCTACAGGAATTGAGCCGCCTCAAGTCGAACTTCCTCGCCACCGTCTCGCACGAGCTGCGCACGCCGCTGACCAGCGTGATCGGCTACAGCGAGATGCTGCTCGCGGGACTCGCGGGCGAGCTGAACGACGAGCAGAAGGACTACCTCAAGACCATCCTCGACAAGGGCGAGTCGCTCCTGCGGCTGATCTCCTCCATCCTCGACCTCTCGCGCATCGAGGCGCGCGGCGTGCAGCTCCAGCGCAACGTGGTGGACGTGAACGACATCCTCCAGGCGGCGGTCGAGTCGGTGCTGCCGCAGAGCTTCAAGAAGAAGCTCACCGTCTCCACCGAGGTCTCGCCCAGCATCCAGAGGGTGCACGTCGACCCGGACAAGATCCGGCAGTGCGTGATCAACCTGCTCTCCAACTCGGTGAAGTTCACCCCCGCCGGAGGGCACATCGCGGTGCGCGCCGGGCCGGCGCAGCACGCGCCGCAGAACGCGGGGCCGTTCGGGGGCGCGGGCTACTTCCAGATCCAGGTCGAGGACAACGGCATCGGGATCCCGAAGGAGCTGCAGTCGAAGGTGTTCGACACCTTTTTCCAGGCCGACTCGTCCGCCTCGCGGGAGTACGGCGGCGCCGGGCTGGGGCTGTCGATCGTGAAGAGCTACGTCGAGGCGCACGGCGGCGGGATCTCGGTGCGCAGCGAGCCGGGCAAGGGCAGCGTCTTCACCCTGGTGGTGCCCATCGAGCCGCCCGGCGCTCCGCTCGAGTCGTCGCTCCGCGGCGTGCAGTGAACGAGCTGCGGCTCATCGACGCCTTCCTCGCTCCCTTCGGACTCTCCCGCGACGCCCGCGCCGCCGGCCCGGGCGTGCTGTCCGGGCCTGGCGACGACTGCGCCGTGGTGCGCCCGTCCGCTGGGCGGAAGCTGGTCCTGAAGGTCGACGAGCTGGTGGAGGGCGTGCACTTCGACTGGCGCTGGTTCGAACCAGAGGACGTAGGCCACAAGGCGCTCGCCGTGGCGTTGAGCGACCTCGCGGCCGCGGGGGCGCGCCCGCGCTGGTTCCTCTGCGCGCTCGGCGTGCGTCGGAAGGCCGATGCGCTGCGTACCGCGCGCGGCATGGCGCGCGGCATGGCCGCCCTCGCACGCCGGCAAGGATGCGCGCTGGTCGGAGGAAACGTCACCCGCGCGGCAGGCTGGTCCGTCTCGCTGACGGCGCTCGGGGAAGCGGCCCGGCCGCGCGGCCGCGGCGGAGCGCGCCCCGGGGACACGCTGGTGGTGGCCGGCGAGCTCGGGCGGGCCGCTCTGGGGCTCCGGTTGCTGCGCGCGGGTCGCCGGAAGCGCTCCGGCGGGGAGCGGACGGCGGTGACCGCCCACTTGCGACCCGAGCCGCTGGTGGGGGCAGGCCTCGCCGCGGGTGGGCTCGCGGCGGCGGCGGTGGACGTGAGTGACGGGCTCCTTCGCGATCTCGGCCACCTCTGCGCCGCCAGCGGCTGCGGCGCCGAAGTGGAGCTGTCCTCGCTGCCGGTCGATCCTGCGGTCCGGGCAGCCGGAATCGAGCTCGCGCTCTCCGGCGGCGAGGACTACGCCCTCCTTTTCGCGGTCCGCGCGCGCAACCTGCGGCGCCTTCTTGCGGCGATTCGGCGGACGGGCTCGCCCGCGACCGCCGTCGGCCGGTTCGTCGCCGGACGCGGCATCCGCTTGCTCGAGCACGGCCGGCCGCGGCCCCTGCCGACCCGGCTCGGCTGGGACCACCTCGCATGAGCGCGCCGCAGCTCGCCGGCGTCGTCCGCCGGGCAACCGGCAGATGCTGCTCGGCTTGACTTGGCGTGGGTCGGGCCCTACTCCACGCCTTCTCCCATGGAGTCGCTGAAGGCCGCGCTCGCGCCTCGCGCGGGGAGCCCGACCGCGCTGGCCGAGCTCCTTTCCTCGTTCCGGACCGGCCGACGTGCCCGTGCCACCGGCCTGCGCGGCGCCTCGCGCGGCTACGCGCTGGCCCACCTGGCGCGCGCGCAGAAGCGGCCCCTCGTCTGCGTGGAGCCCGACGAGGAGGCCGCCGAGGCGCTCGAGCGGGACCTGCGCTTCTTCTGGCCACCGCCCGAGGCCGACAACGCCATCGTTCGCCTCCCAGGCGACGAGGTGCTGCCGTACGAGGGGCTCACCCCTGACCCGCAGGCGGCGATGGCGCGGCTTGCGGGCCTTTTCCACCTGCACCTCGGCAACGCGCGGGTGGTGGTGCTGTCCGTCCGCGGGCTTGCCCGGCGGGTGCTCCCGCGGGAGGCGCTCGATTCGCGCTCGCTCCAGCTCGCGGTCGAGGCCACCCAGGACCGGGACGAGCTGGCGGCGAAGCTCACCGCGGCGGGGTACGCGAAGGTCCCGCTGGTCGAGGACCCGGGCACCTTCGCGGTCCGCGGCGGCGTCTTCGACGTCTGGTCCCCGCTCGACGCGCAGCCCGTCCGCCTCGAATTCTTCGGCGACACCGTCGAGAGCCTGCGCGCCTTCGATCCGCAGACGCAGCGCTCGGTGCGGGAGCTGGCCGAGGTGTCCCTGTGCCCCGCGCGCGAGATCGTGCTCGACGAGGCCGGCCGGAAGGCCGCCATCGCGACCGTCCGCGCGGCCGCCGACGCGGTGGAGACTCCCACCCGGCGCCTGCGCGAGCTGATCGACGAGCTGCAGAGCCACTCGCAGGACGACGCGCTCTTCGCGGCCGGGCTGTCGGCGATCCTGCCCGGCTTCTATCCCGGCGGGCTGAAGCCGGTCACCGATTACCTCCCTGCCGACGCGCTGTGGGTGCTCGACGACCCGCTCGAGCTGGAACGCCAGTGGGGCGAGCTGTGGACCGAGCTGCAGGCCTCGTTCGCCGCCGCGCGCCGCAAGGGCGAGCTGGCGCTGCCTCCCGAGCAGCACTACCTGCACGAGCGCGACGTGCGTCCCACCCTGGACCACGCCGCGGTGCTCGAGCTGGGCGGCCTCGGATTCGCCTCCGACGCGGCGGCGGGCGTGCCGGAGATCGACTTCGCGCTGAAGCCGACCGCGGAGCTGCGCGCGGAGATCGCCGGGCACCACGGGGAGGACGGAGCGCTGGCGCCGCTGGTGCGCCGGCTGGCGGACTTCCGTGATCGGGGGATCGCCGCGCTGGTGGCGTGCCATTCGTCCGCCCAGGCCGAGCGCGCGCGCCGGCTGCTGCTCGACCGCCGGCTGATGGCGCGCATCGTGCCGGAGCTGCCGCCCGAGCCGTCCTCGCTCTTCGATCCCGCGGTGCACGCGCACCTGATCACGGGCGAGATCTCCGCGGGGTTCGTGGACGAGCACGACCGGTTCGCCCTCTACTCCGACGAGGACATCTTCGGCCCGCGCGCGCGGCCCCGAAGGGCCGCCCGCCGCCCGCGCACCTTCGGCGACGAATCCGACTTCCGCGACCTCAAGGAAGGCGACCTGGTGGTGCACGTCGAGCACGGCATCGCCCGCTACGACGGCCTGACTCGGCTCCAGGTGCGCGGCTTCGCCGCCGACTTCATCCTGCTCCAGTTCGCCGGCAAGGACCGGCTGTACCTGCCGGTCAACCGGCTGCGCCAGATCCAGAAGTACGTCGGCGGCGACCCGGCGAAGACCAGGCTCGACTCGCTGAAGAGCCAGACCTTCTTGAAGCGCAAGGCGCGCGTCAAGGAGGAGCTGCTCAAGATGGCCGCCGAGCTGCTCGACATCTACGCGGCGCGCGCCGCCCACCAGGGGTACGCCTTCACTCCGCCGGACAGCATGTACCGGACGTTCGAGGCCGACTTCGAGTTCGACGAGACCCCCGACCAGGCGAAGGCCATCGAGGACGTGCTCGCGGACATGCAGAAGCCCCGGCCGATGGACCGGCTGGTCTGCGGCGACGTGGGGTATGGCAAGACCGAGGTGGCCCTGCGCGCCGCGTTCAAGGCGGTGGAGGACAAGAAGCAGGTCGCGGTGCTGGTCCCCACCACCGTGCTCGCGGCGCAGCACCACCGCACCTTCGGCAAGCGGTTCGCCGATTATCCGATCACGGTCGAAGTGATCAGCCGCTTCCAGAGCGCCAAGGAGGCGAAGGACGTCCTTTCGCGGACCCGCCAGGGGAAGGTCGACGTCCTCATCGGCACGCACCGGCTGCTCTCGCAGGACGTGTCGTTCAAGGACCTGGGGCTGGTGGTGATCGACGAGGAGCAGCGGTTCGGGGTCAAGCACAAGGAGCAGCTGAAGAAGCTGCGCAAGCTGGTCGACGTGGTCACGCTGACCGCGACGCCGATCCCGCGCACCCTGCACATGGCAATGATGGGGGTGCGCGACCTCTCCATCATCGGCACGCCGCCGGTGGACCGCCGCGCCATCCGCACCTTCGTGAGCAAGTTCGACGGGGCCACCATCAAGGAGGCGATCGAGCGGGAGCTTTCGCGCGGCGGGCAGGTCTTTTTCCTGCACAACCGGATCGAGTCGATCCGCGGGGTCTACGACTACCTGGCGAAGCTCGTGCCGCAGGCGAAGATCGCCGTGGCCCACGGCCAGATGGCGGAGCGCAAGCTGGAAGAGGTGATGACCGACTTCATCGATCGCAAGTCCGACGTGCTGCTGTGCACGGCGATCATCGAGTCGGGGCTCGACATCCCCAGCGCCAACAC
This sequence comes from Myxococcales bacterium, assembly GCA_036393835.1. Taxonomy (GTDB): domain Bacteria; phylum Myxococcota; class Myxococcia; order Myxococcales; family 40CM-4-68-19; genus VBKO01. The sequence continues at coordinate 5,949 of DASWGI010000142.1, read as the reverse complement.
CATCCTGGTCGACCGCGCCGACCACTTCGGGCTCTCGCAGCTCTACCAGATCCGCGGCCGCGTCGGCCGCAGCCGCGAGCGCGCCTACGCCTACCTCCTGGTCCCGGCCCGCCGGCCGATGACGCGCGACGCGCAGAAGCGCCTCCAGGTGCTCCAGCAGTTCACCGAGCTGGGCGCCGGCTTCCAGATCGCCTCGCACGACCTGGAGATCCGCGGCGCGGGAAACCTCCTGGGGCCCGATCAGAGCGGCCAGATCGCGTCGGTGGGCTTCGACCTCTACACGCAGCTGATGGAGGAAGCGGTAGCGCAGCTCAAGGGCGAGGAGCCGCGGCAGGAATTCGAGCCCGACGTCGAGCTGCCCGTGCCCGCGCTGATCCCGGAGGAGTACGTTCCGGACGTCCAGCAGCGGCTCTTCTTCTACAAGCGGTTCGCCTCGGCCGCGAACGAGGAGGAGCTGTACGAGGTCAAGGGCGAGGTCCGCGATACCTGCGGCGAGCCGCCGCCCGAAGTCGATGCCCTGGTCGAGGTGATGGACCTGCGCAACCAGCTGCGCGCGCTGCGCATGCGCGGCCTGAAATGGGGTCCGGGGCGCCTCATCGCGCAGCTCGGGCCCGACGCGGCGCTCGATTCCGGGAAGCTCGCCCAGCTGGTCGCCAAGGGCAAAGGCCGGTACCGCCTCACCCCGGGCATGGAGCTGGTGCAGGCGATCGAGCAACCGCCCGCACCGCTGCCCGGCACGGCCCCGCCCCCTCCCCAGCCCGCCGCAGTCCTGGAAGCAGCGCGGACCTTGGTCCAGGAGTTGCGCCGCTGCGCGGCCTAGGATTAGCCCCTTCCCGTCAGCTGTTCAGAGGTGGTATCTCGCCCCTCTCTCGAACAAAGGACCGTCCGCATGAAGACCAGGCACGCATTGACCCTCGCCGCCTGCGCCCTGGGCGCGCTTGCGCCCTTTGCGTGCAAGAAGGCCTCTTCCGGGCCGGCGGTCGCCCACGTCGGCGACGAGGTGATCACCGCGGAGGAGTTCAAGCGGCGGATCGACGAGCAGAGCCCGTTCCTGCGCGCCCGCTACGGCACCCTGGAGCGCAAGAAGGAGCTGCTCGAGGCGCTCATCCGCAACGAGCTCCTCGCCCAGGAGGCGCAGCGTGAAGGCCTGGACAAGTCGCCCGCCGTGCGCGACGCGACCAAGCGGGCGATGATCCAGGAGCTGATCAAGAAGCAGCTCGACGAGAAGATGAGCGGTTCGGACATCCCCGAGGCCGATCTCAGGGCGTTCTACGAGGCGCACCTCGACGACTACGTCAAGCCCGAGCGCGCGCGCGTCTACCACATCTTCCTCCCCGCCAAGGACGCCAAGGAGAAGGCGCACGCGAAGGCGAAGGCCTCGGCGCTGCTCAAGGACATCCAGGCGCGCGAGAAGAAGGGCGAGGCGAATGCGTTCCAGGCGGCTGCGATCAAGGAGAGCAAAGACCCGCTCTCCGCTCCGATGGGCGGCGACCTGCGCTTCCTCAGCAAGGACGAGCTGACCAAGTCGCACGGCCCCGAGCTGGCCAACGCGGCCTTCGACCTGAAGAACCCGGGCGAGGTCGCCGGCCCGCTGGAGACCGCGGCCGGGGTCGAGGTGGTGAAGTTGCAGGTCAAGACGGTCGCGCTCAACCGCACCTTCGACGAGTCGAAGGAGACCGTACGGGGGCGCATGGCGCGCGAGCGGCGGAGCAAGCAATACGACGACTTCGTCAAGAAGCTGCGCGACGGCGGCAAGGTCGTCATCGACGAGGCGGAGCTCGCCAAGGTGAACGCCGAGGCGGCGCCGGTGCCCGTCGCGAGCCCGCAAGCGTCGCCCGCTCCCGCGGCCGCGAAGATCGGCGGGAACTGATGCGGCTTGCGGCTGGCTGGAGCTGGGCGGCGGCCGCGCTGCTGCTCCTGGCCTGCGCGCGCAAGAAGGCGCCGCCCGCCGCACCCGCGCCGGCGGTCGCGGTGGTGGACGGGACCGCGATCCCGGTCTCCGCCTTGCAGCGCGAGCTGGATCGCGCCCGCCGGGGGGCCGGATCGCAGGTGGTCGACGGCTTCCCCACCCCGGCGAAGATCGAGCCCAAGGACCTGCCCCGCCTTGCGCGCGCGCTGCTCGATCCGCTGATCGACCGCGCGCTGCTGGGACAGCGCGCCAGGGCCGCCGGGGTGGTGGTCACCGACGCCGAGGTGCAGTCCGCGATCGACGCCCTTGCGGAGTCGGCGCGCGGCTCGGGCGAGTCGTTCGCGGAACGGCTCGCGCAGGACGGCCAGACCGCCGAGCAGCTCGCGGAGGACATGCGCGAGCGCCTGCTCGCGGAGAAGTGGGTCGCGGAGCAGACGCGCGGGGAGAAGCCTTCCACCGCCGAGGTGCGCGCGTGGTTCGACCAGCATCGCTCCGAGCTGGACGTCAAGGAAGAGGCGCACGCGCAGCAGATCCTGGTGGCGACGGCCGAGGAGGCGAAGAGCCTGCTCGACCAGATCCGCGCCGGCGCCTCCTTCGAGCAGCTGGCGAAATCGCACGGCCGCTCGCCGGATGCGCAGCGCGGCGGGGACCTGGGCTGGTTCGCGCGCGGCACCATGCCCAAGCCGTTCGACGAGGCGTGCTTCTCGCTCCGGCCCGGGCAGGTGTCGGGAGTGGTGCAGACGAGCTACGGATACCACCTGTTCAAGCTGCTCGGACGCCGCGGGCCGCGGAAGCGCGCCCTGGACGAGGTCAAGGATGAGGTCGCCCGGCGCGCATTCGCCGAGAAGCAGGCCCAGGCCGAGCGGCAACTGCTGGAGCAGGTGCGCAAGGGCGCCCGGATCGAGATCAACGAGGCGGCGTTCTCGCTGCTGAGATAGACTCCGCTCGATGAAGCGCGTCTTCCTCACCGTGCTCCTCTGCGCCGCGGCCGCCCGCGCGGAGATCAAGGAGCGCATCGCGGCGATCGTGAACGGCCAGCCCATCCTGCTCTCCGACGTCGAGGAGCGCATCGGGCCGGAGCTGACCCGGGTCATGCAGCAGGCCCCGGGACCGCACCGCGACAAGGAGCGCGCGGACCTGCTCCACCGGGGCCTCGCCGAGCTGGTCGAGGAGAAGCTCATCGAGTCGGAGGCGAGCACCCTCGGGTTGACGGTGTCGGAGGAGGAGCTGCAGCGCGCCCTCGAGCAGCTCGCCCGGCAGCAGGGCATGGAGCTGGCCGACTTCCGCCAGGCGCTCGAGCAGCAGGGGATCGCCTGGGACACGGCGCGGGACACCGTGCGGCGGCAGACGCTGATGGCGGAGGTGCTGCGCTTCAAGGTCAAGGCGCGCAAGGTGACGGACGAGGAGGTGCAGGCCGCCTACGCCACCGAGGCGCACAACGCGCAGTACGAGGTCCGCGCGCGCCACATCTTCGTGCCCGTGCCGCAAAACGCGAGCCCCGCGCAGCAGGCGGCCGCGCTGGCGCGCGCGGAGCAGGCGCTGCGGAGGGTGAAGGCCGGCGAGACGTTCGCACTGGTCGCGCGCGAGATGTCCGAGGGGCCCACGGCGAAGCAGGGCGGCGATCTCGGCTACTTCCGCCACGGGCTGATGCTTCCCGCCATCGAGCAAGCCGCGTTCTCGCTCAAGCCCGGCGAGGTGAGCCCCGTGATCCGCACGGGCTCCGGGTACCATCTCGTGCTGGTCGAGGACCGGCGCCCCATCCCGCCGAAGCCGCTCGCCGACGTGAAGGAGGAGCTCCGCAACCGCCTGGCCAACGACTCCGTTTTCAAGGAGCGGGAAAACTACCTCGCCACCCTCCGCAAAACGGCGCAGATCGACGAGAAGTTCTAGGGCGGCTCGGGCGGGACGTTGCCCTGCTTGTCGAGGGCGGGCCCGATGTCCGGGTTCTCGACGGGCTGGTAGCTGCCGGCGGTGGTGGGGACCTCGATGGCCGCCAGGGCCCAGGCGCTCCCCGGGGGATCGCCGGGGCGGACTCCGTCCTCGTCCACCCAGACCTGCTCGATGCGCGCGCCCTTCTGCACCAGCTCCCGGAAGGACTGCTCCGGATCCTCGGTGTGGCTGAATTCGTCGACCGAGAGCCCGGTCGCGTTCTGCACCAGCAGCTGGTAGGCCTGCACCCGGCTGCGGAGCGTGGTGGCGAGGTTGTCGATCGCCGCGTCCCCGGCGTAGTCGACCGCCTTTTCCGGACGGAACGTGGGCCCGCTATAGCCCGTCGCGTACACCTTGCCGGGAGAGCCGGGCAGCCGCTCGAGCCAGGGCGGCATCGCGTTGCCCTTCGCCAGCGTCCCCGCCGCCGCCTGCGCCGGGCGGCCCTTCGCGTCCAGGTCCAGCACCGCCAGCGCCCAGACCGAGCCCGGCTCGTCGCGGTCCCCCGCCTCGTCCACCCAGGTCGCCTCGATGCGCGCGTTCCGCAGCAGGACGTCGGTCGCTTCCTTGTCGATGTCCACCGCGCGCGCCGCGCGCCCGGACGCGTCGGTCGCGGCGCCGTAGCGCTCGACGTGCGCGGCGAGCTGCAGCGCGACCTTCCCCCGCGCGTCCTCGCGGGCGTTGTTCAGCGCATCCTGCGGCCAGAAGGTGGGCCCGCTGCGGCCCACCGCCACCACCCGCGTCTTGCTCGACTCCGGGAGCTTGTCGACCCAGTCCGGCACCGGCCGCAAAGGCAGCGGCTTGCCCCACCGGTTCAGCCTCGGCGCGGGCCTCTGCGGCGCGTTGCCGCCGCAGGCGCAGAGCGCGAGGAGCAGCGCGACCACCGGGCGCATGCGGGTTACTGGCGCTTGGCCTCCTCGGCCGACAGCTCGTCGAACGCCTTGTCCGCGTTGGCGCGCACCGCGTCGCGGACCCTGGCGTTCAGCTCCTTCATCTTGTCCAGGTTGTTCTTGAAGGTGTCCATGTCGAGCTGCGCCAGCGAGTACTCGGTCCCGTCGGTGTCCACCCAGTGATCTACGATCAGGACCCCCGACAGCTCCATCTGCGAGTACGTCTTCAGCGCCTGCTGGACGTGCTGCTCCTCGGTCGAGGCGCTCATGTCGCCGGCGGTGGTCGAGGCCTGGTAGTCCTTGTTGAGCACCGCCACGTAGGTATCGAGCGTCTTGGCGATCTCGCTGCGCGCGCGGGAGTCGGAGGTGGACCTTCGCAGCGCCGCGTTGCGGATGCCGCTCGCGATGCCCACGCCGTAGAAGATCTTGCCCTTCTCGCCGCCGAACGCGCCCGACCCGCGGTTGACCCAGTCGGGGCCGTTGGCGTGCAGGATCTGGTTCGACATGTCCGGCTTCTTCTCGCCGCCGCACGCGGCCAGCGCCGCGGCGACGACTGCCATCCCGATGACCTTCTTCACGTGCTTCCTCCGGTTGGTCGCCGCCGATAGGGCGGCGCTACGCTTTTCAGAGACCTGCGTTCTCCTTCGCCACGAGCGCTGCCGCGAGATCGGTTCCGGCGGCGACGCCGGCCTCGTTGGCGGCCGCCTGCTGCGCCGCTTCCGGGGTACGCCCCACCCCCTTGCTCTGCTTCACCGACGAGGCGACCACCGCGCCGCTCTGGCTCTCCAGAGCCCGGACGTCCAGCGAGGCGGTGGCGGCCACCTGGCTGAACACGCGCCCGCCCGGCACCGTGCTCCCTTTCACCACGATCACCCACGGCATTCCTTGCGCCCGCGCGGTGTCGAGCGCCTGCCGCTCCGAGCCTTCCGGCTGGGTGATGGCGGTGAATCCCTTGGAGGACAGCGCCTGTGCGACCGAGCCGGCCGCCCAGTCCGGCGCCACCAGCACCGCCCGGCGCGCCCGGGCCTGCGCCTTGGCGGCGGAGTCCTCGGCCGCCTGCCGGAGCTGGCCCGAAGTGCGCAGCTGCGGGTCGGAGAGGTCGATCTGCTGGGGCAGGGCGCGGGTCTGCGCCGCCGCGTCGCGATAGCGCACCAGCGCGGCGAGCACGTTGCCTTGCCGCTCCTGCGCCTGCCCTTCGCGCAGGCGCGAGAGCGCCGCCAGGGC
>DASWGI010000141.1:0-32017 GCA_036393835.1 Myxococcales bacterium | reverse complement strand
TGGCGGGCTTCACCTGCCGGTCGCGCAGCTCCTGCGCGCGCGCCTCGAACGGCGCCGAGATCGCCAGCGCCTGCCGCAGCGAGTCCGCCGCGTCCAGGTAGCGGCCGTTCTCGTAGTACAGGTTCCCGAGCGCCGAGAGCACCTCGAAGGTCTTCGCCTTCTCCTTGAGCTGCCCCTGCATCTGATCGACCGCCGCCAGCAGCGCCTTCGGGTCGTTCGTGTCGAGGTTCGCCAGCGGGCCGGCGTCGGCGGAAGCCGGCGTCGGCGGCTCCTTCCGGGAGCAAGCGAGGGCGAGGACGCAGGCGGCCACCGCGGCGGAGCGAACCATGGGCGTGGTGTAGCCCGGCGGGCCGGCCGGTTTCCAGCGATTCGTCAGCAGACCGTCGGGAAGGGGTCGGGCAGCGGAGGGGGGCCGCCGGGTCCGCCCTCCCCCTCTGGCTCGGGCTCGGGCACCGCCCTGCGCAGCGGGCCCACGAGGCGGACGCCGGCGCGGTCCGCCTCGGGAAGGGCGGCGAGCAGCTCGGCGGCGGAGCGCGCCATCTGCGGGTGGTACGCGTCGGGCGCGATCTCCGCCAGCGGCACCAGCGCGAAGGCCCGCTCGTGCAGGTGAGGATGCGGGACGCGCAGCGCGCCCTCGGCCACGATGCGGTCGCCGTAGAGGAGGAGGTCGAGGTCGATCTCCCGCGAGCCCCAGTGCTCCCGCCGCACCCGGCCGAGGAGCTCCTCGATCTCGAGCAGCCGGCGCAGCGTCACCCGCGGCGAGAGCAAGGTGCCGATGCGGACGACGGCGTTCAGGTAGCGCGGCTGAGGCGGACCGACAGGCTCCGTCTCGTACACCCGGGACGTCCCGCGGAGGAGGAAGCCGGGCTCACGGGCGAGCTGCTCCACGGCGGCGCGCAGCGTCTCCATCCGGTCGCCCAGGTTGGCGCCGAGCCCGATGAACGCGTCGATCATCACGCCGCCTCCGTCAGGAACCTCTGCAACAACAGATACCCGCGCTCCAGCGCTTCCTCCGAACAGCTCTCCCCCTTCTGGTGTGCCTGCGCCTGTTCGCCGGGTCCGAAGTTCACCGCGGGGATCCCGGCGAGCCCCAGCCGCGCCACGTCGGTCCAAGCCTGCTTCGGCTCGACCGGCACGCCGCTGAGCGCGCGCAGCTTCCGCACCAGCGGATTGTCCAGCACCACGGGCCCCGCGGGCGCGCGATCGATCACGGTGCACTCCGCGCCGAAGCGGTCAGCCAGCGCGCGGACCTCGGCCTCGGCGTCCTCGACGCGGCGGCCCGGCGCGAAGCGGAAGTTCAGGTTCAGCTCGCAGCGCGCGGGCACGACGTTGCGGCCGGTGAACCCTTCGATGCGCGTCACGGACATCACCTCGCGATAGGTCAGCTCGCCGAAGGAGACTTCGCGCGGCGGCAATCCGTTCAAGTGCTGCAACAATGCGCCTGCCTCGTGTACCGCATTCTTGCCCTGCCACGGCCGCGCGCTGTGGGCCGAGCGCCCAGCGAAGGCGAGGGTGGCGTGCAGCGACCCACAGCACCCCACCTGCAGCGCCAGGTCGGTCGGCTCCAGGCAGAGCGCGAGCGACGCGCGGCGCAGGTCGGGCCTCGCCTCCAGCAGCGGTCCCAGGCCGCTCTGCTGGTACGGCCCCTCCTCGCGGTCGTAGAAGACGCAGACCAGCTCGACCGGCAGGCGCTTGCGGTCGAGCCGCTCCCAGATCGCGATCATCACCGCCAGCGCCCCCTTCATGTCGGAAGCGCCGCGCCCGTGGACGCGGCCGCCGGACCTGTACGCCGGGAAGTCGCCCTCCTGGATGGGGACGGTGTCGACGTGGCCGAAGAGCGCGACCGCGGGCTTCGACCCGGTCACGCGGCCAAGCACCACTGAGTTGCCGATGCGCTCGGAGCCCTGGCGGTACGCGAGCTGCTCCGCCAGCGCCGCCTCTTCGCCGACCGGGCTGCGCACGTCGCAGAGCGCGCGGGTCAGCTCGGCGAGCATCTCCCGCATCTCGCTCAAACGGACACCCCGAAGTCGCGCAGCGCCTGGTTGAGCGAGGTCTTCTTGTCCGTGCTCTCTCCGCGCTGGCCGATGATCAGCGCGCACGGGGTGAGGTACTCGCCGGCGGGGAACCGGCGCGGCCGCATTCCGGGGATCACGATGCTGCGCGCCGGTACGCGCCCCTTGAGGACGCGCTCCTGCGCAGAGGTGACGTCGTAGATGGGCGTCGAGGCGGTGAGCACCACCCCCGCGCCCAGCACCGCCTCCTCCTCGACCAGGCAGCCCTCGACCACGATGCAGCGGCTGCCGACGAACGCGCCATCCTCGACGATCACCGGCCGCGCCCCGGGCGGTTCGAGCACCCCGCCCAGGCCGACCCCGCCGGAGAGGTGCACGTTGCGGCCCACCTGGGCGCAGGACCCGACGGTCGCCCAGGTGTCCACCATGGATCCCGCGCCGACCCGCGCGCCGACGTTGACGTAGCCCGGCATGACGATCGCGCCCTTCTCGACGTGCGCGCCGTAGCGAACGACCCCGGGGGGCACCACGCGGACGCCGGTGGCCGCGAGCCCGCGTTTGGGCGGGACCTTGTCGTGGAACTCGAGGTCCCCCGCCTGGTAGGTCTCCAGCGGCGCCACGGCGAAGTAGAGCGAGATGCTCTGCTGGATCCAGCCGTGCACGATCCACCGCTCTGGCCCGGAGGTCCGCTCCGCGACCCGAAGCTCACCCTGGTCGAGCCGGTAGACGACCTCGCGCACCGCGCGCGCATGCCCCTTCTGCAACAAGGCCCGGTCCTGCAGGATGGCCTCGACCTGCGCGCGCAGCTCCGCCGCGCTCGCCTCCGGCAGCCTCAGTTCCGGATTGGTCGGGTCCTGCATGCCCGGAAGGATTGCACGTTCCCGCCGGCCGCGCAGCACGGAATGATGTCTCTCGTTTCAGAGGAGCGCGGGAGATAGGGGAGGGCGGGAGGATGCTGGTGAAAAAACAGCTCCCGCGCTCCCGGGCCTCCCGCGCTCCCGTGAAACGCAGTTGAGTCCGGATTCAGGCTGGCCAGGCGGCGATGGCCTTTTTGCAGTCTTCTAGCGTGGGGACCATGGCGAGGCGGATGAAGCCCTGGCCCGCGGGGCCGAAGTTGGGGCCGGGGACCACCAGGATGCCGCGCGAGGCGAGGCGGGCCGCGTACGATTCGCTGGTCTCGCCGGGCGGCACGTGGACCCAGAGGTAGAACGCGCCTTCGCCGCCGACCTGCAACCCCAGCGTGCGCAAGTGGGAGAGGATCAGCGCGCGCTTGTCGGCGAACACGCGCCGGCGCTCCTCGACGTGCGCGTCGTCGCTCCACGCAAAGGCCGCGGCCCGCTGCACCATCGTCTGCGGCGCCACTCCGAAGTTCGCGCGGGCCTCGCGCAGCTGCGCGATCAAGTCCGGCTCGCCGGCGATGAAGCCGCTGCGGTACCCCGTCATCCCGCTCCGCTTGGAGAGCGAATGCACGATCAGCACGTTCTCGCGAGCGACCTGCAGCGCGGTGTGCGGCGGCTCGTGCACGTAGAGGTCGACGTACGGCTCGTCGCAGACGAGCAGGAACCCGTGCTGCTTCGCCAGCGCCGCGAGCTTCTCGTGGTGCGCCCGCGGCGCGCCCGCGCCGGTCGGGTTGTGCGGGTAGTTGTCGTAGACGATCGAGGTCCGCCGCCAGTCGGCCGCGGGCACCGCGTCGAGGTCGGGCAAGAAGCCGCGCTCCGCCCGGAGCGGCAGCGTGCGCGGCGTGCCGCCGGCGAAGAGGATCGCGCGCTCGTACACCGGGTAGGCGGGATCGGGGTACCAGCAGAGCGGCCGGGCGGGATCGAGCGCCGCGAGCGGCAGGTGGAAGAGCGCCTCCTTCGCTCCCTGGCAGGGCAGGATCTCGCGGTCCGGGTCGAGCGACAGCGCGAAACGACGCTGCAGGTACCCTGCGACCGCCTTGCGCAGCTCCGGGATGCCCGAGACCGACGGGTACTGCGACACCTCCGGCACCGCCGCCTTGAACGCCTCGCGGATGAAGGGCGGCGTCGGCTCACGCGGGTCACCGATGCCGAAGTCGTAGACCGGCCCGCCGCGCCGGAGCGCCGCGTCGCGCTGCGCGTTGGCCTGTTCCTGCAAGTACCCGGCGAGCCTGCCCAGCAGCGGGTTCAGCGGCGGCTTCATCCGGCCTTGACCACGGGGTTGCGCAGGACGCCGACGCCCTCCACCTCGATCTCGACGGTGTCGCCCGCCTCGATGGGTCCGACGCCGTCCGGCGTGCCGGTGGTCACCACGTCGCCCGGCTCGAGCGTCATGCCGGCGGAGATGAAGGCGAGCAGCCGCGGCACCGGGAAGATCTGGTCGCGCGTGCGGCCGTCCTGCTTCACCTTCCCGTTCACGCGGCACATGACGCGCAGGTCGCTCCAGTCGAGCCCCACCGACACCCAGGGGCCGATCGCGCAGAACGTGTCGAACCCCTTGGCGCGGGTCCACTGGCCCTCCGCGCGCTGGATGTCGCGCGCGGTGACGTCGTTCAGGCAGGTGACGCCGGCGACGGCGGCGGCGCACTCCTTCTCGCTCGAGCGCCGCAGCCGCTCCCCGATGACCACCGCCAGCTCGGCCTCGTGGTGCACCTCGCGCGACGCGGGCGGCAGCTCGATGGACTGCCCGTGGCCGATGAGCGACGAGGACACCTTGACGAGCAGCAGCGGCTCCTTGGGGACGTCGCTGCCCAGCTCCTTGGCGTGCGCCGCGTAGTTCTTGCCCACCCCGACCACCTTGCGCCCCATGCCCCAGGGCAACAGCTGCACCTGCGAGAGCTTGCGCGGCTTGCCGGTCACGCGCCTCCCGCCGCGCAGCATCGAGTCGAGACCGCTCACCTCCGCGATCTCGTCGCCATCGACGATGCCTTCGAGGATCTCTCCGCCCTCCCCCAGGTACCGCGCGATGCGCACAGGCTTGGTCACTTCGTCGCTCCCGCGAATCCCAGCACGTCCTGCATGTCGTACAACCCCGGCGGCTTGCCCGTCACCCACCGCGCGGCGCGCACCGCGCCCCGCGCGAAGTTGTCCCGGCTAGTCGCCCGGTGGGTCAGCTCCAGCCGCTCGCCGTCGGCGAGGAAGAACACGGTGTGGTCGCCCACCACGTCACCTCCGCGAAGCGCTTGCAGCCCGATGGTGCCGGGGCGACGCGCGGAGGTCTCGCCGCGGCGCTCGTAGACGAAGGCCGTGCCCCGGTCGAGCTTCAGCGCGTCCGCCGCCACTTCCGCGAGGCGCAGCGCCGTCCCGGAGGGGGCGTCCTTCTTGCCGCGGTGGTGCGTCTCCACGATCTCCACTTCGTACGCGGGCCCGAGCGCGCGAGCGGCCTCGCCCACCAGCCGGAAAAGCGCGTTGACGCCCACGCTCATGTTGGGCGCCAGCACGATGGGGACCTCGCGGGCCCGCGCGGCGATGTCGGCGCGTCCCTGCGGCGAGATGCCCGTCGTGCCCAGCACCAGCGCCACCTTCCGCGCCGCGCAGACCTGCGCGTGGTGCTGCGCGGCGGCGGGCGCGGTGAAGTCGATCGCCACGTCCGCGCCTTTTTCCAGGGCCGCCTCCAGCGAGCCAGAGACGCTGATGCCCAGCGGCGGCCCACCTGCGACCGCGCCGGCGTCGAGCCCCACCTGCGGGCTGTCCGGCCGCTCGGTGGCGCCCACTACCTGCATCCCGTCCTCGCCGCGCAGGGCATGCAGGACGCGGCCGCCCATGCGGCCCGCCACCCCGCACACCACGACGCGGACCGGCTTCATGTCAGGCCGTACGCCTCGAGCGCCGCCTCGACCTGCGCGGCGCCCTTCTCGGAGACGGGCACCAGGGGCAGGCGCAGTTCGGGGCCGATCTTCCCCATGCGGAAGAGCGCGTGCTTCACCGGAAGCGGGTTGGTCTCGCAGAACAGCGCGCGCACCAGGGGCGCGAAGCGGACCTGCGCCTTCCGGGCGGCCTCGAGGCGGCCGGCGAAGAAGTCGTCGCACAGCGTGGCGAGGTCTCCCGGCGCCACGTTTCCCACCACCGAGATGACGCCCTGGCCGCCCATCGCCAGCGTCGGCAGGGTGAACATGTCGTCGCCGGCGAGGATTGCGAAGGGCCTGCCTTCGCAGCGCTCCTGGATCTCGGCGACGCGCACCACGTTCCCGCTCGCCTCCTTGACCGCGACGATCCCCGGCACGCGGGAGAGGCGGCCCAGCGTCTCGGGCAGGATGTCCACGCTTGTCCGGCTGGGGACGTTGTAGACCACCACCGGCAAGCCGCCGCGCGAAGCGACCGCTTCGAAATGCCGGAAGAGGCCTTCCTGCGTGGGCTTGTTGTAGTAGGGCGTGACCACCAGCGCGGCGTCCGCGCCGGCCTCCTTGACGCGCAGCACGTTGTCGATGGTCGTCGCGGTCGAGTTGGTGCCGCAGCCCGCCACCACCGGGACCCGGCCGCGCGCCTCCTCCACGCAGATGCGGACCACGCGCACGGCTTCCTCGGGCGCGAGCGTCGCGCCCTCGCCGGTGGTGCCGCACGGCACGAGACCGTCGGTCCCCTTCTCGAGCTGCCAGCGCAGGAGCGAGCGCAGGGCGGGCTCGTCCACCTTGCCGTCGCGGAACGGCGTCACCAGGGCGACGAAAGAGCCGCGCAAGCTGAGCACGGTGTCCTCCCGGCGCGGCGAAGCCGCGCGGAACGGGACTCTACTGTCGGCCCGAGGGCGCCGCAACGCGGTGCCAGGTCAGATCGTCTCTCCGCGGACCAGGTCGGACACCGTCTCGCGGCGGCGGACGACGCGGAAACGGTCGCCGGACACCAGCACCTCGGCCGGCCGCGGCCGTCCGTTGTACTGGCTGGCCATCGACATCCCGTACGCGCCGGCGGTGCGCAGCACGACGAGGTCGCCGCTCGAAAGCGGTGGCAGGCGGCGGCGCGCCGCCAGCACGTCGGCGCTCTCGCACACCGGGCCCACCAGGTCGACCAGCTCGCTGCCCTTCCGCGGACGCGCAACGGGCTCGACCGCATGGTACGCGCCGTACAAGGCGGGCCGGAGCAGGTCGTTCATCCCGGCGTCGGCGACCGCGAAACGGCGGCCGCCCGCGCCGCGCTTGCACAGCAGGATGCGCGCGAGAAGCACGCCCGCGTTCGCCACCAGGAGCCTGCCCGGCTCGACCAGGATGCGCGCGTCGATCCCGCGCAGCGCGCGCGCGAGCGCGCGGCCATATTGCTCCGGCGAGGCGGGATCCGGTCCGTCTCCGTAGGGCACCCCCAGCCCGCCCCCCAGGTCGAGGCGGCGCAGGTCGTGCCCGCCCTTGCGCAGCTCTTCGTAGAGCGCCCGCATCTTCAGCGCCGCCTCGACGAAGGGGCGCACCTCGCCGATCTGCGAGCCGATGTGGCAGGCGAGTCCGACCACTTCCAGCCCGCGCAGCTGGCCGGCGCGCCGGAACGCCGCACGCGCCCGCTCCGCCGGCACCCCGAACTTCGAGGTGGCCACCGCGGTGGCGATGTACGGGTGCGTGCGCGCGTCGACCTCGGGGTTCACGCGCACGGCGACCGGCGCGCACCGGCGCATGGACCGCGCCGCCGCGTCGAGCTGCTCGAGCTCCTCCTCGCTCTCGCAGTTGAATTGGAGGATTCCGGCGCGCAGCGCCGCGCGCAGCTCGTCGTCACGCTTGCCCACCCCCGAGAAGACGATGCGGCCCGGGTCGGCGCCCGCGCGCAGCGCCCGGTGCAGCTCGCCGCCGGAGACGATGTCGAAGCCGAAGCCTTCCCCGGCGAGGAGACGCAGGATGGCCAGGTTCCCCGCCGCCTTGACGGCGTAGCAGGGCAGGACGTCGAGCCCGCGCAGCGCGGCGCGGAACACGCGCGCGTGCCGCAGCAGCGTCGCCGTCGAGTAGACGTACGCCGGCGTGCCCACCTGCTGCGCGATGCGGAGAAGCGGCACGCGCTCGCAGTGCAGCTCTCCGCGCCGTCGGACGAAGTGGTTCACGGCGGGCCGGCGTCGGCGGAACGGGTCGGCGTGACCGGCCAGCCGGATCCGGAGTCGGGCGTCGAGGTTGAGCCTGCCGCTCCCGCGTCGGGCGCCTCCCTCGCCGGCGGCTGGGGCGGTCCCTTCGCGCCGCAGTACGCGGTCGCGAGCACCACCGCCGCCACCGCCGCGCGCAGCATCAGAACGGGATGGCGAGGATGAACTTCATCGCGTGCGCGATGGAGGGGCTCCCCGACAGTCCCGCCGGCGGGTTCAGGTTGCGGAGCCCATCGAACGGCAGCAGCAGGCCGTAGGCGAACCCGCTGTGGAACCGGTCGGAGGTGTCGTAGGTGATCCCCAGGTTCAGCTCGAGGCCGAGCCCCTTGGAGAGACCGGGGGTGTTCTCCTTGTAGAACGCCCGCGCGTACATCATCGAGGCCAGGATCTCGAATCCGGTGTCGTCGCCGCCCCCCGTCTTGCGCCCGGTGGGCCGATACCGCAGCGACGGCTTCACGTACCAGGCCGAGGTCACCGCGGTCACGATGTTGCGGAAGAGGATCATGTCCACGTTGAAGGCGCGGTTGAAGACGAAGTTGTTCACCCGGTCGTGGGGTTTGCCGCCGGGGCCGGTGCTGAAATCGAGGTGGTTTCCGTCGATGTCGCCAGGACCCGCCGTCCGGTACGGATCGATTCCTGGAGCCCTCGGATCCTGCAGGTCGCCCGACCCCGAGCGCCAGGGGCGCGCGCCGAAACCATACGCATCCTTGTCACCCGAGGCGGCGCCCGCCTCGACGCCGACGAGCAGCGCGTCGGCCGGCAGCAGCGCCAGGTCGGTCTGCAACGCCCCGCCGAACTGCAAGAAGCTGATCGGCTGCGTGAGCTGCGGGCTGGCCGCGAGGTCCACCTCGCGCGAAGCGCGGTTGCCCACGTTCCCGATGCTGGAGGCGACCTCGAGATCGAGCCGCCACTTGCGCCGCTTCAGCGAGAGGAAGAAGTCCGGCTGGTAGAACTTGGCGTCGCGCTTGACCACGTCGGCGCGAAGCGAGGTGAACTGGGCCAGCGTGGTGACGTTGTCCACGTTGGTCGTCACCACCGTGTCCCAGCCCTGCGTCCGGTAGTCGAGCAGCAGGCCGTAGTTCACCACCCACTGGCCGGCGTCGAGCTTGCGCTTCACCACCTCCGGAGAATCGAGCCGGGTGATCGACAGGCCGAGGCGGTAGCCGTCGTCGAGCGTGTCCAGGTCGACGCTCCGGCCCAGCTCGCCGAACTCGCCGGTGGTCCCCGCCCCCTTTGCGAGCAGGTCGAACATGAAGGTGAAGGTGTGGCCCTTGATCTCGCGGGGCGCGAAGGCGATGCGGTCGTAGGTGTCGCCGTAGTCGCAGTCGAGGCAGTTCCCGTCGTTGTGCAGGATCCCCAGTCCCCAGTGGTAGCCCATGCGCCCGAAGAGCAGCTCGCCGAGCTGGGTGTTCACCCGCCCCCAGACGCGCTTGAGCTTGACGACGTCCGCGACGCGCGTGGTCTCCAGCACGTGCAGCGGGGTGAACGGATCGAGGAACGGATCGGACTTGGGATTGGAGCCGAGCAGGACGTTGTCGAGCAGGTCCATCTGCACGTAGATGGACAGGTCCTCGCTGACCTCGAACGTCGGCTCGAAGCGGAAGCGCAGGTTGGCGTCGGACTGCGAGTGGTTCCCGCCGGTGCCGATGAACGGACCCGGGAAGAGCGTGTGCCCGGTCGGGTCCGTTCCGCGGCCCAGGTCCAGGTTGTTGAAGAACTCGCCGCGCAGCCGCAGGTAGCCGTGGGGCTGGAAGAGGTTGACACGCTGGCGCAGCGACTCCACCGCCTCGCTGTCCTGCACGCGCGCGGCGCTGTCCTGCTCGATCCAGGCGGTCTGCTGCTTCACCTCGTCCTTGGTCTTCTGCAGCTCGCGGCGGACCTCCTCCATGACCTGACGGCGGAATTCCTCCGGGTCGATCTGGCTGGCGGACGGCGGCTTCTGGCCGGTGGCCTCGGACGAGGTGGAGGTCTGCGGCGCCGCGGCAGCCGGGCCCGCGGCGGCGGAGGCGGAGCGGTTCTCGGGCGCGGCGGCGGTGCCGCTCTCTCCGGTCTTCGCCGAGGTGGCCGACTGCGCGGCCTCGCCAGCGGACGGATTGGCAGGCGCCTTGGGCTTCTTCGCGGCGGCGCGGCTGCGCGGCGCGGGAGAGGTCTGCGCCAGGACCGCGCAAGGGAGGAGCAGGCACACGGCGGCGAGCGCGGAGATGCGACGCATGCGTTCCCTTTCGACCCGGACGGAGGCGGCGCAGGTAACATGGAGAGGGGGGAGGGTCAAGGAGAGCAATCGCCAGCTAAGTTCGCGCACATCGGCCGACAAATTGTCGGCGCCGCGTTCTCGTGCCATGCACGTGCGCGATGAACGTCGTCTTCGTCCTGCTGCTCGTCGGGGCGCTGGTCGCGGCCGCGGTGCGCGGCGACGTGAAGCCGGTCGGCACCGGCGCGCTGGAGGGGGCCGGCAACGCGGTCACGCTGGCGATCGGGCTCATCGGCGTCATGTCGCTTTGGCTCGGCCTGCTCAAGATCGCGGAGAAATCGGGCCTCGTCGACAAGCTGGCGCGCGCGGCGCGACCCGTCTTCCGGCCGCTGTTCCGCGAGGTGCCCGACGGGCACCCCGCCATCTCGGCCATGCTCCTCAACATCGCCGCCAACATGCTGGGCCTGGGGAACGCGGCCACGCCGTTCGGGATCAAGGCGATGGAGGAGCTGGAGAAGCTGAACCCCCACCCCGGGACCGCCACCAACGCCCAGGCGCTGTTCGTCGCCATCAACACCGCGAGCCTCCAACTCGTCCCCACCACCGTGATCGCCCTGCGCGCCGCCGCGCACTCCAGCGACCCGGCCGGCATCCTGCTGCCCACGCTCGCCTCCACCGCCTGCGCGCTCACCGTGGCGATCGTTTCGGCCAAGCTCCTCGAACGGGTGGTCCGGTGACCCTCCGCCACTTCCTCGAGAGCGGCTCGAACTGGGCGCTCGCGGGAATCCTGGTCGGCATCCCGCTCTACGGTTGGCTGAAGGGCGTGAAGGTCTACGAGGCGTTCGTCGAAGGAGCCAAGGAGGGCTTCCAGGTGGCGGTGCGGATCATCCCGTACCTGGTCGCCATCCTCGCCACCGTGGGCGCGTTCCGCGCCGCCGGCGCGATGGACGCGCTGGCGCGGATCCTGGCCCCGGTGACGAGTCGCCTCGGACTGCCGCCGGAGGTGCTGCCGATGGCGATCGTGCGGCCCCTCTCGGGCGGCGGCGCGCTGGGGGTCCTCGGCAGCATCTTCTCCACCCCGGGCCTGGGCCCCGACTCGTATGCCGGCCGGCTCGCCTCGGTGCTGCAGGGCTCCACCGAGACGACCTTCTACGTGCTCAGCGTGTACTGCGGATCGGTCGGGATCGTGCGCTACCGCCACGCGCTCGCCGCCGGCCTGCTCGCCGACGGGGCCGGGCTGGTGGCGAGCATCCTCATCGCCCGGCTCGTCTGGGGCTGAGCGCTCAGCGGCGGTAAGTTCCGATCAGCGTCGCGCAAGACAGCACGTGCCCGCGCAGCGCGCGCAGCGTGAATGCTCTTCGCGGCAGGAGGGAAGGCTCGACTCCGAGGCGGCGGAGGGGCGCCTCGGCGAAAGGTTCGTTTGAACCGCGGCGGTGTCCTGCTAACGTGCGCCGCCCCATGAAGCGCGCCGCCGCCCTCCTGCTGGTCCTCTCCCTGCTCTCCTGCAAGCGCAGCGAGGACCAGGCGGCCAAGCAGCGCATCTTCTCGCCCGAGGAGCCGGTCGGGGCGCTGGCGGAGGCGAAGGAGGCGCTCGATGCCGGGCGGCTGGCGGAGGACCCGCGGCTGGCCGAGCGCGTGGTGCGCATGGCGCAGGCGGAGGTCGCCGCACGCCTGGGCGCGCACAAGGCGCAGACGCGCGTGCAGTTCGCCTGGTTCCGCGGCCCCGGGGCGCCCGACGGCGGCAGCGACGTGGCCCTCGCCGAGGAGACCACCCTGCTCCAGGCGGCGAACGGGGACTTCTCGGTGCGCCAGGAGAACGACCGCAACCAGGGATTCGAGCTGGTCTGGGTCAAGGGCGAGGTGTTCGTCCGCGGGCTGTTCGGTCCGTTCCGCAAGCGCCGCACCGACCGCAGTGATCCGGAGCGCGTTCGCGAGCTGGCCATGGCCGCGCTCCCCACCTTCGAGCGGCTCGCCCACGGGCTCAAGCTGCAGAGGTCCGGCGAGGCCACGGTGGAAGGACGGCGGGTGGTGCGCTACCAGGTCACGGGGAGCGCCGGGCGGCCGCCGCCAGCCGAGCGCAACGACCTCCCCAAGCTGGAGTACCCGCTGCAGCCCGGAGGCAGCCGCGGTCCGGACGCGGATACCGCGCGGCGCCTCGAGGCCTGGCAGAAGGAGGAGCCCACGCGGGTGGCCGGAACGCTGGTGGTCGACGCGCAGACGGCCGTCGCCATCGCCGCCGACCTGCAAGGGCACTTCCGGATCCCCGGAGAAGGAGGACCCGCCGCGGAGCTGGATCTCCACTCGGTGCTGACCGTGTCCGGCATCGGCAAGGATCCCGGCGTCCAGCCCCCGCGGTTCGAGCCCGAGCCGTCCGTCCCGCACGCTGTGAAGGATCCGCTCCGGTTCCTCGGCAAGGCCCCGGCCGCGGGCGCTCCCGAGGAACCCTCGACCGACGAGTCGGACGAAGAAGCCCCCGAACAGACCGCCGAGCAGCCCCCGCGGCAGCGCTGAGCTGGCGTGCGGACCGCTCCCGCGGCATCCCGGGGGCAGGCACGACGACCACCACCTGCTCGATGAGGCGCGCACCGGCGACGAGGTGAGGAACGCGGTGCAACGACCTCCGCGCCTCGAGGAACGCATCCACGGATATCTGCGCACGTTGTAGGTCTCCTTCCGCCGGACGCCCCGGACGCGCGGGACGCGTGCTCCGCAGCGAGCTTCTTCCGGTGCCGAGGACTGCGCGCCGGAAACCCTTGCCGGAGCGCCCGATCCTGGCCTCCGCCAGGGCGATGCCCAGCGTGGCGACACGCGGTAAAATCCGTGTTTCATCATGGTGTTCGATGTATGGTTAGGCGAAAGTTTGACCGGCCCGGACCCCGTGCTGAGCTTGAACTGGTGTTCAGGTGAACGAAGGCACGGTGGGATGCGAAAAATTGGATCTCCCGGGCGTCCGGCGTAGGTTGGCACGAAATCAGCGGCCGGCCCCCCACCGAGGTGACGCGGGTATGAGCAACAAGTCCTCTCCAGGCACGATCACGAGCACCGAGGTGCGGGAGATGCTCCGTACCGCCGCCCAGCAACTCAGCGCCCGCGAGGAGAAAGCGCTCCGCATGAAGGATGGTGTAGGCCTGGATCCGACAGCGCCGCTGCCCCGCCGCGGTCAGACCCACCCCGAGGCGCGCGCCGACTTGCTCGCGATGGAGATCGAGCTCACGCGCAAGCTAGAAGACCGCGCCCGGGCCGCCGCCGCGCCGGTGCGCACCAAGGAGAAGGACAAGATCATCCGTGCGCTGCGCCGGCTGAAGTAGCCGTGCGCGCGCTCTGCGCGGCGCTCCTCCTGGCCGCGCGGACCTTCGGCCCGCAAGCGCTGCCGGAGGTCCAGGACGCCGAGGATCCGCTGGTCGACGCGGCGCCCATCGTCCCCGGGCTGGTGGTCCGCCTCGCGTACGCGGGGCACCGCAACGTGGCGGGCCGGGCGCTCTACCCTCCCGACATGCCGTGCCTGCTGCGCCGGAGCGTCGCGGAGCGGCTGGCGCTCGCGGCGCGATCGCTGCGCGCGCAAGGGTTCCGGATCGTGGCCTACGACTGCTGGCGCGGGCCGCGGGCGCAAAGGGCCCTCTGGAAGGCCCACCCCCATCCTGGATCGGTCGCCGACCCGCGGCGCGGGAGCCTGCACGAGCGGGGCGTCGCCGTCGACGTGGCGCTGGCGGACCTCGCCGGCGAGCCCGTCGAGATGCCCACCGGGTTCGACGCCTTCGGCCCGGAGGCCGCTGCCGACGCGCTCCTGCCCGACGGACCGGCCAGGGCCCACCGCGAGGCGCTCCGCGCCGCGATGCACGCCGCCGGCTTCCGCGTGAACCCGAGCGAATGGTGGCACTTCAGCCGGCTGTGGGGCTGGCGCTGGCCCGTCGCCACCCCTCCCGCGCGCTGAGCCGGTCTTTCACCCGCACGCGCGAGACAGCTCGGCCGTGAGCGCGTCCAGCGAGGGTTCCCCGCCCGTTTCCGCCCACAGCTCCGCGAGAGTCGGACGGCCGCCGCGCGACCAGAGACCCTGCAGGGCCGGCAGCGCGCGGGGGTTGCGCCAGAAATCCTCGTCGAAGCGCTCGCGCAGGAAGTCGCGGAGGTGGGCTGCCAGCGCGCGGCCGCGCAGGTCGGCCCAAGGTCCGAGCCACGGATCCAGCTCGCGCGACGCCAGCGCCGCGGGGATCTCGCTCAGCGCGGCGCGGACATGCAGCTCCCGGCAGGCCTGCTCGGCGCCGGCACCGAGCCCGTCCCGCAGCGCCTCCAGAGAGGCCAACGCGCGGGCCGCGTCGAGCCGCGCATCGAGGAGCGCGGCGAGCCCCAGCGCCCGCTCGTCGTCGCGCGGCAGATCGGCCCGCGCGCAGCGGCGCAGCCAGGCCCCGTCGAGCAGGAGCCCCTCGAGGAGCGCGCCGCAGGCGGGCGTAAGCCCCGCGTCGCCGAGCCACAGGTCCTCGGGCGGCGCGTCGGGCGGCGGACCGGCGCGCAGCTGGGCGCGTCCGATCGCGCCCAGCAGCCCGGCGAGGGCGCGCGGCCCCTCCGCCGGGCGAAGCACGACGCGGACCTCGTGCGGCGGGTCCACCGCGACGGCGCGCGATCCGGCGGGCTGTAGCGGGCGCTCCTCCTCCTCCTCCTCGAGGGAGATGGTCCCCCCCGCGCTCAGGTCCAGGCCGGGCATCGCGGCCCAGCGCCGGACGGTGCGGAGCAGCTCGCCGCGAGGGAAGGCGCCGGCGAACCGGGGCGCGTGGAAGAAGTTCAGCAGGTCGTGCCGCTCGGCGCCGCCCGGCGCAGCGCGCGCCCCGGTGTGGCGCTCGAGCAGCCACGCGCCGAGGTCGCGCGCGAGCGCGTCGGTGTCGCGCAGGAACTTCTCGCAGGCCGCGGTCAATGCATCCTGCTCGGGAGCGGGCGGCGCGGCGGCGCGCAGGAGCGACGACCCGGCCACGGGGACCGGCGGCGCGGCAGGCGGCGGCGGCTCCGAGGGCTCCGCCCGGCGGAGCGGGGCCCAACCGCGCTCGTGCAAAGCGAGCGCGGCCTCCGCCGGCTCACCGCGCTCCAGCTCCGAGAGCGCCTCTTGCGCCGCCTCCCACAGGGCGGTGCGGACCCCGCCGGCGCTCCGCTCGGCGGCGGCCAGAGCGCTCTCCATTCCCGCGCGCTCCTCCCGCTCGCGCACGAACGGCAGGTCCCGCTCCACGGCGACCGGTGGCAGCGCGCCGTGCAGCCCCGGGTCTCCCGAGAGACGCACCGACGGCCGCCGCGGCAGCTCCAGCGCCTCCTGCGCGGCGCCCGGCTCCAGCTCCAGCGCCCGCGCGCGGACGAGGAAGTCGCGCAGCGACGCGAGCCGCGCGACGCGCCCCGCCCCGCTCGCCGCCGCGAGCGCCTCGCGCGCCTGGGCCAGCCCATCTCGCGAGCACGCCAGCCGGTGCGCGGACACGACCTGCGGCAGCGTGCGGGGGAAGGGAGTGCCGCGCGCGAAGGCCAGCTCGATGCGCGCGAGGTCGGCGCACATCTCCGCGGCGTCCTGCCGCAGATCGCCCAGTTCGCGCAACGCCATGGCGGTAACTGGATACCATGCGCGGCATGCGCCGTTTGCTCGCCCTCGCCCTCCTCTGCGCAGCGTGCAACGCCTGCAAGGACCGGACGCCGCCTCCCGTGCAGCGGACCGGCATTCCGGGCCACGCCGGCAAGGGCTCGGTGCACGGGACGGTGCGGTTCCGAGGAACGCCTCCCGGGGCGCCGCGCATCTCGCGCGGCTCGTTCGCCGGGTGCGGAAAGACGCCGCCGCGCGCGGGCGCGATCCTCCTCTCGCCGGACGGCGCGGTCGCCGAGGCGTTCGTCTGGGTGAAGCGGGGCATCCCCGACGGGGACTACCCGATCCCGGCCGACCCGGTGGTCGTCGACCAGCGCGGCTGCGAGTTCGTCCCCAGGGTGGCGGGCGTGCGCGCGGGGCAGCCGGTCGCCTTCCGCAACGGGGACCAGACGCTGCACAACGTGCACGCGGTCGGCTCCGGGTCGAACCGGTTCAACTTCGGGATGCCGCTCACCGGGATGGAGGTGAAGCGCCAGCTCACCGAGCCGCAGGTCATGGTCACCATCGCCTGCGACGTGCATCCCTGGATGCGCGCCTATCTCGGCGTCGTCCGCCACCCGTTCTTCGCGGTGACGGGCAAAGGCGGGAGCTACGCGCTGACCGGCCTGCCCGCCGGCACCTATGTGATCGAGGCCTGGCAGGAAGTTGCGGGCCGCGTCGAGCAGACCGTGACGGTCGCCGACGGGGAGCAGCGCAGCCTGGATCTGACGTTCGGAGGGTAGTCGCCGCCTTCTTCGCGGCCACCGCCGGCGCTGCCGGTCTGCGGGAGCGGAGCGGGGCGGCCGAAAGGCGGTCCCTCTCTCGACGGATCGATCCGCAGACGGTAAGGTGCGCGCCGTCGATTTTGGACCAACCGTGGAGATTCCATGAGCGAGTGGCTGAACGCGATCTTCCGCTGGGCGCACGTGGTCGCCGGCGTGATGTGGATCGGGCACCTGTGGTTCTTCAACTTCGTGAACGCGCAGCTAGCCAAGACGTACGACGCTGACTCCCGCAAGAAGGTGTTGCCGGAGTTGATGCCCCGCGCCCTCTACTGGTTCCGCTGGGGCGCGGCGTACACGTGGGTCACGGGGATCGTGCTCCTGTTCATCGTGTACTGGTTCGGCGGCGCGATGGTGGACGCGGAGCAGAAGATGGGCCCGCACGCGGCCGGCGGCATCGGGCTCGTGCTGATCCTCATCGGCTTCGTCGTCTACGACCTGCTGTGGAAGGCGATCAAGAACGAGACTGCCGGCGCCGTGATCTCCTTCGTGCTCGTCGCCGTGTTCGCCTACGTCCTCACGCGCTTCATGTCGGGCCGCGCGATGTACATCCACGTGGGCGGCCTGCTCGGCACCATCATGGCTGCGAACGTCTGGATGCGGATCTGGCCGAATCAGCGCAAGATCATCGCCGGCGTGAAAGGAACCGCCCCGGCGCCGGACCCATCGGTCGCCGCGCTCGCCGGACTGCGGTCCAAGCACAACACCTACATGAGCATGCCGCTCATGTTCCTCATGGTCTCGAACCACTTCCCGAGCGTGTACGGAGGCGCTCTCAACTGGGTCATCCTGCTGGTCTTCGTCGCCGTGGGCTGGGGCGTGACCAAGCTCCTGTACCAGAAGTCCGCCACCGCGGCGCCGGCGCAGTTCTAGAGCGGCGCCGCGGCCGACCGCGCGCCGGCGCTTCCCGGCGCGCGGGTTTGGGTGTACACGGGCGCGCCCCGGAGGCACCGCCGTGCAGAGCGTGAACCTGATCAGCGACGCCCGATTCTCCGACGACAAGCCCAACACCCTGCACGTGGTCAAGACGGACCAGCTGCTGGTCGACGCCGTCTACCTGAAACCTGGCCAGCGGACCGGCTGGAGGAAGATCGCCGACGCCGACCGGGCCTTCGTCTGCGTCCAGGGCGAGGGCGAGCTGGTGCTGGAGACCGCCGCCGTGGGCAACGAGCTGCGCATCCCGCTGGCCACCGGCGCGGTGGCGTTGGCGCCGCGCGCCACCTTCCACGACCTCGTCGCCGGCCCCGGCGGCATGGTGTGCTCCGCCCTGTCGCGCTTCCCGGTCCGCGTGGTGGAGAAGGGCTGATTCCGGTTGCCGCGGCGTCCCGCGCGCCTGCGCCTCTTCGCGCTCGGGGCGGACGCCGGCGCGCCGCTCGTGCGCTTCGTCGCGGCCCGGGGTGGGGTGCCGGACGATCTCGCACGCGCGGCCATCCTGCGGGGCGGCGCCTTCCTGCGCGGCCGTCGCGTGCGCGATCCGGACGCGGTCGTGCGCGAGGGGGATCGGGTCGAGGTGGAGCTGCGCGAGCCCGCGCCCGCGGAGCTGCCGCGGATCCTCCACCTCGATCGCCTGGTGCTCGCGGTGGACAAGCCGGCGGGGGTGCTCGCGCAGGAAGGGCGCGGCGGCGGACCGGCCCTGCCCGACCTGTGCTCCCGGCTCCTGCGCGAGCGCGGCGAGCCGGACGCGGCCCTCCTCGTGCACCGGCTCGACCGCGGGACGACCGGCGTCACCGTCCTCGCGCGCACCAGGGCCGCGCAGACCGCGCTGCTCGGCGAGTTCCGGGAAGGCCGCGCCGCGAAGGAGTACCTGGCCCTCTGCGCCGGCGAGCCGTCCGCGGACGAGCTCGCCAGCGACCTGGCGCTCGGGGCGGATCCCGCCGTACCCGGAAAGCGCCGTCCCGATCCGCGCGGCGAGCCGGCGCGCACCCGTTTCCGCGTCCTGCGGAGGCTGTCAGGGGCCGCGCTGGTCGCCGCGTTCCCGGAGACCGGCCGCACGCACCAGGTGCGCGTCCATCTCGCCGCCCTCGGGCTGCCGCTCGCCGGCGACCCTCGGTACGGCGGGCCGCGCTCGCTCGCGCGGTCGGACGGGCGCCGGTTGGAGCTGTCCCGCCCTCTGCTGCACGCGCTCGGCCTGCGCCTCCGCCACCCCGAAGGGCACGAGCTGTCCCTGCGCGCGCCCGCCCCCGCCGACCTCGAGGAAGCGGTCCGGTTCCTCGCTCCGTGACGCCGGCCGATTGAAACCGCACAGGGGATGTGTTCTACGGGCGCACGCAACTGTCCAGGCTGAAGGAGGTGCGGGATGGCCGAGTCGGGCGAGGGCGAGAAGAAGGAAGGCGGGCTCCTCATCGTGCAGAGCAAGGTGCGCGAAGCGATCCGGGCCAAGGAGAAGCGCGTTTCCGACGAGTTCATCAACGCGCTCTCGGAGCACGTCCGCCAGACCATCGAAAAGGCCATCGCGCGCTGCACCGCGAACGGGCGCAGCACGCTGCGGCCGGAGGACATCTAGCCGTCGCCGATCGGGCCGCGTCGCGCGCCTCGGAGCGCGGTCGTCTCGAGATGCCCTCTGGCGGTCTCCTTGCCGGCCTGGCGCTGGTGGCCCTGCGCAAGCTCGCCGAGCGCGGCGCGCGGGTCGGCTTCTTGCACGGGCTGCGCTACGCCGTGCGCGGCCCCGCCGGTGCGCCGGAGCTGCTCGTCCTCCACGGCCTCGGCGACTCGATCGCCGGGTGGGCGCGCGTGCTGGGGCCCCTCTCCCGCCGGCACCGGGTCCACATCGTCGACCTCCCCGGACATGGGCTCTCCGCGCCGCCGCCCGATTTCCGGCTGCAGACGCTTCTTACGCCCCTCGCGCGGTACGCCGAAGGACTGCGCGCGCCGGTGCTGGTCGGACACTCCCTCGGCGGATGGCTCGCCGCGCGCCTGGCGCTCCTCCCCGCCGCATCGGCAAGCGGACTCGTCCTGGTGAACCCGGCCGGAGCGGTGCTGCCCGCCGCGCAGTGGGCGGCCTTCCGCGAGCTGCTCGACCGGGCCGACGCGCGCGCGTACCTCGAGCGCGCCTTCCACCGGGCGCCGATCGCGCTACGGCTCTTCCCCGGGGAGATCGCCCGCGCCCTGTCCGCGCCAACCACCCGCGCCTTCCTCGACGCGGTCGCCGCCGGGGACTTCCTTCGCGAGGCCGAGCTCGCCTCGCTGCGCATGCCGGCGCGGATCGTCTGGGGCGAGCGCGACCGCCTGCTGCCCGCCGGGACCTTGCCCTTCTTCCGCGCCCACCTGCCGCGGGCCGAGCTCGTGACGCTCCCGCGCGCCGGTCACCTGCCGCATCTCGAGGCGCCCGCCGAGCTGGCGCGCGCCATCGCCCTGCCGCTGCGCAGTCCCTGACGGGAACCCTGCGAACAGGCGGCGGCCGGCGCCCGACCCTGCTACCCTGCCGGCGGTCAGGTGAGGCCGCCCGTGTTGCCTGGCTACCTGGACTCCTTGGAGACGAGACCTTGCGCCACCGCCTGCCCAACGGACTGACCGTGCTGGTCGAGAAGAACCACGCCGCCCCCGTGGCGGCGCTCCAGGTGTGGGTGCGCGTCGGCAGCGCGGACGAGCTGCCGGGCGAGGCCGGCCTGGCCCACCTGCACGAGCACATGCTCTTCAAGGGAACCGCGCGGCGCGGCCCGGGGGAGATCGCTAGCTCCATCGAGGGCTGCGGCGGCGAGATCAACGCCTGGACCAGCTTCGACCAGACCGTCTACCACGTGGTGGTCGCCAGCCAGTTCCTGGCGCAAGGGATGGACGTCCTCGCCGACGCGATCACCTCGGCGGCGTTCGATCCCGAGGAGCTGCGGCGGGAGATCGAGGTGGTCTGCGAGGAGATCAAGCGCAGCCTCGATTCGCCCACCCGCAAGCTCTCCAAGGAGCTGTTCGCCACCGCGTTCACGCGCCATCCGTACGGCCGGCCGGTGATCGGCAGCGAGGAGAGCGTCCGCAGCTTCACCCGCGAGGGGATCCTGCGCTTCTACCGGCGCTGGTACCAGCCGGAGAACTGCGTGCTGGTGGCGGTGGGAGACTTCCGCGAGGCGCAGGTGCTGGAGCTGGCGCAGAAGCTGTTCGCCTGGCCCCGCGCAGATCTGGTGTCCGCCGGGCCGCGCGCCGCCGAGCCGCCGCGCGAAGAACCGGCGGTGCGCGTCCGGCGCGACGTCCTCAAGGAGGGCTATGTCTCCCTCGCCTGGCCCGCGCCGGCCTTGCGCGGCGAGGACGTGGCGGCGCTCGACGCGCTCTCCCTGGTGCTGGGGCACGGGGAGGCGTCGCGCCTGTTCCGCGCGCTCAAGCGGGACCGCCTGCTCTGCACCGAGGCGCAGGCGAGCTGCTACACGCCGGTCGACCCCGGCCTGACCATCGTGGGGCTCACGCTCCAGCCCGCCCAGCTGCGGGAGGCGGTCCGCGAGGCCCTCCGGCAGACGTACCGCCTGCGCACCGAGGAGGTGACGCTCGAGGAGCTGGGCAACGCCTGCCGGCTGATCGAGAGCGACGCGGTCTACCAGCGCGAGACGGTGCAGGGCCAGGCGCGCAAGCTCGGCTTCTACGAGGCGAGCGCCGGCGGCCTGGAGTTCGAGGCGGAGTACCTGGCGCGCGTCGCCCGGCTCACCCCGGGCGCGCTGCTCGAGGCCGCCGAGCGTCACGTGCGGCCCGAGTCGGCCGTGCTCTGCGCGCTCTTGCCGGACTCGCCCGGCGCGGCGGACGACCGCGAGCTGCTGCAGATCGTGCAGGAAGCGGCGGACGAGGCGGGCAAGGCCCGGCGCAACCCCGCCTCGGGCGCGGCCCCCTCCGCGCGGCCGCCGGTGCGCTTCGCCGAGCCGCGCACCGGGCCGCTCCGCCGCGAGGAGCTGCCCGGCGGCGGCGTGCTGCTGGTCAAGGAGGAGCGCGCGGTGCCGCTCGTCGCGCTGCGCGCGGTCTGGTCCGGGGGCCTGCGCGCGGAATCCGACGAGAACGCGGGGATCAACATGCTGCTCGCCCGCCTCGCCTCGAAGGGCACGCAGAAGCGCGGCGCCGAGCAGGTGGTGCGCGAGATGGAGGCGATGGGCGGGTCGCTGGGCGGCAACTCGGGGCGGAACTCGTTCGGCCTGCGCGCCGAGATGCTCTCGCGGCACCTCGAGGAAGGCCTGGACCTGTTCGTGGAGGCGCTGGCCGAGCCCGCCTTCCGCGACGAGGAGGTGGCGCGCGAGCGCACCTTGCAGCTCGACGAGCTGCACGCGCGCGAGGACAGCCCGGCCGGGGTGGCCTTCCTGCTCTTCGCCGAGACGATGTACCGGCGGCATCCCTATCGCCTCGACATGCTGGGCACCGCGGCGTCGGTGGCGACGATGACGCCCGACCGGCTCGAAGCTTACCGCTCGCAGCGCTACCCCGTGGGCCAGGCCACGCTTTCGGTGGTGGGGGACGTCGATCCGGACCGCGTGTCGCGGCTGGTCCGCGAGCGGCTGGGCCGGCTGCCGCACCCGCCGGCGCCGCGCATCGCACCGCCGCAGGAGGAACCGATCTCCGCCCCCCGCGCCGCGGTGCGCAAGTTGGACAAGGCGCAGGCGCACCTCGTCATCGGCTTCCCCGGGGCGCGCCTGAGCGACCCCCTGCGCTGGGAGCTCGAGGTGCTGAGCGCGATCCTGGCCGGCCAGGGAGGGCGGCTGTTCCTCGAGCTCCGCGACAAGAGGAGCCTCGCGTATAGCGTGACCAGCTTCTCCGTCGAGGGCGTCGACCCCGGGTATTTCGCCGTCTACATCGGCTGCGGACCGGGCAAGGTGCTCCCTGCGCTGGAGGGGATCCGCGCCGAGCTGCTCCGCTGCCGCGAGTCGCCGCCCTCCGCCGCCGAGCTGGATCGGGCCCGCTCGCACCTGATCGGGACGCACGCCATCGGCCTGCAGCGCAACTCGGCCCGCGCGGCCATCTACGCCTTCGACGAGTGCTACGGCCTGGGCGCCGACGCCTCCTCGCGCTACGCCGAGCGCGTGGCCGCGGTGGGAGCGGCGGACGTCCTGGCCGCCGCGCAGCGGGTGCTGGATCCGCGGGCCGAGGTGCTGGCGCTGGTCGCGCCCGAGGGAGCGGTCCCGCCGGAACTGTCGTGAGCTGGGCACTGGTCCTGACCGCGCCCGCGGGCGAGCTGGAGGTGCTCGCGGCGCGGCTGTTCGAGCACGGCGCGCTGGGGGTGGAGCTGCAGGAGCCGGAGCAGCAGCTGATGCCGGGCACGCCGCCGCTGCCGCCCGGCGCGGGGCGGTGCATCGCGCACTTCACCGAGCGCGAAGCGGCGGCGGATTCCGCCCGCGAGCTGGGGCGGGCCGAGACGCTGCTCGAGCTGGCGGAGGAGGATTGGAGCGTCGCCTGGCGCAAGCACCACCGCCCCCTGCGGGTCGGGCCGCGCTCGTGGGTGCAGCCGCCGTGGGAGGACGCGCCCGCCGCGCCTGGCGAGGCGCGCGTGCTCATCGACCCGGGCATGGCGTTCGGCACCGGCAGCCACCCGACCACCGCGCTGTGCCTCGAACGGGTGGACGAGCTGCTCGCGGAGCTGGCCGGCGCGGACGTGCTCGACGTCGGCACCGGCAGCGGCGTGATCGCACTGCTCGCCGTGAAGCTCGGCGCGGGCCGCGTATGCGGCACCGAGAACGATCCCGTGGCGCTGGAGGCCGCGCGGCGCGGGGCGGAGCTGAACGGCATCGCGCCCGACCGCATCGTTTGGGCGCTGGCCGATCCCGACGAGCTACCCGGAGCACCGTACCGCATCGTGGTGGCGAACATCCTGCTCAACACGCTAGTCGAGCTGGCGCCACGGATCGCGCGCAAGGTGGGGCGCGGCGGGCGGCTGGTGCTCTCGGGGCTCCTCTCCTCGCAGGCGGCCGAGGCGGAGGCGGCGTACGCAGCGGAGGGGCTCCTACCCGCCGGTCGGGCCGGGCGCGACGGCTGGGTACGCGTCGAGCTCGCGCGGGGGTAGCTTGCACCGCTTGTTCGTGCCGCCGGAGCAGATCGCCGAGTTGGTGCGGCTCGATCCCGCCCAGTCGCGCCATCTGGAGGTGGTGCTGCGGCTGGGACCCGGCGCGCAGCTGGAGGTGTTCGACGGGCGCGGCGCCCGCTGGCCAGCGCGCATCGATTCGCCGGGCGTGCTCCGGCTCGGGCCGCGCGTGGACCCGGAGCGGGGCGCCGCCGATGTCTGGCTCGCGCAGGCGCTGGCCAAGGGCGAGAAGCTGGACCTGGTGGTGCAGAAGGCGACCGAGCTGGGCGCGACGCGCATCCTGCCGCTGGCCGCGGAGAGGTCGGCGGTGCGCCTCGACGAGGATCGGGCCGAGCGCCGGACCGTGCGGCTGCGGCGCATCGCCCAGGAAGCGGCCCGCCAGTGCGGCCGGAGCGACGTGCCCGCGGTGGACGCGCCCCAGACGCTGGCCGATCTGGCCGGCCTGCTGCGCGCCGAGCCGGAGCGGCGCGGCCTGCTCCTCGACCCCGGGGAACGCGCGGTGCGGCTCTCGCAGGCCGCGCGCGGCGCCTCGCGGCTCCTGATCGTCATCGGCCCCGAGGGCGGCTTCACGCCGGCCGAGCGCGCCGAAGCGGCGGCTGCCGGATTCGCGCCGGTCGCGCTGGGTCGCCTCGTGCTCCGCACCGAGACCGCGGGCCTCGCCGCCCTCGCCATCGTGCAACACCTCGCCGGAGAGCTCGGATGACCGGCCATGGATTTGTTGGTTGGCTTCAGTGGGCGCGGGCGTGCTCGAGGCAGTACTCCGTCAGCCGGCCGTGACACTTCTCCTGGCAGTCGCAGACGCGGAACTCGAGGCTCGGGTC
Organism: Myxococcales bacterium; assembly: GCA_036393835.1. Classification (GTDB taxonomy): domain Bacteria; phylum Myxococcota; class Myxococcia; order Myxococcales; family 40CM-4-68-19; genus VBKO01. The sequence goes on along the minus strand of DASWGI010000141.1, from coordinate 7,648 downwards.
GTCCTTCTCACTGCGCCCGCACTTCGCGCAGACGCGCGGCTTGCGCGAAGGATCGGGTGTGAACCCGGCCAGGCGCCTCTGCCGCGCTCCCTGGGCCGCGCGTCCGCGCAGGCGCTCCCAGAGCGGCCGCGCGAAGAAGAGCAGGTAGTTGAGGATGGCCGCCACGATCCCCGCCTTGACCCGCGCCGGACCCGTCACGAACGACCAGGCCAGAAAGCCGCCCGACAAGAAGCCGAGCCACTTCACCTTGAGGGGCAGGATGAGCAGCAGGACCTCGTAGTCGGGGAACAGGGTGGCGAAAGCGAGCAGCAGCGACAGGTTCAGGTACTCGTTGGTGACCGGGCCGACGAGGAGCGAGCTGGCGATCGTCCCGGCCGCGCCGATGAAGTAGTAGAGGTCGAAGCGAAACGAGCCCCATTCCGCTTCGAGCGAGGTGCCGATCGTGTAGAGGAAGAGCAGCGCGAAGATGGTGAAGATGGCCCACGGTCCGTTCGCCGGTCCCCAGGGGAGGAAGAGGAAGGTGACGAGCCTCCACACCTCGCCTCGCGCGACCGCCGACGGGTCGAGGATGAGCAGCTGGAGCGCGGCCGGCTTGACGAACAGGATCGCGAAGGTGAAGCCCTGCAGGGCGACGATCCAGAAGGTGAGGTTCGAGGGCGCGTACCGACCGAACCGGCGCTCCAGCCGCGCGAGCCAGCGATCCATGGCGGCTGCATAGCACGTGGGGTACAGATCCGCCGCCATGGAAATCCGCCGCCCCGCGCAGGACGATCCCCTCCAGCGGTTCCTCTCCTTGCTCGAGCGCGCCAGGGCCACGCCGCAGATCGTCGAGCCCACCGCCATGACTCTCGCCACGGTGAGCGCCGACGGGCGGCCCTCCGCGCGGGTGGTGCTGCTCAAGGACGCGGACGACGGCCTGGTCTTCTACACGAACCTCGACTCGCGCAAGGGACGGGAGGCGCTCGCCCGCCCGGACGTGGCCCTGCTCTTCTGGTGGGGACCGCTCGAATCGCAGGTCCGTTTCGAAGGACGCGCGGAGCGCGTCAGCGACGAGGAGGCCGACGCCTACTTCGCGACGCGCGCACGCGGCAGCCAACTCGGCGCCTGGGCGTCCGCGCAGAGCCGCCCGCTCGCCTCGCGCGCCGAGCTGGAGGCGAAGCTCGCCGAGGTCACCGAGAAGTTCGAGGGGATGCCCGTCCCGCGGCCGCCGCACTGGTCCGGCCTGCGGGTGAAGCCGCTGTCGATCGAGTTCTGGAGGAACCGTCCGAACCGCCTGCACGAGCGGGAGCTGTACACGCGCGAGAAGCCGGGCGCGCCCTGGTCGGTGCAGCTGCTCAATCCGTGACGCGTCGCGCGGTCAGAAGAGCGGGATCTGGCCGGGCGGAGCCGGCAGCGGCTCGTCGGGGAGCTTCGCGCGCTCGAGCGGCACGTCGAACACCGCGGTGACCGGGGCATGGTCGCTGGTGCCGAACTCGCGCGGGCTCTCGGTGGAGACGGCCTTCTCCGCAAGCGGCGCGCCGGCGAGCACGTAGTCGAGTCGCCACCCGATGTTGCGCTCGCGCATCTGGCGCCAGGGGGCCCACCAGGTGAAGAGCCGGTCGTCGTCCGGGTGGAACTTGCGCGAGAGGTCCGTCAGCCCGTGGCCGATGATCTTCTCCAGCATCGCCTGCTCCGCCGGCGTCTGCCCGACCTGCTCCGGGTTGCGCAGCTTGGGATGCACGTCGCGTGGCTCGCGCGCCACGTTCAGGTCGCCGCACAGCACGAGCGTGTTCCCCGAGGCCCGCTCGGCCGCCGCCCAGCGATCCATCGCCTCCAGGAACCGCACCTTCGCGGGATAGTCCTTGCCGCCGTTCGGGACGTAGACGGAGGCGAAGAGCAGCCGGCCGGCGCGGGCGGTGACGATGCGCGTCTCGTGGTCGAACTCGGGATGGGCGAACTCGGGCTTTTCGGGAAAGGCGTCGCGCCGCAGGTGCAGGCCGACGCCCGAGTACCCTTTGTGCCCGTGCCAGTAGCACCAGTAGCCGGCGGGCGAGCAGATCTCCTGCGGAACCTTGTCGGGCGCCGCCTTGATCTCCTGGAGGCAGAGGACGTCGGGCTTCTCGCGCTGCACCCATTCGAGCACTTCGCCCGCGCGGGCGCGGATCCCGTTCACGTTCCAGGTGGAGATCTTCAGGCTCACTTCGCTTTCGGACCGGTCATGTCCTCAGGGCGCACCCACTGGTCGAACTGCTCGCCGGTGAGGAACCCCAGCTTGACCGCCGCCTCGCGCAGGGTGGTGCCTTCCTTGTGCGCCGTCTTGGCGATCTTCGCCGCCTTGTCGTAGCCGATGTGCGGGTTGAGCGCGGTCACCAGCATCAGCGACTCGCGCAAGAGCTTGTCGATGCGGGCGCGGTCCGGCTCGATGCCCGCCGCGCAGTTGTCGTTGAAGCTGCGCGACGCGTCGGCCAGCAGGCGCGCCGACTGCAGGAAGGCGTTGATCACCAGGGGCTTGAAGACGTTCAGCTCGAAGTTCCCCGAGGCGCCGCCGAAGTTCACCGCCACGTCGTTGCCGAACACCTGGCAGCAGACCATGGTCATCGCCTCGCTCTGGGTCGGGTTCACCTTGCCGGGCATGATCGAGCTGCCCGGCTCGTTCTCCGGGATGCGCAGCTCGCCGATCCCGCAGCGCGGGCCGGACGCCAGCCACCGGACGTCGTTGGCGATCTTCATCAGGGAGGCGGCCAGCGTCTTGAGGCCTCCGTGCGCGAACACCAGCGCGTCGTGCGAGGCGAGCGCCTCGAACTTGTTGGGCGCGCTGGTGAACGGATGCCCGGTCAGACGCGACAACTCCCGGGCGACGCGGTCGGCGAACTCCGGGTGCGCGTTGAGCCCGGTGCCCACCGCGGTGCCGCCCAGCGCCAGCTCGCGCAGGTGGGGAAGCGCGCTCTCGATGTGCCGGATGCCATGGTCGAGCTGCGCCACCCAGCCGGACATCTCCTGGCCCAGGGTGAGCGGCGTGGCGTCCTGCAGGTGGGTGCGGCCGATCTTGACCACCTCGCGGAACTGCTCGCTCTTGTGGGACAACGTGTCGCGCAGGAGGCTCAGCGAAGGGATGAGCTGGTCCACGATGGCGGGCACCGCCGCGACGTGCATCGCGGTGGGGAAGACGTCGTTGGACGACTGGCCCTTGTTCACGTCGTCGTTGGGATGGACGAGGCGCTCCTCGCCGCGAGGACCGCCCAGGATCTCGCTCGCCCGGTTCGCGAGGACCTCGTTCATGTTCATGTTCGTCTGCGTCCCGCTGCCGGTCTGCCACACTGCCAGCGGGAACTCGCCGTCGTGCTTGCCCGCGATCACTTCGTCGGCCGCCTGGATGATGGCCTTGGCCTTCTTCGGGTCGAGCAGCTTCAGCTCGAGGTTGACCTGCGCGGCCGCGCGCTTCACCTGGGCGAGCGCCTTGATCAGCGGCGGAGGCATCTTCTCGGTGCCGATCTTGAAGTTCATCAGCGACCGCTGCGTCTGGGCGCCCCACAGCCGGGCGGCCGGGACCTCGATGGGACCGAAGGTGTCCTTCTCGATGCGGGTGGCCATGCTCGAGCCTCCGTGGCGCGCGGGTGAATAACGCTTCGGGACCGCTGCGACAAGGCGGCAGAATTGTTGACCCGACCCGCGCTCCCCGTACGTTTCGCCACATGCTCTGCCAGCGCTGTTCGCACCCGCTGCCGCCGCTCGCCGACCGTTGCCTGCGCTGCTTCGCTCTCAATCCGCGCGAACCGGGCGCGGCCTTCTCCATCGAGTCCGATCCCCCGGCGCCCCAGGTCGTGCAGCTCGCCGGCGACCGGCAGGGCGGCATCGCCTGGCAAGACGCCGCGCACGAGCGTCCTCCGCCGCCGCCGACCGACCGCTTCCCGGTGCCCGCGACCGCGAGGCCGATCTGGACGCCGTTGCCGCAGGCGGACGACCCCGGCGACGAACCCTCGACCGCGACCTCGACCTCGACCGCGACCGCGGCCGCGACCTCCGACCCGACCTCGACATTGACCCCGACCCCGAACCCGACCCCCGCCCGTCCCTCGGCCCCCGCGCAGCTCCTGGCCTGGTCCGTGGACCTGGCCGTCGTCCTCGCCTGCGCCTCGCTCCACGTCGCCGTCGCGACCGCGCTGCTGCGCGGGGCCCCGGGCTCCGTGGACCAGGGATTGGACCTCCTGCTCCGCGGACCTCGCCTGCCGGCGCTGTGGGGCGCGCTCTGCGCCCTGCTCGCGGTCGCCTATTCGTGGCTCTTCACCGCCCTGGGCGGCCGCACGCCGGGGCTCGCCCTGGCCGGCCTCCGCGTCGAGTCGCAGCGGGGCGGGACCCTCACCGTGGGCAAGGCGCTCGCGCGGGCCGCCCTGGCGATCCCCTCGGCCGCGCTGGGGCTCTCCGGGTTCGCCCTCGCGCTCGTCGACCCGCGCGGCCAGACCCTGCACGACAAGCTCTGCGGCGCGGTCGTCGTCCGCCGCTGATTCTGCCGCTTGCCTCGGGGGCGGGGCCGCCTTAGCCTCGCGTCCCCGGAGGAAGCCGTGGCCGAGAAGCAGTACGTCCTGCCCATCCCGAGCAAGCGCGGCGTGCTGTTCTTCCTGGTCGCGAACGCGCTGGCGTTCGCGCTCTGCGGCGCGGTCTGGGCGCTGGTCTGGTACGGGGACTTCTTCAGCCCCGCGGCCGCGGCCGTGTGGGGGTTCCTCGCGGAGCACTCCGGCTGGACGGTGGGCGCCGCGCTCTCCCCCCTGTTCGCGGCGCTGGTGCTCGGGTACGGCTACATGCGCCGGGCGATGGCGCGCCGGGCGCGCGAGAAGGCGCAGGAGCTCGCCGAAGCGGCCAAGGCGGCCGGGACGCAGATGCCCGCGTGATGGGGCGCGCGAGCCCGGTGGGGCGCGCGTGATCGCGCTTGCCCTCTTGTGCGCGGCTGCCGGCGCCGGCCCTGGAGCGCGATCGGCGGCTGCGTTCGTCCCCGCGCGCGCGGACGCGGCGGTGCTGCTGGACGGCGCGCAGGGCGCCGCCGGGCTGCGCGCCTTCTTCGACGGCGTGGCGCAGCGGGCCCCGGCGCTGGCGGCGGGACCGCGCATGGCCGCGCTGGTCGGGCCGGACCTCCTGGCCAACCCGCTCGCGTGGGGCCTCGCCCCGTCCGGCCCGCGAGCCGTCGTGCTCGCGAGCGGCTCCGCCGGCTTGACCGCCCCCGTGCGTGACGCGAAGGCCGCCCGGGCGCGGCTGCAGTCCTGGCTGGCGGAGTCGGGACCCGCGCGGCCGGTCCGCGCCCCGCCTCTGAGAGGCGCGCTGGCCGCCGGAGAAGGGCGCCGGACCCGCGCCGGAGCAGTGGCGCCGGTCGCAGGCGCGACGCGGCTGATCACTGCTTCCGGGCCGCACGCGATCGCCCTGGTGGCGATGCTGGCGCAGGCGGGCACGCGCGCCGCCGCGCCGCTCTCGTCCGACCGCGTTCTCGCCCCCGCGCTGGCGCGGCTCACGGACCCGGCGGCCGTGGTCGCGCGCGGCGCCGATCCGCTCCGGGCGGCCGTGCTCTCGCTCGAAGCGTCGGCGCGGGGCCTGGTCGCGCGGGGGCTTCTGATCGCCCCGGCGCCGCTGCTCGCCGGCGCCGCGCCCGGACCGTCGGCCTGCGCCGGCGCATGGCTGCTCTGCTTGCGCGCCGGCCTGGGGCCTTCGGGGCGCGAGGCGCTTGCGCTTGCGGCGCGCGCCTACCTCGGCGCCCTGCTTCCACCCGCGGCGCGCCAGGCGCCGGACCAACTCGCCCAGCGCGCCGCCGCCGCCGCCGAGCGCGTGGTGGTGCGGAGCGACGGCGGCGACCCGCGGCTGCTCTCCAGCGAAGGGGAAGCCCTGTGGGCCCTGCGGCTGCAAGCGGTCACCGCGCCTGCCCCGGCGGAAGGCGCCGCCGACGCGCAGGGGCCCCGGCCGCTCTGCGTCCGCGCCGACGCGACCACGGCCTGGTTCGGGACGCCGTGCCCGGCGGGTGCTCCCGCGGACCCGCGCGCGTCCGGCGGGACCTCCGCGCTCGAGGCGCAGGTGGACCTGGGCGCCGCCGATGCCATGCTGCAGAAGCTCACGCCGCTGGATGCCCTTCACGGCGGCCTCGCAGCCGCGCTGTACGCCGGCCGCCTGACGGTCGGGGGCCTCTTGCGCGGCTCGGGCCCGGTGGTCGTCACGGGGCGCCCCCACCCCGCGGGCGCCGAGGTGGAGCTGCGCTGGCCACTCAAGTAGTTCCCTTTGCGCGCGACCGCCGTCTTCAGTAGGGTGCGCGCCCGATGTCCGACGAGAACGCGAAGGCCCCGCCGGAAGCGGAGCCGCCCGGCGGGATCTCCTCGGCGAAGCGCAGCGAGCGTCTGGCCGCGCTGGGCGCGCGCGAGAAGCTCGCCGCGCTCGACGCCCAGGCCGAGCTGGGCGGCGGCCAGGAGCGCGTCGACAAGCAGCACGAGGAAGGAAAGCTCACCGCGCGCGAGCGCATCGAGCTGCTCCTCGATCCGGGGAGCTTCATCGAGCTCGACAAGTTCAAGGTGCACCGCTGCGACGACTTCGGGATGCAGAACAGGAAGATCCTCGGCGACGGCGTGGTCACCGGCTACGGCACCGTGGAAGGCCGGCAGGTGTTCGTCTTCGCGCAGGACTTCACCGTGTTCGGCGGCTCGCTCTCGGGCGCCTACGCGGAGAAGATCTGCAAGGTGATGGACCTGGCGGTGTCCACCGGCTGCCCGGTGATCGGCCTCAACGATTCCGGCGGCGCGCGCATCCAGGAAGGCGTGGTGTCGCTGGCCGGCTACGCGGAGATCTTCTACCGCAACGTCTGGGCCTCGGGCGTCGTCCCGCAGCTCTCCGCCATCCTCGGCCCCTGCGCCGGCGGCGCGGTCTACTCGCCCGCCATGACCGACTTCATCGTGATGACCAAGGGCGCGAGCTACATGTTCATCACCGGTCCCGACGTCATCAAGACGGTGACGCACGAGGAGGTGACCAAGGACGAGCTGGGCGGCGCGCAGGCCCACAACACGAAGAGCGGCGTGGCGCACTTCGCCGCCGAGGACGAGGCCGGCGCGATCCGCATCCTGCGCGAGCTGCTCTCCTACCTGCCGTCGAACAACCTCGACGCCCCGCCGGTGGTGGCCACGCAGGATCCGCCGGACCGGCGCGACGACGCGCTGAAGACCATCGTCCCCGAAAGTCCCAACAAGCCGTACGACATCAAGGAGGTGGTCCGCGCGGTGGTCGACGACCGCCACTTCCTCGAGGTGGCGGAGCACTACGCGCGCAACATCGTGACCGGGTTCGCGCGGCTCGGCGGCCAGTCCATCGGGATCGTCGCCAACCAGCCCGCGGTGCTCGCGGGCGTGCTCGACATCGACGCCTCTCGCAAGGCGGCGCGCTTCGTGCGCACCTGCGACGCCTTCAACATCCCGCTGGTCACCTTCGTGGACGTGCCGGGCTTTTTGCCGGGGACCGGGCAGGAATGGGGCGGGATCATCACCCACGGCGCGAAGCTGCTCTACGCTTTCGCCGAGGCCACGGTGCCCAAGCTGACGGTGATCACGCGGAAGGCGTACGGCGGCGCGTACGACGTGATGTCCTCCAAGCACATCCGCGCCGACGTGAACCTCGCCTGGCCGACCGCCGAGATCGCGGTGATGGGCCC